>CALLAT010000034.1 GCA_938002085.1 uncultured Pseudanabaenaceae cyanobacterium
CAAAAGCCCCATGGAGAAGTTTCTCCATGGGGCTAGTCAGTTGCATAGCCAGTTCAGATTATGAGAGCGGTCAGAGCTAAACGAAAACGGCCCCTTGCAGATTGGCGGCGCTGCGGCTCAAGCGTTCGCTCGCTTCGTGGCTAAGCGTTGCTCCACCCAAGTTTGCTCCGCTAAAATTGGCCCCAGCCAAGCGCGCTTCGCCCAAGTCCGCATCAGTCAAATTGCCGCAGCTAAAGTTGGCACGGCCTAGATTCGCGCGGCTCAACTTCACCGCATTCAAATTAGCTTCGCTTAGGTCGGCTTCGTAGAGCGTTGCCTCGCTGAGGTCATTGCCCTGGAGATTCGCTCGGCGGAGGTCGCAACCATCCAAGCGGGCAGTGCGAAGCTCGGCATCGCTCAAGTCTGTACCACTGAGGTTTGCACCTTGCAATTCGGCCCCGCTGAGGTTGCTGCCTTGAAGCTGAGCTTGGCTCAGGTTTGCACCGCTCAGGTCAGTGCCGCTCAAGTTGGCACCACTGAAGTTGGCACCGCGCAGGTTTGCGTTGCTGAGGTTGAGGCCGGATAGGTCTGCTCCGGCAAAATCTAGCTTGGAGAGATCTTGGGAGATCGCATCAGTACTGCCATTGCCAGCGATCGCTTTCAAGCGCTCCAACAGTTCTAGATTCGCCACGATGGACTCTCCTCGGAATAGATAACCTGGCTTCAGAATTCCCATTTTCAAGCGCAAAACAGCGATGGTTTTGCCTAAATGAGGGGTCTCACCCCTCACCATCCGCTAGCGGCATTAGTTGGTCAGGACAATGCGGTGAAGAAAGGGCGACGAGAGAGTCACAGTTTTATGGCATCTTGTTCTGTGATCGCCTCTGAAGCGGTGGAAATCAACGGAACTGTGACTAAATATTGCGGCCCCAACCCAGTGATTACAAGCGTTAGCTTGCGAATAGCCACTTACCGAAGCTCAGCATAATTCAACACTCAAGCCACGAATTGAAGCGATCGCCAAAGACAACTCTGGAGACTGATTTAGTCTCCATCGAACAACAAAGTGAAATGAGCCTTCTCAAAACAGCGCCCCGACAGTTTGCTGTCGGGGCGCTTGAAGCAAACTGCGAGCCAAAGCCACAGAGCACTGCTATGGCTTGATTAGCAATCTAGTTTTGTAAGCTTGATTGCCAGTCAAACCAAACCTTAATCTAATAGGCGAAGCCCTTCATTAGAATTAGGCTAAGGCTTCTTGCTTGTTCTTCTTACGCAGCAGAGACATGCCAAATCCAATCAATCCAGGCAACAAAGCAGGTGTTGGAACCGCAGTCGTCTGCTCAAAAGACTGACCCACAAATGATAGAGTGGCGACATCAGATGAAGCTTCACCACCAACTAAGAGAATATCTTTGTTAATCGTGACACTGGAAACGCTTCGATCTAACGCAATCGTGATTGGGTCAGGGATAGTGCCACCCAGGGTATCAATTACACCGCGACCAATCAGATCCAACGAAGTAGCACCTGGGCTGTTATCAAAAACAGACTCGGCAATCTCGGCATAGCCACCATTTCTAGCGCTCAAGTTACCGAATAAATCAACAGCAGAAATCAAATTTCCACTATCAGCAGTTACATCAAAGAAGAGGTTCAAATCAACCATTTGATTTTGGCCTGCAAAGAAACCACTGGTCAGTTGCAGATCAACGTTATTGGTAACAGAGTTCTGCACTCCCTTAATCGTCACCGCGCCAAAATTATCAGGGAAAGGTTGCCCCATAGTGTTTGAGCTACGGTTCAGCGTGGCAGAAAAGTTATCAAACACCTTATCTGAGACGCGGAAGAAATAGCTATCGGTTCCTGTATCAAACAGGCTATCTAAAGTACAGCCAGTGGCAGAAGTACAATCAGCTGTTCTATCAATTTGAGCAGCTTGGGCTGCAGGAATGCTGCAAGCAAAGCTCAAGGTGGCAGCAGATAGAGCCCAACCGAGCTTCAGTTTGGAATATTTCATGGGGGATAAAGACTAAAGCATTATTTCAGAAACATAGGAAGCCATTTGAATGATTCAAGCTTCCCAGTTTGGTAGTGCATGGCCTTATTCAGGTGATCGAAATAACATCTAGCGGAGTACATCTCTCTCAAAAAGAGATGAGCACTAGGACTCAACCACTAAAGGAATTATTAATGCCGATAGGATTCGATGTAATTTCTTGAGGACTCACTCTCTTTAGATACTTGCCTGAATTTATATTCTGGAATGAGTCTACAAGGATCAGAGATTCAGCAACAAGCCTTTCTAAAAAGCATCACACGAATATTGTTTGAGCGAGGGATTTTTAAAGGAAGTAACTTTAGTTCTCTACAAATAGAGGCATTCCTACGCCAATAATCATAGGGCTTATCATTTTTTCGCCACTAAACAAATCTATCCAAGCATTTTCGCTTACGTATGAATTAGCGACTTGAAAATATCAAGATTTAACTATGCGATTTGTCTTATCCTTTAATCCAGACTAAGCCATTTAGCTGTTACTTCTAAGTCAATTGGCTTATAGATTACTTGAGAATTCAGCCTAGCCTCAAATTCGTAACCGCCACAGCAAGATTGAGGGCCTAATTGATGTGAATAGTCGTCCCGATGAAGTCAGACAATACAGCTAGAGAGCTTTCCCAGACATCCTCTTACAGTCAATTTTTCTCTAACACTCTAGCGTTTACAGCTCTCAACCATAACTTCCTGTGACGGAGCCAATCATGACATCAGTAAGCGCCAGCAATGGATTTTCAGGATCGACTGGGATTTCCATTCCCCTAATAGAGCTAGGTGGTAATTAAAGCGTCTCCACCACCTTGACTAAAAGCTGCGACATAGATGGCCGCGCCAGGCTCAGCGAAGCAAGCCTGCTTATCAAGGTAGTTCAGACTGGCAGCCACGATAGTGTGGCGCGAGTTGACAGAACCATCATAGTTAACGTTGTCATTGAATGGCGAGTCGTTTCCTGGGGAAAGCGATCGCCCATGGGAAAATAACAACGCCCCTGCCAATTTTGTCTGAATGGCTAGCCAGCGCTTGCATCTCCCTCGTTTGTCTAAACTCTCCTGGACTCCTCTTACCCAGCCGAACCCCGGCCCCAATATTCGTCGGTTTTGGCTCATCCTTAGCTTCGGCTTTGGCATCCTTTACAGCAGCCTCGCCCTCAAGCAAGCCTTCGCAAATCCCTTCATCGTGCAAGACGATGCCCGCCAGCATGTCTTCTGGATGCAGCGCTTCCTCGATCCAGACCTGTTCCCCAACGATCTGATCGCTGACTATTTCCAATCCGTCGCACCTTGGGGCTACCGACTGCTCTATCAAATTGGGGCCTGGCTACAGATCGAGCCATTCACCTTCAACAAGCTCCTCCCCCTGCCCATCACCCTGGTCATCACCCTTTACTGCTTTAAACTCACCCTTGCCTTACTACCGGTGCCTTTTGCAGCCTTTACCAGCACCGTACTGCTCAATCAAACCCTCTGGATGAATTCAGACGTTGCTTCAGCAACTCCCCGCGCTTTCATCTATCCCCTATTGGTCGCTTTTCTTTACTACGTTGTTCAGGGCAAGCTTTTCCCCTGTCTCCTCACCCTGATCCTCCAGGGGTTGTTCTATCCCCAAACTTTGTTGCTATCTTTGGGCGTATTCACGTTGCGCATGGTGCGTTGGCGTAAGGAACAATCCTGGCTACAACCCTGGAAAAAGCTCGCTTGGAGCGATCGCCAACAACGCCGCTTCAGCCTCATTGCCTTTGGCACCGCCTTTGGCATCTTGCTGATCTATGCCATGCAAAGCTCTGCCTATGGCCCCACCATTTCAAAAGCAGAGGCGCTCCAGCTGCCAGAATTCTTCTCTGGTGGGCGCTCTAGCTTCTTCAGCGACGACTTTTTCAAATACTGGCTCCGGGGCCGCAGCGGCATTCTCCACCGCAAGCTATTTACCCCAGCCACCCAAGCTTTAGGACTCCTACTTCCCTTTTTCTTTCTTGGAAAATCTCGCCCCACGCTGCTCAAACACACTCAAAAGCTAGGCATCCTCACCCAGCTCGCCCTAACCTCCATTGGCATGTTCTTCATTGCCCATTTGCTGCTGTTTAAGCTGCATCTGCCCAGTCGCTATGTTCAGCACAGCCTGCGCATCGTGTTGGCTGTGGGCGCAGCGATCCTAATCACCAGCTGGATCCACTCCCTAACCACTTGGGCAACGTTTGGGATAAACCGCGCTGGACGCATCAGACGCCGCCTGGTCTCTAGCAGCCTCATCGGCTTGCTATTAGTCAGTGTCACGCTTTACCCCATGACACTCAAGCGGTTTATTTCACCGGGTTATGTCAACGTGGGCTACCAGAACTTCTATGGATTCCTGGCTGAACAGCCCAAGGATATTCTCATCGCTTCTCTATCCCGTAGAGCCGATAACGTGGGCAGCTTGGCGGCCCGTTCGGTTCTCGCCAGCCGAGAACACAGCATTCCTTACCATGTGGGCTATTACCGACCTTTGCGCGATCGCCTGCAACGCCTCATAGCCGCCCAATACGCCCCAGACTTAGCCGCCATCACAGCGCTCATTCAAGCAGAAGGCGTCACCCACTGGCTCTTGGATACCAAATCCTTTGATGCTGCAGCCCTCGCAGATGATGACTGGCTGTTGCAATATCAACCTCAAATGGATACAGCGATCGCTACTCTAAACGCAGGCCAACAACCCGCCCTCGCCAACCCAGCTCTACAGCAAACTTGTTCGATCTATAGCGATGAAGGGCTCATCCTACTCGCAGCGGATTGTCTATTAAATCAACCTAACCAGGAGCCCTTGCCCCAATGAGTTAAGTCGCTGAGTCATGCCAACCTGATGTTGCCCAAATCGATGCCGTCCTAGAGTTCAAAGGTGCAGTTTTGGGCGATCGCCCGTTGCAGCAGCTTATCGTAATCACCCTCCTCAATAATGAACGACCCAAATCGTTCCAAGTGGGGATTGTTCATCTGGGCATCAAACAAAACAAAGCCTTGTTTGCGTAGGCAATTGACCAGCTCAACCATGGCCACCTTGGAGCCTTCAGGGATGTTATAGAACATCGATTCCCCCATAAAAGCACCCCCAATGACGATGCCTAGCACTCCACCAGCCAGGCGATCGCCCTCCCAGGTTTCAAAGCTGTGGGCCCAGCCCGTACGGTGCAACAACAGATAAACCGCCTTCAGCTCATCAGAAATCCAGGTCGATTCCCGATTCGCACAGCCTGCCAGCACTCCCGCAAAATCCTCACTGATCCCAGGACGAAATTGCTGCTTATTCAGCGCACGACGCAGAGACTTAGGAAAGCGAAATCGCTCATCCAAAGGAATCAAAGCCCGCTGCCGACTGGTATACCAACCCAATCCGCCATCTTCCTCATCAGCCATAAGGAAATACCCCTGACGGTAGCCATCGATAATGCGAGCCGCCTTAGCGAGGTCTCCTGCCAGCGCTCGTCTTGATTCCAGCCCTTGGTCCATTGAACAGTGTTTTCCGGTGAGCGTATCCAGTAACTTTTCCGGGGGCCGTTAGCTTCGCAATTCGGTCCAAAAAATTGGCACTACAAGTAAGCTTTGCACAGTGCATCAGCTCTGAGATCAAGACGATGTCAAAAGTTAAACCAAATTAGTCTTTCTTGCCTCCCATACAACGAAGTCTGATGACTTAAGGACCCCAATTATCCGCTCTGAGAGAACAATCTAAGCTGCCTCAGCTGGAGGATCACCCCCTGCGCGGCCTTACGTTCAAGCAAAACGTTAAGAGACCCGACTAAAATCTTTACTCCCTGACTTGGGGGTTACAGTAGAAGATGAAACTTTGCTTCCTGTTCAATCTTTGATTCGTGACAGGAATTGTTCAATTCTCGGTACATCAGTCATCTCGTCCATGAGGACAGACTGCACTCGCATTTTGCAGAGCATCTCCTACTCTGAGCGGCTCGGATTTGCACGAAGCAATACGCAGACCCATACTCCACGAGGTCCTAGAGACTATGGCTGAGCCGATTCAAGCCATCACTTTACCCCCGCCAACCGATGCTCACAAAGAAGAGCTTTGGCTGCGACAAGCCCTACTCCAATGGCTGGACAGCGAATACATTCCTGAACCAGTCAACGTAGAGATTGCGGAACGGGCAGCCAAAGTGTTTTTGCGCCAGCGCATGGAGGGGGAAAACGACCTAGGCTCCTTAGTCATCGCCATCGTCACAGAAATGCGCGCCTTTGATTTTTCTAAGAGTTTCTATGGGGAGTTTGCAGTGGCCAATGCGGTCAGCGACCTCATCATGAAGAGCTTGGGTATCGATACTTGCTGTGGTGAAACTTAAAATAGTTCTATAGCTGTGGCCACATCACTTAGTACATTCATCAATAGTCAAACTTAGATATGGCAGGCAGTGATATAGATAGCAACGTCCTAGCAAGTCAGGCCGTTGCTATCTATATCTTCCACAGCTGAATTCTCAAATTAAGAATATTTCTAGCAAAAAGAGCCAGACTCGTTGAAGCGAGTCTGGCTCTTTTTCATGCATACAAATAAAGGAAAGCATTACCGCTAATCAATGGATGACGAAAAGCCCAACAGCTTCAGCAGTCTCCAAACCCATAGTTGCAAAGCGACTTCTTACCAGCTTGACTTAACCACACCAGGCAACAGGCCCTGGTGAGCCATTTCACGAAGCTGGTTACGGCACAGACCGAAATCCCGGTAATACCCCCGAGGGCGACCGGTCTTCCAACAACGATTGCGAACCCGAGTTGGGGAGCTATCGCGGGGAAGCTGCTGGAGCTTGCGGTGAATTTCAAACTTTTCAGCTTGGCTAGAAGCCTTTTCAAAGGCCTCTTTGAGCGCCTGACGCTTCTCGGCATAACGCTCGACTGTTTTCTTGCGCTTGACGTCGCGGGCGATCATGGATTTCTTAGCCATGAATTGCGTTGCTTCCTTTATTGCGGGTAACCATACAGTCTTACATTCTAGCGGAAACTGTCTCTATCGCAACCATTCAATCAAGGTTAATCGTTAATTGCTGCACTCCCATCAGCCAAACCCCGAAAGCGACACGCTCTTGAGCACACACCCAGGCTCATTCCCCCAGATATCGGCCCAGAAACGAAGGCCGAACTATCCCAAGCCGGGTATTAGCCCCGCCACTGTCCTACAGCGTTTCCGAACTCACCTCGACAGCTGGCGACTTATAAGTCTCTAGGGGCAACTCCTGGAAGGCATTGAGGTCAATCCAGAAGGTTGTACCCACACCATCCTCACTGACAAGTTGAACTTGGCTGCGATGACGGTCAACGATATTGCGCACGATGGATAGGCCCAGGCCCGTTCCCTCTAAGGTGTGCACCCGGTTCTCAACGCGGAAAAAGCGATCAAAGATAGCTGCTTGATCTTCTGGGGCAATGCCAATGCCAGTGTCAGAAACTTCTAAACGCACCTTTGGCTGGGTGACGCATTGGATGCCTTGATGGCTCCGTTCACGGTCAGTGACAGCATCTAATTGATAGGCCCTCAGGACAACGCGATCGCCCTGGGAGGTGAATTTCATTGCATTGCCCACCAAGTTTGCCAGCACCTGGAGCAGCAAGTCATAGTTGCCATAGACCAGGGGTAAGTTCTCCTGCAAGTCCCCACTAATCTCAATGCCTTTATCCTTGGCATTGAGCCGATAGCTGCGCAGGGTTTGGTCAATGGCTTGGCCCACATCCACCGCATCAAATTGATAATTGCGATTAGATTCTAGGCGAGATAGATCCAGAACATCGTTGACCAGGCGGGTGAGGCGATCGGTTTCGTTATTTGCCGTGGCAAGGAAGTCCTTTTGCTCATCCTCAGATAGCTCATCACCGTAGTCATGCAGCGTCTCGATAAAAGACTTGATATTGAACAACGGCGTCCGCAGCTCATGGGACACATTACTAATGAAGCGACCCTTAGCTTCACTCAACTCGGTTTCGCGAGTGATGTCTTGGATGGTGATGGCAATGCCTTTGAGCCGATCTAATCGCTGGCCTGAGACCGCTGACAGCAAAATGCGCAGGGTCCGGCGAGTTGGATCTTCCAAGGTAATGCGCAGCTCCACAGGTTCCAGAGGCTCAGCCTGCATCAGTTCCGTTGCTAGGCTGGCTCGCTGGGGGGCGGCTGAACCACTCTCTTCCGCATGTTGATCTTCTTCTTGGATCAGGGAAATCAGTTCATTACTGCGTTGTTGGGCGCTTTCCAGCAAGTCGTAAATCGGCTGACTCAGCTCTGTCCGCATGACCGCAGGCAAATGGGCAAGAATGTTCTCCCCCATAATGTCGGCCTTATCCCAGTCAAAAAGCTTGCGAGCAGTCGTGTTGACCAGGAGTAGGTTGAGGTCTTTATCAACGAGCAGCGCGCCATCAGCAATCGTGGAGACCAGCGTTTCTAGCTTGGCCTTCTCGGCAGTCATTTCTTCAATGTTCTGCGCCTCATAGCGACCTAAACGGGCCGCCATGTCATTGAAGCTGGCAATGAGGGCGCCCAACTCTCCGCCAAAGGGTAGATCGATGCGCTGTTCAAACTTGCCTTCAGCAATGCTGGTAACGCCTCCCAATAGTTCTTTGATCGGTCGGGTGATGGTCAGGGCATTGATTACGGCACCCAGGATCACCATGGCCCAAATGGCGACAAACACAGCAATGGTTACGTCTCGCGTCAGGTTTGAAGAGGTAACCACGATCGCATTGGGATTAATCCCCACGGCCAAAACGCCCAGATACTGACCCTCATGGACGAGGGGCACAAAGACATCGGTCACTTCACCGTTGGGAGTCTTATGTTGGCGGATCATGGGAATGTCCGCACTGGATTCAAAGTCTGGGGGAAGCTGAATGCGCCGCTGGATTACGAGGGAGTTTTGCACTTCAGCGCGGGAGAAGGGCACACCCAGAAAAATTTCCCCATCATCATCCGCTAACAGCAAATAGCGCACGCTGGAAGTACTGCTGTAGAAACGGTTTGAAAAGTTCGCTACGCCGGAGAGGTCTTCCTCAGCCAGCATGGGGCTAATGTTGGCAGCCAGGAGCTGCCCCAAGTCACGACCGAAGCGAGTGTCATTCATGCGAGCATCCTGCTGGATGCTGTTGACCGCCCAGAAGGTCAGCCCTGTGGTCATCAATGAGACAACCAGAGTGGCCAGAACCATGAGTTTGGTTTGGAGCGTGAACTCAGACCACCACTGGGTCAGGCTCGTTCTAATCTGCTGAATGAACGCAATCATGCCAGGATTCCTAACTGCTTCAGATGAGAACGGGGAGGTTGGTCGTAAAGAACCAGTTGGTGAGCAAGCCCAGGCAAAATCGCTTGAGGCCTAGGCGAAGCTGACATGCGTCTCAGGGGTTGTTTGAAAACTCGGCCCAGCGTCAAATATGAAACTCGAATCCAGCCCATATCGTCTGGACTCCGTTGTTTGCGACGCGCCGTACAGTCATTTGCTACAGCCAAATGCCTTTTTCAAACAATCTCTCAAGGAACTTCTGCACAATGGCAGTCGCTACTTTATTTATAAGGTTGTCCCATTTCATTGAGTCCCTTTGCGCTAATTGTTACGGATTACGTCAGGTTTTGTGGTGATTGCGGGGTTTCCTTCAGGTTTGTTAATGCCTTCCATTAGCAAAACCTAGCCATAGAGAGGGTTACACAATTCTGCTTTGCCCCAAGCTCGATGTTTTGCCCAGCAGCCTTTGAATACTGCTGGGCAAGACAATTCGTAGATCAGAATTCACCTCGCTCAGAGATTCTCAGAGAAAGGCATTGGGCTGTAGCCAATGGGCTTGTGGCAGTCCCTAAAACATTGAAATTCCAGCTTTAACCTGAGTTCGACAAATTTAAGGCTGGCTTGGCTCTGCCGCCGTGAGCTAAAGTTCACGGCTCAAAGCTCAAGTCCGTTAAAACGGACTGAACAGCCCACCTGCGAGGGTTGCAGCCCACTAAAGTGGGCTTTCGCTCTTAGGCTGGGAATTTATTCCTAGCTTGCTTCGCCAGTGCTTTTGCGAGCCGTCGAACTCAGGTAGCTTTAGGAGAGACTCGGCCAACGAAGACTCCTTTTCTAAGTCTGCGATCGCACCTGATAGCCAATATCCCGACGGCAATACAAGTCGTCGAACTGAATCACATCCAAGGCCTTATAGCTGGCTTCCAAGGCCGCATCAAAACTATCCCCCAACTGAGTCACTGCCAGAACCCGACCCCCGTTGGTCACCGTTTGGCCATCCTTTGCCGCAGTGCCCGCATGGAAGACCTTGGCGCCTTGGGCTTCTGCCTGGTCAACGCCGGTGATGGCATCGCCCTTGCGATAGCTGCCGGGATAGCCCCCCGCTGCCGCCACAACAGTGGCTGCCACTCCCGGATTCCATTCCAAAGCTGGCATTTCGCCGAGGCGCTGCTCGATGCAGGCTTCAATGACGTCAATCAATGGCGTCTTGAGTAGCGGCAAGACCACTTGGGTCTCAGGATCCCCAAAGCGGCAGTTGAACTCGATCACCTTAATTTCGTTTTGGGGCGTGATCATCAGGCCCGCGTAGAGGATGCCGCGATAGTCGATGCCTCGCTGAGTCAAAGCAGCCAGGGTGGGCTGAAGCACGTCGGTTTCCACTTGAGCCATCAGCTTCGGTGTGACCAGAGGAGCCGGGGCATAGGCTCCCATGCCGCCAGTGTTGGGACCGGTGTCACCTTCCCCCACGCGCTTGTGATCCTGGGCCGCCACCATGGGGATAACGGTTTTACCATCGGTGAAGGCCAGGACAGAGGCCTCTGCCCCCATCAGGCATTCTTCAATGACAACTTGCTGCCCAGCAGAGCCGAAGGCACCGCCAAAGGCTTCTTCGATCGCCGCGATCGCATCTTCCACCGTCGCCGCCACGGTCACGCCCTTACCCGCAGCCAAGCCGTCGGCCTTGACCACAATGGGAGCCCCCTCGGCTTTGATATAGGCATTGGCCTCTGCCGCGCTAGTAAACACAGCCGCTTTGGCGGTGGGAACACCCGCCTCCACCATTAGCTCCTTAGCCCAGGCCTTACTTGCCTCTAGCTGGGCACCGGCTTGAACGGGACCAAACACCGGCACCCCTTCGGACTGGAGGCGATCGCTAATGCCCTCTGCCAGGGGAACTTCAGGTCCCACCACCACTAAGTCGATGCCCTGGGTCTTAATCGCATCACTAATTGCATCAAAGTCACTGACGCCGATGGGAAGGTTTTCGCAGCGTTCTAAATTTGCCGTGCCGCCGTTGCCCGGTGCCACATAGACCTGCTCGACCCTGGGCGATCGCAGCAGCGCCCAGGCCAGGGCATGTTCACGACCACCGTTACCGACGACTAAAACCTTCACCACGTTTTCACTCACCGTTGGGCTCACCTGGTCTCTAAAATCTGGAGAATAACGGCCCAATTATCCGTCATGGGCGACCCTCCGTTTGTCACACTTTTTGTCAGAGCCAGGTCCATCAGCTCGACATCGTTCAAGGCTGCCTAATCTGAACCGTCTTCGCGCCAGTCCTGTCCTTACAGCCACCTAGGCCAATGCTATCCATCTGGTTTGAGATCCATCCGCGTTGTTAACTCAGTTTGTTAACCTGTGGGAGCAGATTTGGTCCTCGGGGCCAGCAGAGACCCGCCGTTTTGGCTGGATTGCTTTATGCCCATGCTTCGTCCTGACAAAACATCCCTGGTCACAACGATCCTCACTTTGGCGGGGATGTTTACCTTGGGAGCCATCGCTCCGAGCCAAGCCTTGGAAACAGCACAGGCCTCTGGGAGTGAGGATTCATCAGGCTTAGAGCTTTCAGACCCAGAAACATCCGGTGAACAATCCGCTGATGATGACGTAGAACAGAGCACTACCAGCTCAAAATCAGCTCCTCTCACCTTAGAGCGACCCAATGCGGATCCGCTGCTGCCGGGCAAAGTCAATGGCAGAGCCCTCACCGCCCAAGAGCAGGAACGACTGCGTCTGGGCCTCGAGCGACTCAAGGTTGAAGCAAATGCCTCCTATGCCGGGGGCGATCGCCCCACTGCCTATCGCAAATTTTTCCGCATCCTATCCCTGTCCCAATACCTGCCCGCCCCAGAAGAACTGGGTAGTCTCACCCGCATTGGCCGTATAGCCTGGCAGGACAGCCAGGCAGAAGAAGCCCAGACTATTGCCGCTAGAGTTCGTCAGCTAGAAGCCGATGCAGGAGAGAAGGTATCTCCAGCCCAACGCCAATCCTTGGCAGAAGCCTATGAAAGCCTCGGGGCCTGGGATAACGCCATCGCCCATTACGACCCCCTATTAGCCTTGGAACAACCCAATGGCGAGAAGGAGACATCCAGTGGTAGCAATCCCACTGTTGCAGTTGTCCCCAACGAGAATCAATCTTCCCTCCTCAGCGAAACGATCCTCATCAATCGACTCGCTCGCCTCAGCCTGTTCCGCTTCGACTATCCTGCCGCCGCCCTCTATACCGAGCAGGCGATCCTGCTGACCCCCGAGCCAGAGACTGCTTCCACGACAACGGGTACTGCCTCTCCAAACTTGTCTAGCAATTTGCCAGCAACTGATTCCCAGAATGCTGATTTACAAGACCTCAAATCACCGCTCCCTGTTTTACCTTTACCCAGCGAAACCGCTCCAGCCCAAACCTCAACAGACCTTCTAAACCAGTTGGCCTATGTTTACGAACAGGACCAGCGGTTTGCTGAAGCAGCAGCAGTTCAACAGCAGATTTTTCCGCTCTACAATGAGCCATTATTCGTCAGTCGGCAGCCCGCGCTCCAAGTTGCGATCGCCCAAAACCAAGCCCGCTCTGGCCAGCTAGTAGAAGCGATCGCCTCCTACCAAGCAGCCTATGGTCAATCTCAAGCCCTGCAGCAATTTGCAGTCTCTAAAGCCGCACTATCCCAACTGGCCGAACTCTATCGCGGTCAAGGTCAACCAGACGACGCCTTATCCGTCTACGACATATTGCTACAAGTCCATGACTTGTCCTACAACCTCTACGGCATCGCAGATACCCAAGCCAGTCGTGCAGAAATTTTGTTAGAGCAGCAACAAATCGACCAAGCGCGCCAAGCCTATCGCCAAGCCATTTATGCAGCCAGGCTACTGGGCTACCGTGAAGCGGAATTACAGCAGCGCTTAGAGGCATTGCCACAGCCTTAACGTTCAGCCCTCTTGAGCAAGGCATTTCTTCAGTCGTCAATAACGCTGTGATGGGCCAGAAAGCAATGAAATCCCAGCATTTTGAGCTGATTAGAGTCTCAACGGTGATGCTTGGCCAAATTCTCAAACGGCCTCTTAACCGCCCACTCTTAATCTAGGATTAACCCCAAATCACAAGACAGAATAGTAAAAGCCCAGGGGCCCACTGCACTTCTTTAGCAGCAAGCCCCTGGGCTTTTACATAGCGATTGGCAAATGAGGAGTTCGACGCTCAGCAGCGTTACCGAGTGAGCCAGGTGAATCTATCCCAACTGGTTACGAGTCGTAGCCAGCTCTTTCCACAGGGACTGAATCGCCTGGTAGGACTCCTCTGCAGACATTTTGCCACCGCTCTCCAAACCTGCGATGTAGCTTACCCGCTGGGCAAACTCTTGCAAGTTGGCATCAAACATCACCCGCTTTGGGTGGTTCGAAGCCTTAAAGGAAGGCTGGGCGTAGAGGAATTTATCAGAATGCGACATGGAACTAACCCTGCGTGAAAAAGTAATCAATAGGCTGCTACGTGGCTTAACCTTCCCTTAACTTAACCCATCCTTAACTATCCCGCATCCACAAAATCACTAATAATTACGCTTTTTAACAAAACGATAACTAACGTCTTTTGGGGCTTGACTCCCCATAGATGTCGCTTGTTCCTCAGGAGCAACGTTGCGCACCCGCTCAACAACTCGTTGTAACTACGGATACCGTTTTGAGCCATTCGCCTTACTGGCCTAGGGCAATCCAGCCCAAATCCCAGACTCATTAAAAAACGCTTCTCCTGGAAGGAGCGTTCCAGCGATCTATAGAATTGGAATAGATCAAATTTCGGTGCCCGCGCATGAATGCCCCCAAGCCGCTCTACGAAGGCAAGGCCAAGCTTATTTACCCCACGGACGATCCACTGGTACTGCGGGCTTATTTTAAGGACGATGCCACGGCATTCAATGCTCAGAAGAAGGGCAGCATTACGGATAAGGGTGAAATTAACTGCACCGTTTCCAGCTATCTCTTTCGCCATCTAGAGTCCGATGGCATCGCAACCCACTGGATTGACCAGCCTTCCCCCCGCGAAATGCGCGTCCGTGCGGTCAAGATTGTCCCGTTGGAAGTCGTCGTGCGGAACATTGCGGCCGGTAGTCTCTGTCAACAAACAGGGATTCCCTTGGGAACGCCTTTGGAAGAGCCCCTTGTGGATTTCTATTTCAAAGACGATGCCCTGGGTGATCCACTGCTAACCCGCGATCGCATTTTGCTGATGAAGGTTGCCACCGAGGAGCAGATTGACCAACTCAAGACATTGTCCTTGATGGTTAACAAGCACCTCAGCGCATTCTTCAAGACCTGCGACATTACCCTCGTGGACTTCAAATTGGAATATGGTCTCGATTCGGATGGGCAAATGCTCCTAGCCGATGAAATTAGCCCAGATACCTGTCGTCTTTGGGACACCCTGGAAACAGATCCTGAACGGCGCGTGATGGACAAAGACCGCTTCCGCAAAGACCTGGGGAGTGTCGAAGAGGCCTATAGACGCGTTTTAGCGCGGGTCATGGCCCACTGCTAAGGAGCAGGGGTTAATAGGGTAAAATCATGGCGCTTTAGTTAAGTTGCATGAAGCTTGGGTTGCGAAGCATCTCCAATTGGAGCTGACTGACCTCCCATGCCTTCGCTGATTTGCAGCTTTGGTCTGGCGGCGATACTTTGCCGCTGCGGTGCTGATGGTGAACACGTGGTGTGACGAACAGGAAAACTGTGAACCGTAAATCTCTTTATTGCTGTCCGACGATCTTGGCGGCCCTGGTCGTTGCAACGGGGGCCGCTCCTTCTGTTCAAGCCCAGGAAGCGACTCAGCCTCGAGTTGAGGTTGCTGCTTTAGATTCGAGCCCAGAGCCGGAAGCGATACCGGTGATTGATGCAGTGGTCATCACAACTGATGCGCCAGAACCTATCGCAGCCCTCCAGACTGAGCAACCGCAAACCATTCTGGTGAGCGAAGGGAATGTTTCCGCTGAAGTTGCTGAAGAAGCCTCTGACATTGCTGACCCCGTAGCTGTCATCGCCACTTCCGAGAGTGTTCCCATTGCTGCTTGGTCCTCTGATGCGGAAATTGCGCCTGCGTTGGCAGAGCTAGTGGCCGAGAGCGAGGTTGCATCCCAAGCTGCTCCAGAAATAATTGCAGCTCCCCACCCAGATTCAGACATCGATGTAAGCATCGAAGCCTCGGATAGTGCTGAGGTGAGCTTGGCAATCGAACAAGCGGTTGTGATTGACGAAGAAGAAGAAGCTGCGGTTGCCACCACAGCTTCCGAAGCAATCCCCCCTTTCCAACCCAGCGCAGAAGTCCCAGTGGGATTAGCCAGTCTGGCCTCACCCTTGCCAGCTGCTCAACCTGCTCCCAGCATCGCTCAGGTCCCTGACCTAGAGACAGCTCCCCCAGCAGAGCCTGCTCCTAGCGAAGTGGCTCCCAGCGAAGCGGTTCCCAGCGAAGCAACCTCCACAGAAGCCAGCGAGCCTCGCGTCCTCGTTGCCGAGGTTCAAGTTAGTGGTGTTGAAGGTAACTCGTCTGAAGCAGAACTGCTCGATGCGGTTTACGACGCCATTCAAACCCGCCCCGGCCAACCTACCACCAGTACCCAGCTTCAAGAAGATCTCAACTCAATCTTCGCCACAGGCTACTTCGAGAACGTTAACTTCCGCCCCGAGGACACTCCCCTAGGCGTACGCGTGCGCTTCATTGTGGACCCGAACCCCGTTCTGCAAGCCGTTGTGGCACCTGGTACCCAAGTGCTGCCAGCCGAAGTCGTCGAACAGGCATTTGCCTCCCAATACGGGGAAGTTCTGAACTTCAACGATCTTCAAGACGGCGTCAAACGCGTCAACACCTGGTATCAAGACAACGGCTATGTTCTGGCCCAAGTGGTGGATGCCACCCAAGTCTCAGAAGATGGCACGGTCAACCTACAAATCGCCGAAGGCGTGGTTGACAGCATTGATGTTCGCTTCCTCGATGCTGACGGTAATGCCACAACCGAAACTGGTGAAGCCGTGAGCGGACGCACCAAGCCCTACGTTGTAGCTCGGGAATTTTCCCTTAAGCCCGGCGATGTATTCAGCCGCGACGAGGTGGAGAAAAGCTCCCAGCGCGTCTTTGGCCTCGGCATCTTCGAAGATGTCCGTCTCTCCCTCGACCCCGCTCCCGAAGACCCCCGTAAAGTCGTCGTCGTTGTCAACGTGATTGAAGCCCGCACCGGCTCCATTGGCGCCAGTGGTGGTGTGAGTTCTGCCAGTGGCCTATTTGGCTCCTTCAACGTCGGACAAGAAAACTTCCGCGGTCGCAATCAAAAGCTGCGCAGTGAAATAACCCTGGGGCAGCGAGACTTCTTGTTTGATGTGGGTTACACCGATCCCTGGATCAAAAATGACCCCTATCGAACCTCCTACACCGTCAACGCCTTCCGCCGTCGCTCCGTGTCACTGATCTATTCCGGTGGCGACACCGATGTAGATCTGCCCAACGGTGACACCCCTCGCATCCTGCGCTTGGGCGGTGGCGTTCGTTTCTCCCGTCCCCTGTCCAAGAACGTATTTGAGCCCTCCGAGTGGAGTGCTTCCGCAGGGTTGCAGTACCAGCGAATTTCGATTCGTGACCAGGATGGTGACAATGAGAATCAGGATGAGTTTGGTAACGATCTCACCTTTAGCGGAGATGACAATGACGATCTAATTCTGTTGCAATTGGGCGCAGCCCGCGATCGCCGCAACAGTCGTCTCCAGCCTACCCAAGGCAGCATTACCCGCTTTAACCTGGATCAATCCGTTCCTGTTGGCAGCGGCAGCATCTTAATGAACCGCTTCCGGGTAAACCATAGCCAATTCATTCCTGTCAACTTCCTACGCCTGACCGAAGGTTGTAAGGAATCTGGCTCTAATCCCACCGACTGTCCTCAGACCTTGGCATTCAACATCCAAGCTGGAAACATCTTCGGTGATCTACCTCCCTACGAAGCCTTCTCCATTGGGGGAAGTAACTCAGTCCGGGGCTATGGTGAAGGAGAAGTCGGCAGCGGTCGCCGCTTCTTGCAGGCCACAGCAGAATATCGTTTCCCAGTATTCTCCTTCGTCGGTGGTGCTCTATTTGCAGATGTCGGTACAGACCTTGGCTCTGGCGAGGACGTCCCAGGCGACCCCGCAGGCATTCGTGAGAAACCTGGTAGTGGTTATGGCATTGGTTTAGGGGTTCGAGTGCAATCCCCGCTGGGCCCTATTCGCGCAGACTACACTGTATTAACAGATGATGGCGACAGCCGCTTCCAGTTTGGTATTGGTCAGCGCTTCTAAGCAGCAGTTCCCCATCTAAAACGCCAAATCTATTACAGAGACACAAAAGCCCCAGGAACAGGTTGTTCCTGGGGCTTTTGAACGCATCCTCTAGACCTGTTGGGCTTAACTCAACTCACTCCAAGCTCAAAATCAGCAACCAAAACCGCTGACGTGTTGCAACGAAGTCCCACTAGAAGCGGGCTAAGCGTCAAACCATAAAACAGAGTAATGTTTTATACTCTAAAGAGAAGAAATCTTTATCCAGCTTTTCGGAAAAGTCTTGTACATTGAAAGTACTTTCACGAAAGTGAAAAAATCGCCCAGCTCTTCTAAAGCCCCCAGAGCTGGGCGAATCACCTGCAAGGACAGTTAGCTCGTCAGTCGCATAGTTCACTTGGCAACGCCCGGTGAAATGTCGTCTGAGTCGCTTTCCTCTTGGCTGAATTCATTATGTCTTGCTTATTGCTGAGTCACTATGGCGCAACTACGCATCTTGCAGTCGACTTATTCTGTCAAGATTCGTTGATTTACTGAAGCGCTAATTTCTTTTTGAAAAGGCTAGAAAGACTCCAAAATCCTCTCTCCACATAGATTTGGAAGCACAAAGTCCCGGACTCCTTTTGTTAGGAGTCCGGGACTTTTCTGTTAGGTCAATTATTTTCTCTAGCGCCTAGAGCGTTCAGAAGCACATCAGTCCAGACTTGCTTATGAACACTCCACTAAACTGAAGACTGCGAACCCCAAAGAAGTTCCAAAGGAGCCAGGAATCAAGTAAACCTGATAGGCGAAGGCAGCCTTCCAATTTGCATTTAAACGAAGGAATCGCTCAGTTCCTCTAAAGCCCCCGGAACTGAGCGAATCACCTGCAAGGACAGTTAGCCGCCTGGGATACGCATTGGAAACTAGGCTATGCCCAATAACGCCGCGCCCCGATTGGCTTTCCTCTTGGCTATACCAATTGTGCCCAGGATGACAAACTCCTCACCCGGCGCATCCACGCATTTTGCGTGTTTTTCGTGCGGGGCTGTCCGTGGATTCACTTCAACTCATTGGTTCTCCAAGATTCGCCTATTTTCGTTTGCCACATATAGGCGATTTTCAACAATCAGCCCCAAAACCTTCATTGCACAAAGAGAATGAATTACGGGCAGGAAGATCATCTGAACAGCCATGAAAGAGGGGTATCAGCTACGGAGCCGCAGAATGCTTGAGAACGCTTGCGCAGATGATGCAGCCCTCTAAGATGCGAATGATGACTCGTTAGGCCCAGACCTGGAAGGGGGGACTGAGCAATACATCCACTGACTTAAGAGATGCAATTAATCTGGCTAAGCCAAAATTTAGGATCACGGGCGACTGTAGTAGGTTAATTCGATAACGGCATCCATTAAGGCTGTGGCGATCGCAACCCCACCACGACTCCCCTCCAGGCTAATCCAAGGCGTATTCGTCTTCCGCAGGCTAGCCTTCGCTGTCATCGCTAGCCCAGTGCCAGGAGGTGCAGCAATGACCAGAGCTGGAGAAATAATTTGCTTATGGATCAACCCCACCAAGCTATCCAAAGCCTCAGCGGACTGACCAATGACATAGATCCCCTTGGGATAACGTTGGGCTAGCGTCTCCATGCCACTAGCCGCACGAGGGCGTTGTCGCTGGGGTCTTGTAATCGCCTCAGTCGCGCAGTAAAGCGGATTAGCCAAGCTAGCCTGAATCCCCGGCATCAGCGCCACCTGAATGGCAGGCACATCTACCACAAGGGCACAGCGAGTTGAAAGCGCTGCCGCCCCTGAAGCCAAGACGGAACTCGAAATTTGTAACTGGGATACCAGCGCTGAATCGCCGGTCGCATAGACAATACGACGAGCCACTTCATAAAGGGCAGGCGGTAAGTCCGTCTCTGGACGAAGACTCTGGTCGAGCTCAGCAAGGGCTCGGGCGGTGGCGGGATGCCAATCCATAGGCCAAAGGGAAATGATGGAAGGGAACAAAGGAAGACGCTTTAACCCCAACACCAATCACAGCCAGCTATTATTTGCTGTAAATTAGCTGGCGTATTAATTACAAAGGCTAAAACGTGACTGGCATCTTGCGTAGGAGCCTGACGCCGCACTTATTCTACTGCGACTCATTTCATTCGTGGCTTATTTAGAGGTCTCGTTCTCTAAAGCAACAGCAAGCTTGGGTGCATCCATCAGGCTTGGGG
Source organism: uncultured Pseudanabaenaceae cyanobacterium (assembly GCA_938002085.1). Classification (GTDB taxonomy): domain Bacteria; phylum Cyanobacteriota; class Cyanobacteriia; order PCC-9006; family JAAUQQ01; genus JAAUQQ01. The sequence continues at coordinate 19,765 of CALLAT010000034.1, forward strand.
GGTGACTGCCCTCAGACCATAGATTTATCAGAAGACAAGACGATTTTGCATCTAACAAGCTAAATTGTCTGTGCCAGTTCTTCGCCTTCTTTTCGACCTGAGAGGATATTTGGAACGTCAGTTAATCTCCCTCATTTGAGACTCAGCAATGCAAACTCTAAATTTGGGTCAGTATTTTGACGATTCCCCATTCTATTCTCACTAGGGCCGAAGGCACTTTCCAGACATCCTCTGAGGAAAATCCACTATGGATCTGTTTGCGCCGCTGACCTCAATGGTATTTATTGCCGTTGCCTATATTGCAGGGTCAGTCAAAATCATCAACGAAGGAGAAGCGGCTCTGGTGGAGCGCTTTGGTCGCTACCAGCGAACCCTTGCTCCTGGACTTAATTTCACCTTGCCCATTGTCGACACCATTGTGATTGACACTACTCGAGAGCAGGTGTTTGATGTCCCCCCCCAGGATGCTGTCACCATGGATGGTGTCCCCCTCAAAGCGGATGCGGTGGTCTTCTGGGAAATCAAAGACCTCTATAAAGTTCATTACAACGTCGATGACGTTAAAGAAGCGATTGAGAACTTTGTTTTGACGAACCTGCGTACTGCAGTCAGTCAAATGTCCTTGATGGAAGTTCTGGCAGCCCGTTCTGACTTGAACAGCACTTTGCTCACTGAACTCAACTCTGTGACGGATGACTGGGGCGTTAACATTCGCCGAGTGGATGTAAAGGATATTGACCCCAGCGAAAGCGTGGTCAAGAGCATGGAAATGCGCCGCGTGGCTGAGGAGCAAAAGGCGGCGGCAATTTTGGAAGCTCAGGGTAAGAAACAGGCGGCCATTGAAGAAGCTGAGAGCCGTAAGGTCGCAGCCATCTATGAAGCTGAGGGCATTCGCGAAGCCGTACATCGCATTGCTGAGGCTGTTCAGACTGACCCCAATCAACAATTGGCACTCAAAGAGGTGGTCAAGTACTTGGTGGCCCAGCGTTATGTCTCTGCCAATGAAAAGATTGGTGAGAGCAACAATGCCAAGGTTCTGTTTATGGACCCCCGCAGCCTCACCGATGCTCTAGATGAGCTCGTAGCTGGTGACACCCCCACCTTGCCTGGTGGCGGTGCCTAAGTCCTGTTATGCAGCCTGTTTGATTCATCAGGGATGAATCAAACAGTCAAACGAAGCCCCCTCGGAGTAGAACATTCTCCGAGGGGGCTTTTGGGTTTAAGAGAACTTAAAGCGGCGTCACAAATTAAGAATTTGCAAGGCTGTCGTCGCTGCAGCTAGTGGGTTCAGCCTCAGCATCACTCGCTGCTGGCGCAGGTTGGTCTTCCGGGAGCAAGGGTTCGCCTTCCCCGGCGATGATGCTGCGCACTCGCTCCAATTCCAGGTCACTGAGGTAGTCGATCACCCAATTTGCCTGCCGCTGCAACATGTGGAATGGATAGGTATGGGCCACGCCCACCACTGAAATACCAGCGGCTTTCGCAGCCTGAATGCCGGCAAAGGTATCTTCAATCGCCAGACAGTTATCTGGCTGTAACTCTAAGCCTGGATTGGCTTGGTTGAGCAGCTTAACGGCGAGTTGATAGCCATCAGGCTTGGGTTTACTGGTGGTGATATCGTCTCCAGCGACAATGATTGGAAAATATTGGCGGAGATTGAGACGGTCCAGCACAAGCTCCACTTCACTACGTAAAGCACCACTAACCACGGCCAGTTTTAAATCTGCTTCGCTGAACTGCTCAATCAGTTCCGTTAGACCGGGATAGCTAGGCAGTTCATCCATTGCCGCAAGCTTGGCTTTGTAGGCCGCTGACTTTTGGGCCAGGAGGCGATCTAAGTCCGCCTCGCTAAGGACCCGGCCTCGGCGGCTGAGAAGTTCCCAGATGCAGGCGCGATCGCTCCGACCCAGGCAAATCTCTGCAAACTCACCGGGCTGCGATCGCAGATTCTCACCTAGCAATAGGTCTGCAATCAATTCTTCATGGATGGGCTCATCATTAATGATGACGCCATTGAAATCAAACAGGATGGCTTTGAGTGTCATAAGCCGATGCAGACGGACGAGTACAAAAGCAAACAGGCGGCCAGAGCTACCTCTGACCGCCTATTTTAGATGAATTCTCTAC
>CALLAT010000035.1 GCA_938002085.1 uncultured Pseudanabaenaceae cyanobacterium
AGCTGCGATTGACTGCTCAGCTTATCCAATCTTTCATTGGGCTCGGCTGGGACTTCTAAAATTACAGTCACATCTTATCCGCACCAGGGGGCTACAAGTCAACACCTGTAAAGCTTCTACAGACTTCTGCCTAATGGATAGCTTGAACCAGGGGGACATGGGTTGACCTGAGTCGCATCCAAGGATTACTGCAAGACCCCACAACAACGCCTGTTGAATTTCAGCGCTCACAGTACTCGCCCGAAACACAGAAGCAACCTAGCCCCCTTGCGCAGAGGGTAACCCGTAGGGAGAGGCGCTTCGTCTCCCTCGGCGGGGGTATGGGGGCTGGCCCCCATGGCTGCTTGCTTTGCCTCTTAATTCTTCCAAGCACAAGCCATCCCCATAAAGCTTAGCCATCCAGCCTTCACACAGCCCCTAGAACAGCAGCATTTACGCTATAAATTGAAAGCCGCAACCGCCCCTCCCCCATGCCCCGACTCAAACCCAAACGTCGGACCAGCCAGCCACAACACTCGCCCCACCGAGAGCCAGAGCGCTACCCCGCCCCAGACCGTCGCAGCAATCCCCTCAAGCTGCCCGGCAAACTCATGCGCAACCTCAGCCTCCTCACCATGGGCGGCGGCATCGCCCTAGCCAGCCTCTTCGGCATCGGCCTCCTCCGCACAGGCGAAACCTTCGTCACCGACATCAAAGAAATCTTCAACGCCCCCCAACCCGAACCCGAAGTTGACGTCCGCTCCATCGTCGTCCAACAAGTCCGCGACATCAGCGAACTCTCCACCGCCGTCTTCAACATGGAAGCCGTCGTCCCCAGCCGCCGAGAACGCACCCTCGGCAACCTGACAGTTGGTTCTACAACCCTTCTCTACATTGCCTACGGCGAAGTCCGCGCTGGCATCGACCTCAGCGAGCTCAGCCCCAGCGACGTCACCCAAAACCTCACTCCTCAAGGCAACCAACTCACCATCACCCTGCCCCCCGCCCAAATCCTCGACCAGAAAATCGACATCAACCGCTCCAGCGTCTACGACTACGATCGCGGCTTTCTCAACCTCGGCCCCGATTCCGCCATCGAACTGCAATCCGTCGCCAGCCAAGCCGCCCTCAACAAAATCGTCATCGCAGCCTGCCAGCAAGGCATCCTCGACCAAGCTAGCGAGACCGCCCGCCTCGTCGTCTCCCAGCTCATGACCACCGCCGGTCAATCCGTCATTGTCAAAGCCACCCCAGCGAAGGGATGCGGCCCAGCATCCTCTCCAAGCCCAGCGAATAGCCCCAAGCAATAGCGGCGGCGTACCCAATAGCGCATCAAGCAGCGCAACCAACAGCGCAGAGAAAAACGCTCCAACCAATCGCAACGAAGCGATCAACTTCAACTCAGCCCCAACTCGCTCACCGCGATAGGTCAAACTATTAGAGCAACGACTTTTTGAGCGGACAATATGGCCAGCCCCCCCAACGTAATCGTCATTGGCGGCGGTGCTGCCGGGTTCTTTGGCGCGATCGCGATCGCCGAAGCCAACCCCAACCTCCGCGTCACCATCCTCGAAGCCTCCCAACAAGTCCTCGCCAAAGTCCGCATCTCCGGCGGTGGCCGCTGCAACGTCACCCACAGCTGCTTCGACCCCAGCGAATTGATTCAAAACTACCCCCGCGGCAGCAAAGCCCTCCGAGGCGCCTTCACCCGCTTCCAACCCGGCGACACCGTCGGCTGGTTCGACGATCGCGGCATCGCCCTCAAAACCGAAGCTGACGGCCGCATGTTCCCCACCACCGACGACTCCGCCACCATCGTCGATGCCCTCCAGCTTGCCGCCTCCGACGCAGGCGTCCGCGTCAAAACCGGCACCGCTGTAACCGCTGTTAAGCGCGTTGAAGCTGACACACCAAAGTTTGAAGTGCAGCTTAGGTCTGGAGAAGTGATGAGCTGCGATCGCCTCCTCCTCGCCACCGGCAGCAGCCCCCAAGGGCACCGCATAGCCAAAAGCCTCGGCAGCAAAATTGAGCCCACTGCCCCCTCCCTCTTCACCTTCAATATCCCCGAGAACAAACTCACTCAGCTCGCAGGCGTCTCCGTCCCGGTCGCCCAGCTCAAACTCACCGTCCCAGGCCCAGACCCCAGCGAGAAAAAAGCCCAAACCAAACTCCACCAAAGCGGCCCCCTCCTCATCACCCACTGGGGCCTCAGCGGTCCCGCCGTGCTCAAGCTCTCCGCCTGGGGAGCCCGCGTCCTCAAAACCAGCCGCTACAAAGCCAAACTCTCCGTCAACTGGATTCCCAACCAGAGCCTGGAGCAAATCCAAACCCAGCTAAACCAGGCCAAACAGGACGCCCCCCGCAAACAAATTTCTAACCATCGCCCATTTTTATTTCCTCAGAGACTTTGGGAATACTGGGTCCATCGAGCGGGCATCAATCCAGAAACCCGCTGGACAGAACTCTCAAAGAAAGCGCTCATGGGACTCTCCCAAGAGCTGCACCAAGCCGCCTACGAAGTCCAAGGCAAAGGCGTCTTCAAAGACGAATTTGTCACCTGCGGAGGCGTCAGCCTCAAAACCGTCAACTTCAAAACCATGGAAAGCAAAGCTTGCCCTGGCTTGCACTTTGCAGGAGAAGTTTTGGACATCGACGGCGTGACCGGCGGCTTCAACTTTCAGAGTGCCTGGACAACGAGCTGGCTAGCAGGCCAGGCCATAGCAGAATCTCTGCAACCCTGATGACGGGCCAAAGATCGTCTCAAAACAAGGGTTAGGCCCCTGGGGGGTAAGACTCCATCGCTGCTACCAAAATAGTCCAGTAAAAATTGCTACACAGACTAGACCGATCCATATTTTGAGCAGTTTTGGGCGATGGCAACCTCCACGGCAACAGTCCTCCTTCCCGGCACGGTGGTTCACCAGCGCTACACCATCCAGGAAGTCCGGCAATATCACGATCAATATCGACGCTACCTGGCTCTCGACTCCGCCGATCGCTTCTGCCTGATCACCGAGTTTCCGATTCAGAGCCAAGACTCAGCCCTTCGATCCAGGCTGAAAAAGCTCTTTGAGCAAAAGACCGCTCCCCTACTCAACCTCAACCATCCCCAGCTGCCTCGCTTTACCGCAGCCTTTCGCGATGGCGACGGCTTCTTCCTAGTCCAAGAGCCTCCCCAAGGCATTCCCTATCGCAAGTTCCTCAAGCTCCGCAGCAACCAGGGTAAAAGCCTGACGGAACCCGAGGTCATTCATCTCCTCACCCATTTATTACCTGCCCTCCAAGAGCTTCATGCTCGCAAGCTCATCCATTGCAAACTCTCCCCAGATTGCATCGTCCTCCCCGTCCCCCAGCCCAAGTCCAACGATGCCCTGAGAGCGGCCATTCGTCACGAAGTGCCCATGCTGGTAGAGCTGGGCGCTGTGGATAGCCTGGCTCGCCAAATTGCAGCCTTGCAAACCAAGCGCTCTTCCACCGACATGGCTCCCATCGCCCGCCTGGGCTATGCCCCACCAGAACAAGTGCAAACCGGTCGCATCTATCCCCATAGCGACCTCTATGGCCTAGCCGTCACTTGCTTGGAGCTGCTCACGGGTCAGCCTCCTCAAAAACTCTTGGATAGCCACACCCTCACCTGGTCCTGGCAGGCCTACACCAGTCTCAGTGAGCCCTTTGAGGAAATCCTCGGGAAAATGCTGTCCTGGCAACCCGGCGATCGCTATGCCACCGCCCAGGACGTGATCAAAGCCCTTAAAGCCATGCAGCCGTCTTTTCAGGTCGGTGCCAAGCGCAGCAAAGCGGGCCTGGCAGAACTCAATACTGGTTCGATCCTCTCCCTCGAAAGTTGGACCATTGACTCTTTCCTACGTCCTCGACGTAACAAACTCCAATCCTCGGCCCAAACGGAGCAAAAGCTTACCCCAACGACCCGCATCGAGAAAGACATCACAACGGATCATTCATGGGCTCCCCAGGGACAGACTCAGTCGCCAGCACAATCCGTCCCCCATCGCCCACAGAGTAGCGAAGCCCCTGCTCCAGCTCCAACCTTGCAATGGCAGGCTTGGTTTACCCTCGCTTTTCTAAGCGGCACCATAGTGGCCTCGTCACTACTCATTGCCCCCGGCTCGCGATCGCTCATCCATGCCGTCATGCCCCAAGCCAGGGCACCATGGCAATTCTCCACCTGGCTCCAGACTCAATTGTCCCAAGTAACACCCTCAACTCGCCCTTCAGAAACTCGCCCCAGCGAAGTTCCTACGGAGGTCCTTCCAGATAGCAGTTCAGCCCAAGCCGCAGAACTACTCAACAGCGATATCCCCATTCCCGTCTATCTCAGCGCCACCAGCCCAGAGCAATCTCTAGATGGCAGCCTACGAATTCTGCCCTCCCAGACCTACTTCGTTGTCGGTCAACCTGGCCAACGCCTGACTGCGCAGCTTAAAAGCAGCGGGGCAGAATTAACCGTCTTGGATAGCGAACTGCGTCCCCTTGATGGAACATCCAACAGTCCAACTCAATGGCAAGGCGAACTGATTGGAGGCGATCGCACTCTCTTTAGAGTCAGCGGCCGAGGCAACTATCAACTTCAGCTCAGCCTGGAGCAGTAGAAACCGGCGACATCACAATCAATCACATCGCAAAAAAAGCCCTTGGGATAACAGTTATCCCAAGGGCTTTTCAGTGGCTTAAAACTGAATCATGCCGACTTAATCCGTATCACTCATCGCTTCAAAAGACTCAGCGACCCAGTCATCTGACGAACTCAAACTTTCCATCTCAGTAGCTCTATCAAGTTCGTCCGCTAGCAATAGTCCATCATCAGGCTGCTGCTGAACATAGGGTAATGATGCGGCACGCAATCCTCGCACCACCCGCTCCGGAGTCTTCGCCCCGCCAATAAACAACGGCAAGACCTCATCAGCCGCATCACTCATGATGTGGCCATAGCGACGAGGCATAACCCACTCATAGCTATCATTCAGCATCATCTGAGTCCTGCGCCAACGACGCAACAGGTCAGAAAAGTCCTCGTTAGGCCGACAAATAAAAATGCAAATCTCAACCCCAGTCTTAATTTTCCACTCGGGGTCACACATCAAAATACCAATATCACAAGGCAACTCTGTCACCTCACTGCGGGACTGCACTAGCTGCCCCGCCTGATATTCTTCCAACCGCCGAATAATAAGCGGCAGGGGAATCGTGATGACACTCTCCCCCGGCCGACGCATACTCGGCACCATCTCCAAGTAGGGACGAAACTGCTTCAGCAATTCAATCACCGCTTGGTGATCGCTATATTGCGCCAGCAGCGCTTCATACTCGGACTTTTTAGCGAACATGGTCAGTCCAACAACAGCTCCTACAAGTCCGAGATTCTAGCCTTAGCCCAAACCATCAAACACCTTGAACATCGGTAGGTACATTGCCAACAGAATGATGGCAACCATACCGCCCACAACCACGATCATGATGGGCTCAATGATACTGGTCAGCGCTTTAACGGCCTGCTCAACTTCATCCTCATAAAAGTCAGCAACCTTCATGAGCATGGCATCCAGCTCACCCGTCTCTTCACCGATCATCATCATCTGCAAAGACATGGCAGGGAAAGTCGTCTTCTTACCTTCAGCCAAAGCAGAGCTAATCATGCCACCACTCTGAACCTCAACTCGAGCACGGTCCACAGAATCAGCAATGACTTGATTACCTGCCGTATCCCTCACAATTTCCAGAGCAGTCAAAATCGGTACACCAGCACGAGTCAACGCGCCAAAGGTCCGAGAGAAACGTGCCACAGAGTTCTTTTGAATCAAGTCGCCAAACAAAGGCAACTGAAGCATGACGCCGTCCAGATTACGACGACCCACAGGGGTCTTGTAATACTGAGCCGTCGCGAAGTAAACGCCGATGATGATTGCAAATAGTACAAAGATCCAAGCAGAACGAAGGAATGCACTGACTTTAAGCAAAACTAGCGTCAGCAATGGGAGCTCAATACCATCCAAACTCTCAAAAATTTCCGCAAAAATCGGAATCAAGAAGATGGTCAAACCTAGAAATACCAGGATGGCAAAACCGCCTACGACCAAGGGATACGTAAGAGCAGATTTAATCTGGTTCTGCAAGCGCGCATTATCTTCAAGGAGCTTAGAAAGACGGTTCAGCACCTCATCTAAGACACCACCAATCTCGCCAGCTTGAATCATGGCGATGTAGAGGCGATCAAAAACCTTAGGAAACTTGCGCATAGACTCCGACATGGGAGAGCCCTGCTGCACATCCTCACTCAGCTCCATTACCGCCTTTTTGAGCTTTGGATTCGTTGCTTGCTCGCCCAAGATACCTAGGGCTCGAACGATGGGTACGCCAGCATTAACCATTACTGCTAACTGACGGGAGAAGACTGCTTTGTCCTTAATGGTGACCGAGGCCAACATCTCATTGAGGTCAATCTTGCCTAAATCCTTCAGGTCAAGCGCCTTCTTCTCTTTAATGTCTTGCACAAAGAGGCCGCGATCGCGCAAAAGCGCCCGGGCATCACGGGCATTCGGAGCCTCAACCGTTTGATTTTGGACGCGACCTTGGTCATCGCGAATTTGCGCAACGTAGCTAGCCATTTATGCTCTCCTCATCAGCGAACCCTAGACTTGTTGTGCCCCAGGCAAATTGCATTGGACCTGAGTCCGAGCAATGTTGAGCGCCCCAGTACCACATCTAAATTTGCCCCATCTTAGGGGAACATTCCCTAAATCAACCACTCTCCCATCAATTACTTCCATGGGAGAGTAGCTAATTCAGTTAGCGGCGAGCGCCAGCAGAGCGCTGGCCGCCCCTCATTTGTCCACCCATTTGCTGCTTCTGGGGGTCACCAATCAAGCGCTGCATCTCATCAGGCTTAGAAGTCTTGGCTGTCGCAGCCTCGAAAGAAATCGTACCGGCTTTATACAGATCAGCTAGGGCCTTCTCCAAGGTTTCCATGCCTAACTTGGCACCGGTCTGAATCTGGGAGTAAATCTGAGCGGTCTTACCCTCACGAATGAGGTTAGAAATAGCCGGGGTAATCACCATGATTTCCTGGGCCATGCAGCGACCAAATTCGCCAGGCTTAGGATTAGCCTTCTCTACTAAGGTTTGACTGAACACCGCAACCAAGGAGTTAGAGAGCTGAACGCGCACCTGCTGCTGCTTATCAGCGGGGAAAACGTCAATGATACGGTCAATGGTCTGGGCTGCGGAGCTAGTGTGCAGCGTTCCCATCACTAGGTGACCCGTTTCCGCAGCGGTAATGGCAAGGTGAATGGTTTCCAAGTCCCGCATCTCACCCACAAGAATAATATCGGGATCTTCGCGCAGGGCAGACTTCAGCGCGGCGGAAAAGCTCTTCGTGTCTTCACCCAGCTGACGCTGGTGAATCAGACTCTTTATGGGCTCGTAAACAAATTCAATCGGGTCTTCCACCGTCAGAATGTGCTCAGCGCGGGTGCGGTTGATCAAGTCGATCATGGCAGCCAGGGTCGTGGTCTTACCCGAACCTGTAGGGCCAGTCACCAGAATCAAACCACGGGGCTTTTCAGCCATTTCCCGAACCACGTCGGGCAGGCCAAGCTGTTCAAAGCTAGGAATCTTGGAGCTCAATGCCCGCAAGCAAGCTGCATAGGTACCGCGGTCCTTATAAACGTTGACGCGGAAGCGAGCCAACCCCTTCACACCGTAGGAGCAATCCAGCTCCCAAGTCTGCTCCAAAGTCTTGCGTTGGGTGTTGTTCAGCATACTGAAGATCAGGCGCTGACATTCTTCATTAGAGAGGGGTTCATTGCCAATGGGCGTCAACTTACCACTGATGCGAAAATAGGGAGGCAAACCAGCAGAGAGGTGAAGGTCAGAGCCGCCCATCTCAACAAGCTGCTCCATCAAGTCCTCGATCATGAAGTCCATTGCCATGGGATAAAAGCTCCTCTGAATTAATACAGTTTGAAAGTGAAAAATCTATAACGAACTAGGTTCAAATGATGAATGCAGGACCCAATCAAATCAGCCCTGCATCCAAGACTTCCTAGGACGAGAATCGAGGCGTCAGGCAGTATGGGCAGTCTAACCATTCCTGCTGCAAACCAGCGCTACAAGTGGCACAGGTGAGAGAGGACTTGCGCTTCGCCTTGAGCTCAGCTTCAAGACCCGAGTCGGTAAAGGTGACTCGCTCCACCTCTTCCAAAGTGGTGTAGCCCTGTTGAACCAGCTGCAGGCTATAAGCAAGCAAGGTTTTCATGCCTCCCTCGACCGCAACCTCTTTGATGCGATCAATGGTCGCATTTTCGTTGATCGCAACCTGCAACTCTTCGGTAATACGCATCACTTCGTAAACGCCAACGCGGCCTTTGTAGCCCACGCCCTTGCAGTTATCGCAGAGCGTACCCTGCTCTTTTGCAGAGGCGATTTGGTCATTGGGGATGGTGTTGGGCCGGTAAAAGGTCAGGTCCAACTCACCCGAAGCGGATAGGCCGAAGCGAGCCAGTTCTGCTGGAGTGGGAGTAAAGGGTACTCGGCATTCAGTGCAAACTCGGCGAACCAAACGCTGGGAACAAACTCCCAACAAGGAGGCTGCCACCATGAAGGGCTCCACGCCCATTTCATCGAGACGAGCAACGGAACTAGGGGCGTCGTTCGCATGGAGCGTGGTCAAAACTAAGTGACCCGTCAGGGCTGCTTCAATCGCAGTCTTGGCAGTTTCCAGGTCACGGGTCTCACCCACCAGAATGACGTCGGGATCTTGACGCATGAAGGCTCGCAAGATCGAGGAGAAGTTCATCCCCTTTTCGCGAATGACTTGTACCTGAGTAATCCCGGGCAAGGAATATTCAATCGGGTCTTCCGCCGTATTGATGTTGATGTCGGGGCTGTTGCGCTCCGCCAAACAGGAGTACAGCGTGGTGGACTTACCTGAGCCGGTAGGACCCGTTACCAGAATCAAGCCAAAGGGCTTGTTGGCCATGTCCCTGACCATTTCCAGGGTTTCCTCATCGGTGATGAGTTTGTCTAGGCCTAGCTGGGTGGACTCGTTGTTGAGCACCCGCATACAGATTTTCTCGCCGTAGCGGCTGGGCAGGGTGTTAACGCGAAAGTCAACGGTTTTACCTTGGAACTGACGGCGGATGCGACCATCCTGGGGCGATCGCCGCTCGGCGATGTCCAGGTTGGCCATGATCTTGAAGCGAGAGGTAATCGCCGGAATGATCTTCTTCGGAAATGGCTCAAATGCTTCTTGCAAAACGCCATCCTTGCGATAGCGAATGCGCAGCATCTCTTCCTGGGGCTCAACGTGAATATCAGAAGCCCCGTCAGTCAAGGCCTTGACCATAATTTTGTTGGCCAAGTTAATAATCGGAGCACCTTCAGCATCCTTAAGAGCAGCCCCCAGGTCAGCTTCAACCTCATCAGCCTCGCTGAGCCCCATGTCATCCAGACCGGCCAGGTCAGACATGACATCAACCGCCTGCTGGGAGGCCTCTTGGCGCTCCCGCTCAAGCTGACGATTGAGGTACTTATCGATCATGCGCTCATAGTCTTCTTGAGCGATGACAAGGCGCTGAAGCGCTAAGCCCTGGGGGCGCAGGATGCGGTTGAGGTCATCCTGAGCATCCAAATTATCGGGATGCACCATTGCCACCAATAAGGCCGGTGGCTGGACCTCCACCCGAGACAGAGGGATCAGCTGGTGACGACGACAAATATCGATGGGAATGAGCGTGTCAATAAGCTCGCCCACCTCATCAATGGGGCGCTCATCCAACTCCGGATCCATGGAGTCAACGCCATAGAGGATCTTGAGTTCAAAGAGTTGCTGCTTCTTGTACTGCCGAATCAAGTCCGGAGGCAAAGCCTGACCAGTCAACGCTTCAATGATTTGCGTCAGGGGCTTGCCGGTCTTGCGGCTTTCCACCAGCGCTTGCTGCATTTGGTCTCGGTCAACATAGCCTGACTGAATCAGCTTGTTGCCAAAAGGAGAGAAATCATTTTGGACAACCAGAGCGCGGCGCTGGGAAGAAAAGTTGGTCATGGCTATTCGAGAGGGTCTCCTGTAATTAGTATTCCCGGATGACGCTATTTTTTTTCTTTCGGCAAACGAGAATTTACGACACCCCTGAAATTCAAGACCTCGGTTTCAAAAAGACTAAGCCGAAAAGATGGGGCATTTACAGCTAGAGATGCAATTCAAAAAGCTCATGAGAGAAATAGCAAACACTCATTCAGCCTCTAGGCTTGGCAGTATTTGGTGAGCAAACCTAACACAAATAATCAAGGACGACCCTCCCCCCTAAGACCAACCCAGCAACGACGGCTAAAGGAGGTGTTAGTTCATTTGTTTAGTTGTCCATTCACTGTGGGCATGACTGTAGAAGTCGCCTAGACTGACTTATCGCCGAGGGAGCCAAGCTAAGCTCCTGGAGGTACATCTTCCTCCAACGGCTATTCTGCTCTCGCAGTAGAATAATCAAGACCCCGACAATATGTAAGGTTGCCGAATTGGGCTAAGCTGTCTCAATTATGGCTCTCAGCTTGAAATAACGTCTTCCAGAACGCACAGATGACTGAGTCGAATAATTCCGTGGAAAATAGCGAAACCCAACCTATGGAAGTCTCTGAGTCTCCTGACCTGTCTTCCAGTGAATCCCCTGCTGATACCGCGCCTGCCGAAGAGGTGACGGTTGAGGGTGCCGCTCCTGCAGAAGACGCGATCGCCGCCGAGGGCGAAGGCAATGGAGGAGACACAGAAACTCCTGTAGCCTTTGATTCTCTCGAATTAGAACCCGAAGAAGAAGGTGCGGACCCACAAGGTAGCAATACAGCTGATTCCAGCCGTATTGATGCTCTTAACCTTGAAGTTCAAAACCTCAAAGCCCAGCTAGAAGAGCGGAGTAGCCAGTATCTCCGCATCACAGCGGACTTCGAAAATTTCCGTAAACGCACCCGCAAAGAGCAAGAAGAACTGGACGAGCGTTCCAAGTGCAACACCATTTTGGAGCTGTTGCCTGTCATTGATAACTTTGAGCGAGCTCGCACTCAATTAAAGGCAGAAACGGAAGAAGCCGTTAATATCCACAAGAGCTATCAGGGCATCTACAAACAGCTCGTTGAATGTCTCAAGCGCATTGGTGTTGTACCGATGCGTGCTAAGGGCAACGAATTTGACCCCATGCTTCATGAAGCAGTCATGCGCGAACCCAGCAATGAGTTTGAAGATGGCATCGTCATCGAAGAACTTCAACGCGGTTATCTCTTGGGAGAACGGGTGTTGCGCCACGCCATGGTCAAGGTTGCTGTGGCAGGAGATCCCCCTAGCGAGAGTCCTTCAGAAGAAGAAAATCCTTCAACTGAGGGGTAATAGGGGTATTTCGGGGAACAATGCAATTACGGCTTCCAGGTCAGGACTTTAAGACCCAGGCCTTACGGGACTGAAATTGCTGTGTAATTTGGTTTGCCAAGTCTCAATTTAGAGATAGAGCATTAGCCAAAGCGGCTCAGGAGAGGCGAAACTGACCTGAATCTCGGTGCTTAACCTCAGCGCAGGTCATCAGTTGTCGCCACGCTTTATTGGGTAGATTCGCCCCCAGCGAGCTTCTACCATCGTTAGTTTTGTTAGTCGCGTGTATTGCCTCTCATTATGGGAAAAGTTATAGGAATTGACCTCGGAACAACCAACAGCTGCGTGGCTGTTCTAGAGGGTGGAAAGCCAATTGTCATACCGAACTCTGAGGGGGGACGTACGACACCTAGCATGGTGGGCTTTGGTAAGTCAGGTGAGCGCCTCATTGGCCAACTTGCCAAGCGCCAAGCCGTGACTAACGCCGAAAACACGGTGTACAGCATTAAGCGTTTCATCGGTCGCCGCTGGGATGACACCCAGCAGGAGCGATCGCGGGTTCCCTACAAATGCGTCAAGGGCCGTGATGAGACCGTAGACGTTGAAGCGCGTGAAAAAGTTTTCACGCCCCAAGAAATTTCTTCTATGGTCCTGCAGAAGCTGAAGCAGGATGCTGAAGCCTTTTTGGGCGAAGAAGTGAACCAAGCGGTCATCACCGTACCGGCCTACTTCACCGATGCCCAGCGTCAAGCCACCAAGGATTCAGGCATCATCGCAGGCCTTGAAGTCCTACGAATCATCAACGAGCCTACGGCAGCATCTCTGTCCTACGGCCTAGATAAGCAAGACGAAGACCAAACTGTATTGGTATTTGACCTAGGCGGTGGCACCTTTGACGTCTCCGTCCTTCAACTGGGCGATGGTGTCTTTGAGGTGAAATCCACCTCAGGCAACAATCACCTGGGCGGCGACGACTTTGACAATGTCATCGTCCAATGGATGATCGAAAGCTTCAAGGCCCAGGAAGGCGTTGACCTCAGCAGCGACAAGATGGCCCTCCAGCGCCTGCGGGAAGCGGCAGAAAAAGCCAAGATTGAGCTGTCCGGCACCCAGAGCACGGTCATCAACCTGCCTTTCATCACTGCTGATGATTCTGGCCCCAAGCATCTTGAGACTGAACTCACCCGCGCCAAATTTGAAGAGCTAGCCATTGACTTAATCAAAGGCACCATTCAACCCGTTCAGCAGGCGCTCAAAGACAGCGAATGCACCCCTGATGATATCAAGCGCATCATTCTGATCGGTGGCTCTACCCGCATTCCTGCAGTACAAAAAGCCATCAGTCAATTCTTTGGCGGCAAAGCACCAGACCGCTCCGTCAATCCAGATGAAGCAGTGGCGCTCGGTGCAGCGATTCAAGGCGGTGTCTTGGGGGGTGAGGTAAAAGACCTCCTCTTGCTCGACGTTATTCCATTGTCCTTTGGCCTTGAAACCTTAGGCGGTGTGTTCACCAAAATCATTGAACGCAACACCACTATCCCTACTAGCAAGGGCAAGGTGTTCTCCACTGCAACTGATGGCCAGACCATGGTGGAAATCCATGTGCTCCAGGGTGAGCGCGCCATGGTGAATGACAACAAGAGTCTGGGACGCTTCCAGCTCACGGGCATTCCCCCAGCTCCCCGAGGTATTCCTCAAATCGAGGTCGCTTTTGAGATTGACGCGAACGGTATTCTCAATGTCACTGGCCGTGACAAGGGAACGGGCCGCGAGCAGAGCATTAGCATCACCAGCACTGGCGGTCTTAACCCTGCTGAAGTGGAGCGGATGCGCAGTGAAGCCGAAGTCTATGCAGAAGAGGACGATCGCCGCATGGCGATCGCCGAGCTACAGAACACTGCAGAAAGCCTGTTCTACAGCTACGAATCCACCCTGCGTGACAACATCGAGCTCACCAACACATCGCTCAACGAAACGGCAGATGCCAAACGTGCGGAGCTAGAGGAAATCCTCAAGCGCTCCGATGCCACACCGGAGCAAGTCAGAGCCTGCCTCGACGAATTCCAGAAGGCAGTGCTTGCCATTGGAGCCTCCATGTACGAGCAAGGTCCAGCCGGTACTACCTCCAACGGAGGAGCAGCTCAGAGCAGCAGTTCAGAGCCTCCTCAGGACGACCTCCCCATGGAAGAAGCGCCAACGGTAGCAGGAGAGGCCATCAGCGACGACGACTTCTCCTTTGATGAGGATGAAACGATGGCATCCGACTATGAAGCCGTGGAATAAGGTTCCATTGCGTCCTCTGGCCTGACCGCTTCCCACCGCCCCTCGTTCTAGCAAAGCTAGAATGGGGGGCGGTTTAAGTTCGGGAGAACCGACCCTATAACCGTCATCTCCTGTAGACCAATTGTTGATAAAGTTATAGCGGCGTAATTGCCCCCAACGGACTCTTATATACAACCGTTCTATGGCCCGTGATTTCTACGAAATTTTAGGCGTCGCCCGTGGCGCGGATAAGGATGAGCTGAAACAGGCTTATCGTCGCCTGGCTCGCAAATACCACCCCGATGTCAACCGCGAAGCAGGGGCGGAAGAGCGCTTTAAGGAAATCAACCGCGCCTACGAGGTTCTTTCTGAGCCAGACACGCGGGCCAATTACGATCGCTTTGGTGAAGCAGGTGTCTCCGGAGCAGGCGGTGGCCCTGGCTTCCAGGACATGGGAGATATGGGTGGCTTCGCCGATATCTTTGAGAGTTTCTTCAGTGGTTTTGCCGGTCAGGGAGGGCAGCCCGGTGGCGGAGGCGGAGGGCCCCGAAGACGCGGTCCCATGCGCGGTGATGACCTGCGCCTAGACCTGCGTTTGGATTTCCGCGAAGCCATCTTTGGCGGCGAGAAAGAAATCAAAATTAACCATCTGGAAACCTGCACGACTTGTAGTGGTAACGGTGCCAAGCCTGGAACGAGACCCAAACAATGCGGAACCTGTAATGGAGCGGGTCAAGTTCGCCGGGCAACCCGAACGCCTTTTGGCAGCTTTACCCAGGTCTCTGTTTGTCCAGCCTGCGATGGATCTGGCCAGGTTGTAGAAGATAAATGCGGAGACTGCGGCGGCTCAGGCCAGAAACAAGTTCGCAAGAAACTCAAAATCACAGTTCCCCCGGGTGTTGATAGCGGTACTCGCCTACGGGTTCCAGGTGAGGGAGACGCAGGCCAACGCAGCGGTCCCACGGGCGACCTCTATGTCTATCTCTACGTCAACGAAGATAGCGAGTTCCGCAGAGACGGTATCAACATTCTTTCGGAGCTCAAGGTGAGCTATCTCCAAGCAATTCTTGGGGCGAAGATGGAAGTCAATACTGTGGACGGCACAGCAGAAGTGACTATACCTGCTGGAACCCAACCCAACACAGTGCTGACATTGGAAAACCGAGGCGTTCCCCGCCTGGGCAACTCCGAAAGCCGGGGCGACCATCTGATGACGATCGCCGTCAATATCCCCAGCAAGCTCACGCCAGAAGAGCGTGAACTACTAGAGAAACTAGCCCACATACGGGGTGAAGCTACGGGCAAAGGTGGAATTGAAGGATTCCTCGGCGGACTATTCCGCAACTAACTGACTGCCTCATGAGACTGTTGTTTCCCCTTCGTTATGGCAAATTCTTCCGCTCCTAGGGCAACACCGGATGCGCAGATCGATCTGCGAGGCACTCCCTGTCCGCTTAATTTTGTGCGGACGAAGTTGCGTTTGGAACAGCTTAGTCCAGGGCAACTGCTGGAAGTTTGGCTAGATGCCGGGGAGCCTGTTGAACAGGTGCCTGACAGCCTCCAGATTAATGGTTACAGTATCGAGACATTAGAAGCCCAGGACGATTTCTTCGCGCTCCAGGTTCGTCGACCAGTCGAGAGCCCCTAATGGAATCGCGCGCTCCCACTCCCAGTACCGCCTCTCCCACACCTGATGCTGCAGTAGACGCATCAAATCCAAGAACGGCTAATCCAGAAACAGCTCCTGCTTTACAAGGGGTTGTCGTAGCAGTTCAAGCCAACTACTACCAGGTTCAACTCAACAATCCCGTCCAAGCCAGCAGCGTTCTGAGCAATGCTTCGGATTGTGGCGGACCCAGCGACCCCAACGAAACGATCAACGAGCTGCTTTGTCTACGGCGCACAAGGCTAAAAAAGCTGGGGCAGAAGATCATGGTGGGCGATCGCGTCCAGGTAGAAGAACCAGACTGGATGGGCCGTCGCGGTGCAATCTCCGCAGTGCTGCCGCGCAAAAGCGAATTGGACCGTCCCCCCGTCGCCAATGCGGACCAAATCCTACTGGTCTTTGCCCAAGAGGAACCCACCCTAGACCCTCACCAGCTCAGTCGCTTTTTGGTGAAAGCAGAATCAACTCAGCTCAAAATTTTGCTAGGGCTGAGCAAGAGTGACTTGGTCAGTGAAGAAGTTCGGAGGCAATGGCGCGATCGCCTCCAGGCCTGGGGCTACGATCCATTCTTTCTGAGCCTTTACGCCCAAGACGAATTTGATCGCCTCAAGACCCAGCTCAAAGGCAAAATCACGATCCTGGCTGGCCCCTCCGGCGTGGGTAAGTCTAGTTTGATCAATCGCCTCATTCCAGACCAAGATCTACGTGTGGCCAAGGTGTCAGGCAAGCTGGGCCGAGGCCGCCACACCACCCGCCATGTGGAGCTATTTGAGCTACCGGATGGCGGGCTTTTGGCTGATACCCCCGGCTTCAACCAACCCCAGCTGGACAGCAACCCAGAAGAATTGCCTGGATTATTTCCGGAAGTACAGTCACGGCTGGCAGAGCAGCGTTGTCAGTTTAATAACTGCCGCCACCGCTCAGAGCCAAACTGCTTGGTACGAGGGGAAAGCCAAGATGGAGACTGGGAAAGGTACGGTGACTATTTGGTCTATCTGGAAGAGCTGGAAGCTTTGCAGGAAAGCCGCGATCGCCAAGCAGATCCAGAAACAACGCTCAAGGAAAAGCGAGATAGCGATGGCCAAGTAACCCTAGAGCCCAAGCTAGAGCAAAAGCGCTACCGCCGAGAGTCCCGCAAATCTAAGCGTCAGGGAATCTCAAATTTCAAAGGCGATGTTTCGGACCTTACCCAGTTCCTGGGTAATGAAGACGAAGATGCAGAATTATAGGCATTAGGAACGTAGGGGCGGTGTCTCCCCCGCCCGGCATGGCATTAGGCAACGCACCAGCATCCAGGCGAGATTACCTCGCCCCTACGACAATCACATATCCACTATTTCGCAGCAGCTTCTGCTTTTAACGCATCAATAATTTGTCCATTGGCCTTGGGGAAGGGGAACTGGTCCAGTTCGTTCAATTCAACCCAACGAACCTCGTCGCATTCAATCGTTTGCGGTTCGCCAGCCAAATGCTTACAGCGGAACACATTGAGAGTGACTTTGAAGTGAGTATAGGCATGGTCGAGAGTCATGATCTTCTCCCCAACTTCAATCTCGATCGCCAGCTCCTCTTTCACTTCGCGTGCCACGCAATCCTCAAGGGTTTCACCCTCTTCCAGCTTGCCCCCTGGAAATTCCCATAGACCCCCCAAAAGCCCCTTCTGGGGACGACGGTCAATGAGGATTTTGCCTTGGTCATTCCAGATAACAGCCACACCGATGATCTTGTGGGGCAGAGGTGCTTTCGATTCGCGCATGGGTAGCTCCGACTGAGTTCCTAAATTGTAGGCGGCACAGTGCGATCGCCAGGGACAAATCAAGCAGGCCGGATTCTTCGCCGTGCAAAGGGTCGCTCCCAAGTCCATCAGCGCCTGATTAAAGTCGCGGGGATTCTCAGGATCGAGCACCATTTCCGATATGTCCCACAACCGATCCATGGCTTTAGCAGGGGGACGATCAAGCGCCGTGAGCCTAGCCAGAACACGCTTAACGTTGCCATCAACAATAGCTGTGGGTTGGTTAAAAGCAGAACTGAGAATACCCCCTGCCGTGGTGCGGCCAATTCCTGGAAGCGCTAACACTTCATCGAAGCTCTGGGGAAACTGCCCGCCATATTCCTCAGCAATGATCTGGGCGGTACGATGAAGGTTGCGAGCACGGGCGTAGTAGCCCAGTCCTTCCCATTGCTTCAACACCGCAGTCTGGTCCGCCATCGCCAGACTTTCGACAGTAGGGAAATGCTCCATCCAGCGCTGAAAATAGGGCAGCACCGTTTTTACCTGGGTCTGCTGCAACATAATTTCCGAAATCCAGATGGCGTAAGGATCAGGATGGTTCCGCCAGGGCAATGTCCGACCACAGCGACCATACCAATCCAGTAGAGAGGCACGCAAATCAGCAACAGGCAATGACACTGACGGCCCCTTGCTGTCGGTGGCAACAGGCTTGACCGCATAGGCGGTGGCTGCCGCCTTTGCAGAGGGAGATTTTGCGGTGCCAGAGGGACGAGATTTGACTGGGCTAGTTTTGGCAGTTGCTTGCAGTTTGCTAGCTCGGCGTTTCTGGGTGCTGGCCTGCTCTCCTTTAATCGGCTCGGAAGAACCAGAGACCTTGGCTGATGGTATTTTCCCCGAGGTCTGTTTTTGACCCTGTTTTTGTGACGCCACAAATTGACCTAAAAAGACAACCCCGCCTGTCATTATCCATGACAGGCGGGGTTGAATCTAAGCCGCTTTGTAATGCGATCGCCAAGACACAATTCTGATTTGACCAGCATTAATTCCAGTCTCAACCAGAAGAATTACTCCTCTGCATCCTCTTCGGTCGCCGCAGTGCCAAAACCAGCCAATAGAGACTGCTCCATGGTCATGCGTTGCTCGGCCGTGCGGAGAAAGTAGCCACCCATCATAGCGGAAGCCAACAAGCGGCCCAAGTGTTCGCGATTGGTGGTGACTTCCACATTGAAAGCCCCTTCGGGCAGGTGACCCAGTAGACCACCAATATTCTGCTCCATGATGCGGAGAACATCCTTGTTCTCAGGCTTGGAGAGTCGGCTTACGATTTCGGGGTGGAGAGAGTGAATGTACTGAACGAGGGCGTTGTCATCCCCCTTGGAAGAATCCCCGAAGGAGCCGGATGAGATTTGAAGGTCTTCATTCACGGTCAAATACCTCTTGCCAAAATCAGCTATTACAAAGACCTAAACCTGGTTGAGAGTTCAAAACCAGGAGATTTAGCGGTCTTTGCTTTCTGTACTCAGCATAGCAACTAACCCAAAAGGGCGAAGTCGCTAAGACCGTACGATTAGGGCGGTTTACGCGCTATTAACAAGCCGTTGTATAACTGTGAAATCCGCCAGACATCCCTCAGAGACAACAGTTATCTCAGAAAGCCGATGGTCTCAAGACACAAATGGGATGTACATAACGCAACAAGAACCGCGCCTAACTTCAGGCTGCCCTAACCGGCCAGGTATTCGAACATATCGCCTTTGCGCTTGCGCAGCTTGTTTAGCGCTTCCCGTTCAATTTGGCGGACACGCTCACGGCTGATGCTGAGATGCTCACCAATCTTAGCTAGGGTTAAGCCTTTGCCATCTTCCAAGCCAAAACGCAGACGCAGTACGGTCTCCTGCTGACTAGTCAGCTCAGAAAGTAAGCTCTCCAAGTCGTTCCGCAGGGAGGACTGAGCTGTGAAATCTTCGGGGGACTGTCCCTCATCCTGGAGCAGCTCGCTCAGCTCGGTATCGCCGTTTTCGCCAACACGCAAGTCAAGGGAAAGGGGCTGACGGGACTTCTCAAGATAATCCCGCACCAACTTAACTTCGATACCCACTGCTTCAGAAACTTCAGCGGGGCTGGGTGAACGGCCAAGACTCTGGGTCAACTCACGTTGGGTCTTCTTGATTTTATTTAGTTTTTCGGTGATGTGAATGGGTAAGCGGATAGTGCGGCTCTTCTCGGCGATCGCCCGAGTAATGGCCTGGCGAATCCACCAGTAGGCATAGGTCGAAAAACGGTAGCCCTTGGTAGGGTCAAACTTTTCAACCCCCCGCTGCATACCAATTGTCCCTTCCTGGATCAAGTCCAGCATGTCCAAATTGCGCTTGAGGTATTTCTTTGCAACGGAGACAACAAGGCGCAGGTTGGCCTCAATCATTTTTTTCTTTGCATCACTGCCAGCATCTAAGACAGTGCGCAGCTCTGCCTGGGAAATCCCTGCGGTTTTGGCCCACTCTTCCAAGGTCGGCTCACGCTCCAAGGACTCCGCGAGTTCCTTCTGCTGGGCTTCTAGGGCAACGAGCTTCTGTACTCGCTTGCCATAGACAATTTCCTGCTCATGGGTGAGAAGCGGGACTCGACCAATTTCACGCAGGTAGATGCGAACTAAATCCGACGAAGGCTGTGACTTTCTCATGTTGAGCAAAGGAATGAACCGTTAATGAGAGAGAGAACCTAGGGTAGTTACAACCTACAGCGAACCCGCTGGGGGTAATGCAACAGATGTAACCAAACTTGCTCTCTATAGCTTCAAGAGCTGGTGCGAGATCTCCGCAAACAAGACTTTGTTTACTTTTGTAACGCCTTCTCAGATTAGATCCACTCTCGTCTCATGTAAAGCCTAGTTTTATGAGGATTCACACAAAAAGTTACTCATAAATGAGCAGTTACTCTCAATCTAGCCTCTACAAAATCTTGCAAAAGCTGACTGCACATAGCTTTGCCAAATATCCATGCTCGAGAAAATGAGACGGGGAAATATTTTAGGATTTAGGTTTGCACTTACCAGAGCGAATCAAGCCAGCTCGCTTGGCGATCGCATCATCCTTAGAATCAAAGGGGCCCCAGCATTCAATCGTAGGCGCATCGTCTTCATCGTCATCACCGGCATAGGCTGCAAGCTCCATTGCTGTGACGATTAGACATCCTCCCGATTCCTGAGAAACGATGTACCACTTGCTTGAAAAGTCACTCATTCCTGGCACCTGCGCTAAATTTCGCCTCTAGTCTAACGACTGTCTTCTGGACCTGGTATAAATTCGGTCTTTTTACAAACAGTCTGTATCCCTCTTTTGGCAAAGAATCCCACGCCTCGCTAAAACCAGAGGCAAAGCAAAAGCGCCCCCAAAAGGAGGCGCTTTTGCCTAAGACCAACAAACTGTTTCTAGACAGGGTGAAATTAAACCCAGTCTTAGTTGCCGGTGACTCGGCGGAAAGGAACCTTGCTCATGTAGTCAAGGCCTTCAACAGAAGCGGAACCACCAGCAGTAGAGCCCATGCTTACGCTACGAGCCATGTCCAAGAAGTAGCTTGGGCTACCCGCACCAAGCTGACGTTGGCGGCGCTTGAAGCTGGGAGCTGGACCTCCAGAGAAAACAGCCTTGGGGAAGCCCAAGATGTTGCGGTGGTAGGAGTCGTAACGAGGCGACTGGATATTGAAGGGAGTTTCGCCTTCAGAACGGCCAGGCAGGTTACGACGACGCTGGTAAGGCAAGATATCCTCGCCAAAGTTCTCCAGATACTCGTCGCTATCGAGCAGCGCATCCACAAAACCTTGAAGGCCTTTGGTTGCTACAACGATGGACCAAGCAATCTTCTCATCTTCGCCATAGGCATCACGACCCAGCACACGCTGGACGGTTTGCTCAACGAAACGATAGTTACTGTTCTTATCGTAGAAGCTGCTGCGGTAGGTGTTGGAAAGCAACAAACCACGAACAAAAGCACGCACAGTGATTTGGCCGTCGCGCAGTTGAGACTCTAGGAAAGTCTCACGATCGCTCTTAAACGCGTGGAAGAAGATCTGGCGATAGCCCGCCTCAATCAGCTCCTGCGTATCACCAACAGAAAGCAAATTCTCAGCAGAATAAATCCGGGGTTGGTCGTCACCGGAAATCTCATACCCTTTCACACGTGCATTGACGGTGACGGGTGCGTAATTTAATAAAGGAATGGCCACGTGAGTGTCGTCTCCCTGCCTACACGGAAAATCTTAAACAAACATTCTTGCCAAATCATACGGCTCGGCGGCTCTGATCCCACGCAGTTGTGGCAAAACATTACAGAGTTTAACGTTACAAAAATTCACGTCGTTTTCGTCCAGCAGATGCGGCCGATCAAACGATCTAATGCCCTCAGGGTAAGAGATATAAGATTAGGAAGGTACCGCCAAGTCTCGACAACGTAAACGCTTTAGCCCCTCTAATGGACATTTTAATCGTCGAAGATGAGAGTGAGATTGCTCAATTAGTGAAGATTTTTCTCACAAAGGAGGGCTTTCATTGCCGGGTCTGTAGTGACGGATTTTCAGCGCTGGCAGAAGTTGAACGTCAGCCACCGGATTTGATTGTGCTGGACTGGATGATTCCAGGGCTAGATGGCCTAGAAGTCTGCACAAGGGTCCGACGACGAGTGGGTCCAAAGGATCCATTCATATTGATGCTGACGGCGAAGGGAGAAGAGGTCGACCGAATTATTGGTCTCTCTACCGGAGCGGACGATTATTTAGTGAAGCCCTTTAGTCCGAAGGAGCTGGTGGTTAGGGTGAGGGCATTGTTACGGCGATCGCTGCGCCAGGTCGGCCCTCCCAGCAATCTTTGCCAAAGCGAACACTTCCGCCTCAACTTAGACCAGCAACAGGCTTACCAACTCGACAGCGGCAACGAAGAAAAGCTGGACTTAACGACCCTCGAATTCAAATTGCTCAAAGCTTTTGTGGGGGCTCCTGGGAGAGTTTGGAGCCGGGCTCAGCTTATTGAGCAGCTCTGGGATGGGGACTTCTTTGGTGATGAACGCGTCGTAGATACCCACATTGCCCGGCTCCGCAAAAAGGTCGAGGAGAATTCCAGCAAGCCGACATTTATCAAAACGGTGATTGGGGCGGGCTACAAATTCGAGGACAGCTGAATCAGCCATGCTCACGAACCATCAATCCGATCCACCGCCCAAGCTGGGCTTGCAAACTCGTCTCTTGCTGTCCCACCTCGTCGTCATGATCGTGGGTCTATCCATTTTGGTGGGGGTGGGCCGGGTCTCTACGCCCCAGCTTTTTATTTGGCAGCTGCGGCAGTTGGAAGGTCGAGGCATTCGGGTGGGCTACCGCTATGAGCTAGAGCAGGTGTTTGAGAAGGCCTGGAGCCGAGGGGCATTGTGGTCGGTGTTGCTGGGCGGCGGTGCTGCGGGGGGCTTGAGCTATTGGCTGGCGAAGCGGATTACGGAACCGCTAACAGAGATCCAGGCAGCGACCCAGCGATTTGCAGCGGGGGAGTTGGAGCCACGGCTGCCGGACAGCGACATTCTGGAATTGAACGAACTGGCAACCAGTTTTAACGCAATGGCGCTGCGGCTAGAGAATGTGGAACAGCGGCGGCGGGAGCTGGTGGGGGATTTGACCCATGAATTGCGCACACCACTGACGGTGCTGAATGGCTATTTGGAAGGGATGACTGATGGTGCTATCGCCCCGAGCCCTGAAGTTTATGCTCGCCTAACCCAGGAAACCAAGCGGCTGGGTCGCCTCGTGGAGGATTTCCAGACCCTATCTAAAGCCGAAGCAGGCTATTTACCGATTCAAACCGCAGCTGTGGCGGTAGAACCCTTGTTAAGGAGTTTGCGCGATCGCTTCGCCGACCAACTCCTGGAAGATGGACCGGAGCTAAAGCTGGACTGCCCCCCAGATTTGCCTAGCCTCCGCGCAGATAAAGCTCGGTTGGAGCAAATCCTCGTCAATCTGATTGGTAATGCTATTCGCTACACGACCCAGGGCTCGATTACGCTGCGGGCTTGGGCAGAGCCAGGGCGGGTTTGGATGGCGGTATTGGATACGGGCCAGGGCATTGCTGAGGCAGAGCTAGCTAAGGTTTTTGAGCGGTTTTGGCGATCGGATAAGGCCAGGACGCGGGATAGCGGAGGGGTAGCGGGTTCAGGCATTGGCTTGGCGATCGCCCGTCGCCTGGTGGAACTCCAGGGCGGTGAAATTCAAGTCAGCAGTCAGCTTGGTCAGGGGAGTGAATTTCGCTTCTGGTTACCGATATCCGCATAGGTACGTCGTCCAGAACGGGCAACGCATCGATTAACCAATTTCGGTGCGTTTTGCTGCGCAGAAACGGCACCCTACGCCTAATTATTCAGCCTCGGCTTCCGCCGCTTTCTCTGGGCGCATGAGGGGGAAGGCAATCACATCGCGAATACTGGGGGAATTGGTCAGCAACATAACGAGGCGATCGATACCAATGCCCAGGCCGCCTGTAGGAGGCATGCCATATTCCAACGCCGTCAAGAAATCCTCATCAACGTCATTGGCCTCTTCATCACCCGCTGCCTTTGCTGCTGCCTGGGCTTCCAAGCGCTGACGCTGATCCACTGGATCGGTCAGCTCTGAGAAGCTGTTAGCTGTCTCGCGACCAACGATAAACAGCTCGAAGCGTTCCACCAAGCCAGGCTTGCTGCGGTGAGGCTTAGCCAGGGGAGAAATCTCAACCGGGTAGTCCGTGATAAAGGTGGGCTGCATTAGCGTCTCTTCCACCTTTTGCTCAAAGGCTTCGTTGAGGATTTTGCCAATGGAGGCCATATCGCCACAGCCATGGATGCCTGCTTCTTTTGCCGCTGCCTTAGCCGCATCTAGATCATCCAAGGCTGCAAAATCAACCCCCGTCGCTTCCTTCACCGCATCATGCATGGTGATGCGCTTCCAAGGAGCCTGAAGATTAATCTGCTCGCCCTGGTAGTCAATTTCCAATGTGCCAATTACCTTCTCCGCCGCATCGACGACGAGGGTCTCGGTCAAGGCCATCATGTCGTCGTAGTCAGCGTAGGCCTGGTAAATCTCAATGGAGGTGAACTCAGGATTGTGGCGAGTTGAGACCCCCTCATTACGGAAGATGCGGCCCAGCTCAAACACCTTCTCAAAACCACCCACAATCAAACGCTTGAGATGCAGCTCAGTGGCGATGCGCAGGTACATCTCCATTTCCGTGGCGTTGTGATAGGTCACAAAGGGCTTGGCGGCGGCTCCCCCAGCGGAGGTTTGGAGCACGGGAGTTTCGATTTCAATAAAGCCCTCTGCATCCAAGTATTGACGGATGCCAGCGGTGATTTTGGCCCGGCGGCGGAAGGTCTCGCGCACATCAGGATTCACGATCAGATCCACGTAGCGCTGGCGATAGCGCTTCTCTACGTCAGTTAGGCCATGCCATTTATCCGGCAGGGGCAAGAGGGACTTGGTGAGGATTTCGTAGTGGTCAGCGCTAACGGAGAGCTCGCCTTTATCGGTACGGCGAACACTGCCCCGAACACCGATGAAGTCGCCCGCATCGGTGAGATTCTTGAGCTGACCAAAAGCTTCGGGATTCTCCTCTCCCATGGCCGCTTTGATTTTTTTGCGATCCAAGAACAGCTGAATGGTGCCCGTTTCGTCCTGGATGGTGAAGAAAGCCAGCTTCCCGAAGACGCGGCGGTTCATGATGCGGCCAGCGATCGCCACTTCCACTTCCACCTCAGTCCCATTCTCCAGGTCGGCGTATTTCTTCTGAAGCTCCGCAGCGCTGTGGGTCGATTTCCAGCTATAGGCGTAGGGATTATGCCCGGCTTGGCGTAGCTGTTCGGCCTTTTCGAGGCGGGTATCGCGGAGTTCAGACATGACGGCAAGTGAAATGGATGCAGTATTGCAATATCAACATTGCAATGGGAAACGGCCGGCCCTGGGGCTGGCGCAGTCCTTTAGCGTAAACGCTCAAGGCGGCATCCGGCAGCATTCCCACAAGAATTCTTGGCTCAGGATGCTGCCTAGACGGCTTCTAGCGATCCCAAGCATTTCCTAGCCTGGTCCGCATCTACCGAAATCTGAGTTTTTAAGGCATCCAGCCCATCAAACTTCTGCTCAGGCCGGAGGAACTGGACCAGCTCCACCCTGAGATTCTGACCGTAAAGATCTCCCTGCCAATCGAACAAATGCACTTCTACAGTCACGCCTTCACCGGAAACTGTGGGGCGTAAGCCAATGTTCATGACGGCTGGATGGTGATTCAGCGCTGTTTCAGTGGCAGCAGCACTCGCCTCTCCATGGACCACACTGGTAACCTCTACGGCATAGACGCCCAGCTGAGGAATAAACTTCCGCTCTGGCAGTGCTAAGTTCGCCGTGGGAAAGCCGATGGTTCGCCCTAGTTGCTTACCTTTCACAACCTCCCCCTGGAGGGCATAGCGGCGACCCAGCAAGGGCTCGACGGCTTCGATATCCCCAGCTTCTAAGGCGGCACGGATGCGAGAGCTACTAATGCGATCGCCCTCTTGGGGATACAGCGCCACAACATTGAGCTCAATGCCCCGAGGCTCCAAGAGCTGACGCAGGCCATCAGCATTGCCAGTCCGACCCGCACCAAAATGGAAATCGGCTCCGATGCTTACACTGCGGCAATCTAAACCTTGGACCAGGACTTGCTCCACAAATTCTGCAGGAGAGAGCTTTGCGAGGGCTGCATCAAAGGGAAGCAGAACGAGCTGTTCGATGCCTAAGGCGTCTAACTGCTGAACTTTCTCGGGGACTGGGGTCAGGAGCGATCGCTGCTGGCCAGAGAAAAATTCTCGGGGATGGGGTGAGAATGTCACCACTGTACTAACCGGACATTCCCTTGAAGGCTCTCCTTCACAGGCAATAGGACTTGTAGACCGACCCTCAACCGCAGGTTGAATCACCCGACAGTGCCCTAAATGGACACCGTCAAAATTCCCCAACGCGACTCGCGTCGGCGTTACAACCTGATTTAGATCTGAAGTAATGCGCACGCCGTCTATCTTCCCATGCAGGGGCCTGAGTCAACCAACAGAGGCCAAGAAGTCCTTTTTTCCCATCCTGCAATTCTTAAACCTGAGTAGACGAAGCAGCAACTGGAGAACGTTCCATCACGATCTCCATGCCTTCCTTTGCCATCACAGCCCCTGGAAAGCGCTCTTTAGCTGCCACAGCAATATCGTCTAGGAAATCATCTCCGTGGGAGGGGTCATGGTGAAAAATGACCAGTTTCTTCACCCCAGCAGCCTCAGCCACTTTAATCGCTTCTTGCCAGGTCGAATGGCCCCAGCCCTTCTTGCTTATGGCAGGGTCATGGTATTCAGCGTCGGTGTAGGTGGCATCGTAGATCAACACATCAGCCTGACGCGCAAGGTGGACAATATTCTCGTCTACATGGTCTTCAAAATGCTCAGTATCAGTTGCATAGACAGCCGTGTAACCATTCGCACTGACGCGATAGCCCATGGCCTTGCCGGGGTGGTTTAGCAGGGCTGTCTCAATGGAGACAGAATCTAAATCCAGCACTTCGCCGGGCTGCAAATCATGGAATGACAAGTTACTCGCCATAATCTGAAGCGAAACGGGGAAGTTTGGGTGGAGCATCTGCATACCCAAGCGCTGCTCAACGGTGGAACCATCCAGTGCCACCGCACCATAGATACGGAACTGGTTTTGAGGGGTAAAAGCAGGTTCAAAGAAGGGAAACCCCTGAACATGGTCCCAGTGGTAGTGGCTAAAGAAGATGCGAGCCTGCACTGGCCCCTCGGTGATCATTCGCTTTCCAAGGCAGCGCAAACCAGTCCCACCATCAAAAATAAGACGCTCGCCATTGACCTGCATTTCGACGCAGGGGGTATTTCCGCCGTAGCGGATCGTGTCTTGACCGGGAGAGGGGATACTGCCTCGTACACCCCAAAACCGAATTTTGAATGTCTCGTGGTCTGTGACCATAGATTAATCGTGGAGTGCCAAGCCTTGTGCAACCAAGGTAAAGGTCATCTGGAGGTGATGCAGACTACTGCAATAGGTTGTGACCTGATGGAGCGATCGCCCATGAAAGCACCTACACCATCAAACGCCACTGCCACCTAGGGCATCTGTGACTCAGGATACACAGATGTTACTTATTATGTGTCGTATGTAGGAAATGTTTGGGCCAAATCATACTGCGAATAATCATATTCATCACCTAAATATCATTTTGCAGCTACGTGGAGCTTAATAAATAAGAATCTCCAAAGAAAATTATGAGGATGGAGACTTAGACAGAGGCCCATAGTTGAAGCAAGTGTTAACTGTCCACCGAAACACTTTTGGATTGTAGGATACTGACAACAGCACTCTGTGCTGTATCAACCTCTGGGTGTAATGCCTGCAATCTCTTGCCATGACGACCCCTCGCCTCGACAACTTTTCCGTTCAGAAAATCGCTGAGCAATTCCGTCTGCTGGGTTGGATTAGTTTTTGGGCCCAGATTGTTCTTGGGGTCATCGCAGGGATTATGGCAGTGGTTGGAACCGTCGTAGAGAAATCAGGCAGTGCGGGCCTGAGCGGTATTCCCTTTACTTTTGGCGGCCTTATAGCCCTGTTTGTTTCAGCTTACTGGGCTTATCGCTATACAAGGCTATCTAGGCAGTTGCGAGCCAGTGACACCCAAGCGCGACCCAGCCGGGCTGAAACCATTGGCCTAATGCGCAAGGGCCTGATGACCACATTAGTGGGACTGGTTTTGACAACGATTGGCTCTGAAGCCGTCTCAGGCGTGTTGTTTACGAAAGCCCTAAACCAAGGTGTTGCAGGATTCGTCAATACTGATCCAAGCCGCTATATCCAGCCAGTAGACCTGTTTGTCGTTCTAGCGAATACCCATATCGTCACCGCCCATGTGCTGAGCTTGGGTCTATCTCTCTGGCTACTCAATCGAGTCATTCGCTAGGAGCTCAAATTTGCCAAAGTATAGATTCCCAGACTGAAAAAAACACTGATGCAACTTTGCATCAGTGTTTTTTTGAATGAACACAATCAGAAGGCATCCATGAGGGCGGTCTAATCTTGGGCTTCCGCTGCCTCAGATTCTAGACTGGCAGGATAAATGGGCTCTTCTACGCCGCCAATGCGGCTGGGGGGCCAAAAGCGAACGACAGCGCGGCCGATAATCTTCTCCCGAGGCACATAGCCCCAGTAGTGGCTGTCGTAGCTGTTGTTGCGGTTATCGCCCAAGACTAAGTAGGAATCTTCGGGCACACGCTCCGGCAGGTTGAGGTCCTCGGGTTGCCACTGATAGTTGGGGCCTTCTTGGATGTAGTCCTCTTCGATCGCCTGGCCATTGACAAAAACCTGACATTCCTGGGACGGCGTCTCGCTTTGGGCAGGGGCTTCGGCGGGCTTGCAGTCCTTGACCTCAACGCGATCGCCCGGCAACCCAATCACGCGCTTAATAAAAGCATCCTTGAACTCCTGCCGACGGAGCTCATCGGTGGGGTTGAAGACAACGATGTCGCCTCGGTCTGGATCATCGAAGCGATAGCTGACCTTGTCGATGATCAAGCGATCATGAACTTCCAGGGTGGGCAGCATGGAGCCAGAGGGAATGAAGCGGGCTTCCGCCACAAAGGTGCGAATGCCGAAGGCGAGGAGGGCGCTCAATGCGATGGTTTTAAACGCCTCCGCTACAACATTTTCCTGATTGGCTATCGGTTCTTGATCTTTCATTAATGGTCGTTGGGGTGAATCCCTTTGATTGTCCCTGGAGCCCTGGCAAGCTACGAGATGCGTTGATTAGCAATCATAGCGAAATCCTGTGACAGCGATGGCGTATTTAGGCGGAAGTGATTCAATGTCATCGCTATTCAGCAGGATGACATTCCATTTACTATTCCGCAGAAGCTCGCTGCTGTCCCCCAGGGAAGGTGCCATGATTTCCAAAGGGCTCTGACCCCATCTGCGGGGGAAAGGTTGCCTATGGACTGAGTGATTCTGCTGTGGCAGGGCTTTTGCTCTCCCCAGCAGGGGGAACTGGTTCAAGCCCAAACCACCTCCGTCGTAAAACGCCCATCAGCCTGCAAGTCCAAGACCCTGAACCCAGGCCCCAGCGACTCATCTAAAGCCATTGCTGCCTGCTTTGCCTGGAACTGTACACAAGTCGAAGGGCTCCCTAGAAATTTAACGCTATGGAGATCGCTTTCAAAGGCCTGGTGAATATGGCCATTGAGCACCAGTTTGATTTGAGGATGGCGATCGCACACCGCCAGAAATTCCTCCCCATTCTCCAAAGCAATCCCATCCATCCAAGCAGAGCCGATGGGTACTGGATGATGATGCAGCGCCACAAGCGTCGGTAAGCTGGGCGCCGCCTGAAGCTGCTCCTCCAGCCAGTCCAAGGCTTCTTGGGCCAGTCGTCCCTGGACCTGCTGGGGCAGCATGGTGCCGAGGAGCAGAATCTGCCAGCCGCCTTGCTGGATAGCCTTGCTGGGAGAACAGGGCGGTTCGCTGAGGATTTCGAACAGGGCTTCCAGGTTTTGGTCGTGGTTGCCGGGGAGCCAGTAGGTGGGGATGTTCAGCGGGGCGATCGCGCCATGAAGGTATTCGTAGGATTCCTCGGAGTCGTCCTGGGAGAGGTCGCCTGTGAGGAGGAGGAGATCGGGTTGAGGCGTGAGGGTTTGGAGCTTGGCGATCGCCTGCTGAAAGGTCTGGTTCGTCTGGCAGCCCAGCATGGTTTGGCTAGGGTCGGCGAAGAGGTGGGTGTCGGTGAGTTGGGCAATGCGCAAGGTCATACCGGGGGCCATGGAGTTTGCTTGCAGGGATGACCCAAGCGAGCGGCTCGGGTAACTATCAACCTTTACAGTCTCTGCAATGGGGCGATTCTGGGCAACTCTCTCGCAAGAGAATCAGCAAACGCCCTTACTGCTGGGAAAGCTAAGCTCAAGTGCAAAAATTCAAGCGCTATTTCTTCCTGCCCATCAGTAAAGCCATGTCTCCTCAGCCCTCCGACCTATTTCCCCATAACAGCCCCCACCCTTTAGATGGCCAGGTGTTTGAGGCGATCACCACCAAGGATCAGGCGCATTTGGCCGCTCTATTTAGCGCAGGCGCGAGAGTTAATGCTGTACATGGCAAGAAAGGCCACACCGCTTTGAGCGCAGCCGTTGAGCAGGGCGATCGCAATCTCATCCAATTCCTACTAGACCAGGGGGCTGATGTGAACGGTGCTGGTCTCCATGGCGAAACCGCCCTAATGACCGCAGCGAGTCTAAGCCGCCTAGAGCTGCTCCAATTGCTCCTAGAGCAAGGGGCTCGTATCGAGGCGATGTCTAGTGATGGCGATACTGCCCTCTGCCTTGCCGCAGGCTCTACAGCCTGGGTGTTGGTCGACGAAGATCCATTGGAGGCCTCTTCCGGCATTACAAGGCAAACCCCAGCGGGGCTAGAGCAACTTTGCCCAACGGATGAGCGCCAAGTGATGGCAGTGGTGGAATGGCTGCTGGAGGCTGGAGCCCAGCTCAACCGTGGGGGATGCAGTGCCACGCCATTGATGGAAGCCGCTCGCTACGGGCAGCTGAAGCTGTTGAAATTGCTGCTACAGCGCGGTGCGAACCCTCAGCTCGCGGCCAAAGACGGGCAAACCGCTCTGGATGTCGCCAAGATCTACAATCAAACGCGGGCGCTGACTCTGTTAGAAGCGCACCAAAAGGCATCGACACAAGGCATCGAATCTGAGGATGACGCAAAACCAACCGAATCAGCCCAACTCGCCGCAGCCTAACGCTTCACCCCACGCTGTTCCAGCGAAAACGATTTCAAGCAAAAGTTGGCCTTTTGCTGAGCAAGCGTTAGCAGAACGAGAAGCAAGTCATCGTAGACGAGCCTTGCGATCGCTTACCCCCATCGACACCCTCCATGTCAGCCGAGAGGGTCAAACGCTGCTAAATTTCAGCGCCAATGACTACCTGGGCCTAGCCAAACATCCCCAGGTCATCGCGAGATCAGTGGATTACACCCAGCGCTACGGCACCAGCGCCACGGCATCTCGACTGGTCGCGGGCGCATTCACCATCCACGAGCAGTTGGAAGCGCAACTGTCATCGTCATTGGGCCATGAGGCCGCCCTGCTATTTGGCACGGGCTTCCAGGCCAATTCCACGGTGATTCCCGCCCTGGTAGGAAATGACGCCAAGGAGACGCTGGTTCTCTGCGATCGCCTCGTCCACAACAGCTTGGTCAAAGGCATTCTCGCCAGCGGAGCCCGCTTTATCCGCTTTCCCCACAACGACATGGCAGCGCTGGAGCGGCAGCTAAAGAAAGGGGCTGAAAAATATCAGCGGCTGATGGTGATTAGCGAGACGGTTTTTAGCATGGATGGCGATCGGGCCGATGTTGACGCTCTAATCAGCCTCGCGAACCGCTTCAACGCCTTCCTTTACCTCGATGATGCCCACGCCCTCGGCGTCCTCGGCCCAGATGGCATGGGCTTAGGGGCTCGACGACCCGGTGTAGATTTACTCGTCGGCACCTTTGGCAAGGCCTGTGGCGCAGCAGGGGCCTTTGTCACCTGCTCCGAGCAATTGCGCGACTATCTGATCAACTTCTGCGCAGGAGTGATTTACACAACGGCCCTTCCCCCCGGCGTGGTTGGAGCCGTGTCTGCTGCCTTGGACTTAATTCCCAACTTGGAAGCAGAACGGCAGCACCTTGCCACCGAGGCCCAATGGTTGCGCCATCAACTGGAAGAGTTGGGCTATGGAACAGGCGGCTCAGAATCCCAGATTGTCCCCGCCATCATCGGTCCAGAAGCGGAGACTTTGGCGCTTGCCAACCATCTAGAAACCCAGGGTTACCTCGCCACCGCCATTCGTCCTCCCACGGTCCCAGCCAATACAGCCCGCATCCGCTTTGCCCTGTCCTGTCATCACCAACGGGAGCATTTAGGAGGGCTGGTCGATGCGATCGCTGCCCAGGCAGCCTAGGGAACCCGCAGCATTTCGTCTCGCAAAGGTTTGAAAAGCGCCAAATGCTGTGGAAGGCTTAAAGGAAGACAATCTCTCCCCTCCCTAACTCAGTGACATGGAACTCTCAGGCACCCTCAAATATGGCGGTTACGGTCTCGGCGGGTTGTTTTTGCTGCTAGTCATCTTTTGGATTATCTCGGCAGTGCGCATTGTCCAACGGACCAAGGGATTACCCCAGGCGCTGAATAACTTCTTTGCCGCGATCGTCAATGGCAAGCTGGATGCCGCCTATGGCATGACCACCAAGGCCTACCGCAACCAGGTCAACCGCAAAGACTTCGTCAAGTTCATCAAGAAGAATAATCTTAAGCAGTACAAAACCTCCAAACTAGCTGCGCCCATGAGCGAAGAGGGCCTACAGCGGCTCAATATCACAGCCGAGCTGAACAGTGGTTCTGGCGTTCCCCTCAGCTTCTTGTGGACCCAGGAAGGCGACACATGGAAGATTGAGCAATTGGTTACCCGTGATTGAGGTGTGATTCAGTCGAGCTTTTCAGACGGACCAAACCGTGCAACCTGAGACTCCTAAAGCAGAAGCAATCGCTTACCACGGCTGGGGCTTTGATCGGCAATGCTGGCAACCCTGGCAAGCCAAATTTGCTGAGCAGGGTATTCCGCTCAAGGCCTTCGACCGAGGCTACTTTGGAGCATCAACTCGGCCAACGTTTGAGTATCCAGAAAGCCACAAGATAGTCCTGGCCCACTCTTATGGCCTCCACCTCTGCCCCTCTCAACAGTTGCGGGTGGCGGATTTGGTGGTGGTCTTTGGAGGGTTCCACCGCTTTCATCCCGATGAACCCAAGGCAGAGCGACGTTCTCGCCGGGTCCTTCAGCAAATGATTAGCCAATTTGAGCAAGATCCAGATCAGGTGCTCCAGGCTTTTTGGCAAAACTGCGGCCTGCCGCCAAGACAATGGCCCGACCGTTCAACCAAAGTTCTACAGCCACTGGCCCATGACTTGCAGGACTTGGATCATTCCTTGCTCTGTATTGAGTTTTTGGCGAGGCGACCTAGGGTTTTGGTGGTTCACGGGCGGGAAGATGCGATCGCTCCCCTATCCCAAGGCCAAGACCTCGCCCAAGAACTCTTCAATAACGCCGAACTGATTGAACTTAACGGCCCCCACGCCCTTCCCTTCACCCAGATTGAAGCCTGCTGGGAAGCGATCCAGCCCTCCCTAACCGCCATCCTGTAGGGGCATGTTTGTGAAGTGACCTAAGCCTTTGCAACGGACTGCTGCACCAGGAACCTCCAACCACTGCCACCGCCGTAAAATCAACAGGCCCCGTTCGTGCCCCATGCCCTTGGAACAACAGTCTCCCCAGCAGCCTCCTAGCTCCCACGAAGCCATCGCCGCATCCTTTGGAGCCGCTGCCCACACCTATGACGACTACGCTCTTGTACAGGAGCAATGTGCCCGGCAGCTCGTAGCGTTTCTCAGCGATAAAGACATGGGGAAAGTTCCCCCCGCTCCCATTCTGGAGATCGGCTGTGGCACAGGCTTTTTGAGTGAACAGCTTTTGGGTCGCTATGGCGATCGCCACCGCCTCTACTTCACCGACCTCGCCCCCCAAATGGTCCAGGCCTGCCAAGAGCGCCTCGCTGCCCCCCACTTCGCCACACTGGGCCCCGACGGCGCAGCGCCCGTCTTTCAAGTGCGAGAAATGGATGGAGCTGACCTGGATCCAGAACAAACCGAGAGTCGCTTTGGCCTGATCGCCAGCAGTTTTGCCCTGCAATGGTTTGCGAATCCCGAAGCGATTCTGAGCCAATGGCTCGGTTGCTTAATGCCGGGGGGCTGGCTGGCGATCGCCTTCCCCACCTGCCACAGCTTTCGCCAACTCCAAACCCAATGCACCGCCTTGGAATTGCCCTACCCCGTCATGGCAATGCCGGACCCCACCCCTTTGATTTCCTGGGGCTGGGAACAGGCTGAGCAATGCATCTTCCACCAGGACTTCGTTCCGCTTCAAGCGCCTAGTGCCCAGGCTTTTCTCCGTCACTTCAACCGCATTGGTGCAGTCCCGGACAATCACAGCCAACAACTCTCAACAGCTCAGCTTCGCCGTCTTATTCGCCACTGGAATAAAACAGCGACTCGTTCCAAAGATGACATCACCGTCGACTACCACGTCACCTATTTACTCTTGCAACGATGAATGACCTGACGACTGCCATCGTTGGCCAGCAATCACCCCAAAGAATCCACTTCGATGCTCTCTCATGGCTCGATCACCGAAACCGGACGGCTTAACACAAATTCGGAGTGCTCCCTACGAAATCTTAAAGCTCAAGTAAAGCCTTCGGGTTATTAAAATCCGTTCGGAAGCTTGGCCTAGAGGAGACTTCAAATTGTTCCCAAAGACGAGCGAAACCCCAGGCATACAGTCCAAACGCCGTGAAGTTATCACCTCCTCTACTGACTCAGGAGCGAAAGCATCAGCATGAACGCATTTGACGCGCAACGGGCTCGCCTAAAGGCAGCGCTCGAGCGATCGCCTTCCATGTATCCGGGTTCAGCCACAGCAGCCAAATGCAATAACCTACCCTTGATCAAGGTGGGTCTGGTGGGCTATGGCAATTGGGGCCCCAATATCGCCCGCCAATTTCAAACACTCGGTGACGCCCTACTGGTTGCCCTCTGTGATCTCTGTCCAGATCGCCTACTCCTAATGGGCAAAGCCCACCCCCAAGCCCAGCTCACCCAAAATTTTGCCGACCTGCTCACAGCGGACCTAGACGCGATCGCGATCGCGACCCCAGCCCAAAGCCACTATATTTTGGCCAAACAAGCCCTCGAAGCGGGCAAACATGTCCTCGTGGAAAAGCCCTTGGCTGCCACCTTAGACGAAGCTCAGGAATTAGCAGAGCTCGCCCAGCGACAAAATTTAGTGCTCATGGTGGGGCACACCTTCGAATACAGCCCCGCCGTCGACAAAGTCCGCGAAATTATTGCATCTGGCGAGCTCGGTCCAGTCCAGTACATTGATTCCGTTCGCGTCAATCTCGGACTACTGCGCCCCGATGTCAATGTCATCTGGGACCTCGCGATTCACGACGTCTCCATCCTCAACTACATCTTGGGAGAATCAGCCCTTCAGGTCAGCACCACCGGAAAAGCCTGCACCTTACCTGAACTGGGACTTCACGATGTGGCAACACTCACCCTGCAATATCCCCGCAAGCTACTCACCACCATTCGAGTGAGCTGGCTTGAGCCCATCCAACGTCGAACCCTCACCATCGTGGGCCGTGACAAAACCTTGATCTATGACGAAACGGCAGAATTTGCCGTCAGCCTCTACGACAGTGGCGTTGAGGTGGAGAAGGAGAACATCGGACAGACCCACCACCAACCCACAGACTGGCCTGTGAACTACCGTCGGGGCAACAAAAAATCCTATGCCTTGCCCCAAGCGGAGCCCCTCACTCAGCTCAGTCAACATTTCCTCGACTGTATTATTCGGCATCGCTTGGGTAAGCCTTGCACCCCCCGCAGTTCAGCCCAAGTCGGCTTAGCAGCAGTCCAAGTTCTGGAAGCTGCTCAACTATCCCTAGAAGCAGATGGAGCCATCGTTGATGTTAAAACCCAAGCGATCGCCACGACCGCCTGCGACGCTTCGAAACTTGCCGCTCGATTTAAGCAGTCTGAATCCAGCCCTCTAGGGCGAATCAGCTCCATGGCTAACAGCGATTCTAGCGATCGCATCGCCCAGATTAAAAACCTCGTTGGCATCGTGGTCGTCGGACGAAATGAAGGCGAACAATTGAACCGTGCCCTAAACTCGGCCCAGGTCGAAGGCTGCACCGTGGTTTATGTCGATTCAGGCTCTACGGACGACAGCGTGGCGGTGGCAAAACAACTCGGCGTAGAAGTCGTGGAGCTCGATCCAAACTCCGCCTTCACTGCCGCCCGCGCTTACAACAGTGGCGTGAAACGCCTGCAAGAACTGAGCCCGAACGTGGAATTTGTTCAATTCCTCGATGGCGACTGCGCCCTCGTTGACCATTGGCTGGACCAAGCCTTCCGCACCATGGAAGGAGATCGCGACCTTGCTGTGATTTGCGGACGGCGGCGAGAGGAGTTTCGGACTCGCAACGTCTTCCATCGCCTCATGGATATGGAATGGAACACTCGCATCGGTGAGCTGACCGAATGTGGTGCCGAGGGGTTGATGCGCCTCAGCCTGTTCAATCAAGTGGGCGGATTTGATGAGAGTTTGATTGCTGGAGAAGAGCCAGAATTATGTCTCCGTCTGCGACGGGCGGGAGGCAAAGTTATGCGCATCGATGCAGATGTCTCCTTACATGATGTGCAAATGAACCAAGTCAGCCAGTGGTGGAAACGCACGCTGCGCAATGGCTATTCCATGGCTGAAAGTGCTTGGCTCTATGGCGCGGCTCCAGAACGCTTTTACCTCAAGCAATCTTTGAGTACTTGGCTCTGGGCCTTGGTGATTCCTGCCTTGGCGATCGCCACAGCCCTCCCCTCCCAAGGCATCAGCCTTCTAGCCCTGCTAATGCTCTACAGCTTCCAGACTTACCGCGTCGCCCGCTACCGCAATCTCGCCCATGGCGATGCCCCCCCAGATGCCTGGCTATACGGCCTCTTCTGCATCCTTGGCAAAGTTCCTGAGCTCCAGGGGCAAATTGAATTTTGGTTGCGCCTCGCCCTAGGACGTCGTCGAGGCATCGTGGAATATAAACAGCCCCTCAGCTCCTAGGTACAATCAGGCCAACTCCCTAGCCTTTACCCATGTCCGTCTCCCACGCTCCCATCCCTTCCGCCCTTTTTGTCACTGGCAGCGATACCGATGTGGGCAAAAGCATCGTCTCGGCAATGCTAACCCTGGGCTTAAGGGCGAGCTACTGGAAACCCGTTCAATCGGGACCGGGCCCCAACGGGACAGAAGGTGACAGCGCCTACATTCAAGCCCTAACGGACTTACCCGAAGGGCATTTTTTGCCTGAGCGTTTTCGCCTCAGCCAGCCTCTTTCTCCCCATGCAGCGGCGGCGATTGATGGCATCGACATTCGCCTCAGCGACTTTGTCCTGCCCGCCCACGATCGCTCACACCTCATTGTGGAAGGGGCGGGCGGCCTGCTAGTCCCCCTCAACCAACGGGACTACATTCTGGATCTCATTCGCCAACTCCAAATTCCCGTGGTCTTGGTGGTCCGCAGCAGCCTGGGCACCATCAACCACACCCTGCTATCCATCGAGCAATTGCGCCGAGCCAAGGTTCCAATCTTGGGTGTGGTGATGAATGGCCCCAAGAATCAGGGGAATCGAGAGGCGATCGCCCATTACGGTCAAGTCCCCATCCTTTTAGAGCTAGAGCGCTTACCCAATTTAAATGCGGTCTCACTTCAGACTGCCTTTGATGCGATCGCTTGGCCTGACACCTCAACCTAGAGAAATAGCAGCTCAAACGAGTTCCAGGTATCGAAAACCTAGGCATTTCCTCATAGGCAAATCAGGCCATGCCATCCTCTCTCTAGGCTCCATCCGCTTAACAGTTAGCTACCAGATCGAAATCACGGACAAATATTTTTTACAGAAGCTTAATAGTAAAAACGCGGCTTTTCTCGGATCTAAAGAGCGTTTGTCATCAACGGTTGATGTGTGACTTTTATCCTCGCCCCCCCGCAGATATACCAAGTCAGTTTTTCATCTGTCCATCCTGAAAAGAAGCATCACCACCTGAAGAGGTAATTAAGACCTGGAGCGCGATTGCAGCTCCGCACATCTCAGAAGGAGATTGTGCCAGTTCGAACATTAGACTTCGGCAGTGGCAGCGCAACGCTAAATGGCCCGAGGGGTGACAAGCGTATTTGCAAAAGGCTTTTCGCCTCCTTCACAATCCTCCATCCGACAGAACACAATGGGAGAGTCACCGTGACTTTGGCAACTTCGCTCAAACAATCCACTCCCCAACGCCCCCCCCAAGACGTTTCTGCCATGAATGGCCTTCAAGATCCAGCCGTAGCACCCTCGCCAGCTCACTACAACCAACAGGTATATCAGCGACTCAAGGTTTCCTTGAGCCTCGGATTACGTCGCCAGCTCTTCGTAGCGGTCTGTGACGATCCGAACCTGCGAAATCGCCTTGCAGGGCAGCTACACCGAGAATTGGTCCAGCAAGGTGCTGACCAAGTGGCTGCATCCATCGAGCGCAGTGGCATTCCCACCGTCCATGAGAATCTGGTCAGCCTCAAACTCGATCTCAACGACCCCAACCCAATCGCCCAGGTCTCCCACTGGCTGCGAACAAACGTGCCTCGGTCTGAACAAGACCAGCCCATGCCCTCCTTTCAAATTCTGGGCATTGAGCAGCTCACCCGACAGCCTGCGGCAGTGCAGCGCCTATTCATTAGCTATCTGCGTGCCCTAGAGCGGCAGCTACCCGCCCTCAACTCCGCCCTAATTCTCTGGGTCACTCGGCCCTGGTTCCACAACATTCGTAAGTCTGCACCGGAATGTTGGCAGTGGTGCAGCGGCACC
Organism: uncultured Pseudanabaenaceae cyanobacterium; assembly: GCA_938002085.1. Taxonomy (GTDB): domain Bacteria; phylum Cyanobacteriota; class Cyanobacteriia; order PCC-9006; family JAAUQQ01; genus JAAUQQ01. The sequence continues at coordinate 38,571 of CALLAT010000035.1, forward strand.
TTTGAATTCCAGGCCGAGCCTCTCCCCCTCAGTGCCGATGAGCGCCCCCAAAGCTCCGTCCCAGAGATGGACGCCCTCACCCCCGGAGCAGAATCGGGTGTGACCGTTGCCAACGCTGTCGCTCAGCCAGCGTTAGAGGAAGAGGAAGAGGAAGCCAGCACCGGAGACTACAGCGCCGCCAAGGTCATCGCAGCGGAAGCCGCTCTTATGGCTGCATCTGGCGTAGAGGCTCGCTTAATCGAAGAAGAAGAGGAATCTTCCAGTCACCAGGCATCAGCCGAAGGACATGTAGCGCCTCCTCCCTCTACCGATGCCCCCCTTAAATCTTCGTCGGTCGTTGCCTTCGATCGCATCTACGGCCCTGAAGAAAAGCCTGTCATCCCAACCAAACAGGACACCCCAGACTCCACTGAAACCTCAGCTCACCAGATTGCAGCAGACTCCCAAACAGCACCCTCTCCCGCTGACTCCCCATCCCAGCCTCCTCCATCCGCAAAGCAAGGCTCCGAGCCACAAACCGCAACAGAACCTACCACCCCCTTCACGCCGCCCAGCCCGGCAGAAGAGGTTGCAGCGGCCCCCGCAACCCACACCATCTCCCACACCTTCGCTAGCGTCGCCGAGCGAGAAGAAGCCCAGCTGCTAGCCCACATCGAAGTCCTGCGTCAGCAAAATGCTAGCTCCGAAGACTTAGCGATTTCTTACCTGGACTTAGGCCGCTTCTACCGCCGCCGCATGGAGCAAGGCGACCAGTCCCAAGACTTCACCCGCTATGCGATCGTGGCCTACGAGCAGGTGCTTGAATGGCTCTGCTTCAACGACCCGGCCGCGACAACGAGTAGCCTCTCCTGGCCCGACACCCTCAATGACCTCGGCACCCTCTACTGGATGGCCTCCCGCAAACCTGAATCCCCCGACATGGGGATTTCCTACATCAAGCTTGCGATTCAGACCTACCGCCTCGGCCTCAAGAACACCAAGCCTGAGGAGAATCCCAAGGCCTTTGCCATGCTGCAAAACAATCTGGGCACGGTCCATAGCGACTTTGCTCACCACCAGGATGCAGCCGAAAATCTGAACCACGCGATTGATGCCTACAAGGAAGCCTTGCGTTTCCGCCAGCCGGAGTCCGCACCGTTGAAGTACGCCTCCACCCAGAACAACCTGGGCACGGCTTACTGGCACTTGGCACAGCATGCCAATGCGCCAGAGAACCTGAAATGGGCGATCGCGGCCTATTCCCAAGCCGCCCAGTACTACAACCCCGACGAGCAGCCCGACAGCTACGCCATGATCCAGAACAACTTGGGCACGGCTTACTGGAACCTGGCCCAAATTGCCCCCAACGAGGAATCCCCCGAAGGCAACGGCCACTTCATGGCCCAGGAATGGCTCTCCCTCGCCGTCAACGCCTACAACAACGCCCTCCGCTTCCGCACCTTGCAAGTTGCCCCTGGCAGCTACGCCTCCACCCAAAACAACCTGGGCACGGCCTACTGGCAACTCGCGAACCAGGAAGGGCAAGAGGCTTCAGCCGGAAAGGAATATCTGCAACTGAGCATTCTCGCCTACGAAGCCGCCCTCAATGCAGCAGACTTCCTCAAAGGGCAGAACCTGCTGTCCCAGCTCAACTTCGACCCCTTCGCCACCCACAGCAACACAGGCTTAGTGCATTACCAGCTAGCGACAGACTTCGCCGGAGACTTCAACGACGAAGCTCAGCAGCAGCATCTGGACCAGGCATTAACGCACCATGTGCAAGCCATGGAGGGCTGGAAAGAGAAGCCAGAACTGTACGATCCTGCCGTGGCCGTACTGGTGCAGACCATTCAGCGCTGCTACGAAAAGTGGGGCAGCAGTGGACAGAATCGGGCCCTGGGCCGAGTGCCGGGTGAACTACTCCCTGAGCTACTGCCGAAGCTCTAAATAAGACTGGGCAGAGATTATCCATTCTCCCCTTTGCATTCTGTCTCTGGCCTTGAGCTAGGGACAGAATTTTTGTATTGGAACAAGCTTGTTTATTCCCCCAACCAACATCCACACTCCACCCCACAACAGCGCCCGTTAACTCATACAGCCCCTAGTCCTCACCAACCCAACTGAAGCAATCCAGCCCGCATGGGAGGGGTGACCCGTCAGGGGACGCCGTCGTCCCATACGGCTGGAGTGGGGGGAGAGTTCCACGGATTTGCCGCTTGCCTCTTCCAGCCCAGCCCAGCTCTCCCCCTACCAAGCCACCAAACACCCACCCAAACCAGTAGACAGTCAAAAAACTGACCCCAAAGAAACCCACCCAAACCAGCCCAAACAGCCTTACAGAGCCATGTCAGCTCCAAGCGAACCAGCCATCACTCCCTTCAAAGACCCCTGCCAGAGTCATAAATCTGCCCAAACGACCCCTCACAGCCCAAAAAACAATGTAGGTCAGACCCCCCAGAGGACAACACCCCAGGTACATCACCCCGCAAGGGCGATCGCAAATGCCGCACATTCCCAAACAGCGGTATTACTAATTCCAACAGCGCAGTTGCGCCTGTGCTCCCCCCCAAATGCACAACCGCAACTCCACCTAAACGATCGAAAAGAAAAGGCTACGACACCGACCTATGCACCAGGCCGAATCCCTCAGCTTCACCAGCGAGATCGCTCAACGCTACGACCTCCCCAGCACCATTCGCATCCGCACCTACTGCGACAGCGAACAAGAGCTCAGCATCACCGTCCCCACCATCGCCGCGGCCCACCACCAATGGCGACGCATCCACAACCTCAGCCGCGCCGCCGAACGCCTCGACTGCCTCTGGCTCCGCATCGACATCCAAGGTAAAGACGAGCCCTACCGCCGCTGCCCCCTCGAATGGGCCCTCTTCTTCGGCTCAGACGAAATGCCCCGCCCCCTCCTCAACCGCAAAAGCGAGCGCGGCTAACCTCAAAATGCTCCTCGACATCCCCGTACGGGCGGGTGTAGCAGATAAATTCACGCCTTCGTACTTTATCCACCATCAAAACCCGCCCCAACCATCGCGCTTAGCCCAACGCCAACCGCAGCAAATTCAACGCCTCCAACGCTGCGCGATCGCGAATCACCCCCCGATACCGCTGACCAAACTGACACCGCACCGCCTTCACCGAACCATCTGGCCCAGCCACCCCGATATACACCAACCCCACCGGCTTCTCATCGCTGCCGCCCCCTGGCCCTGCAATCCCCGTAATCCCAATCCCCCAACTCGTCTTTAGCGCTGTCCGAACGCCCTGGGCCATCTGCTCAGCCACCACAGCACTCACCGCTCCCTGGGTTGCCAAGACCTCCGCCTCAACCCCCAGCAAATTCTGCTTAACTGAATTGTCATAGGAAATCACTCCACCCCAAAAGTAAGTCGAGCTCCCCGGCACCGCAGTCAACCTCTGCCCCAGACCACCGCCCGTGCAAGACTCCGCCACCGCCAAGGTCTCACCTCGGCCCAGCAGCAGCTCACCCACCACCGTCGCCAGGGTCTGCTCATCAGCTCCGAAGTAATGGTCACCACCGACGGCCTCTAATTCCTTCGCCACTGGCTCAATCAGCGCCTCAGCTTCCGCCTCAGTCTCCGCCCGCGCCGTCACCCGCAGCCTTACCTCTCCATCCCCGGCATAGGGCGCCACGGTGGGATTCTCCCGCTCAAAGAAAGGAGCCACCTGCTCCGCCAGAGTCGATTCACCAATACCGTGGAACTTCAGCGTCCGACTGGCAAAAGTTCCCTGACTCCAGCCCTGCCGCTGCAACCAAGGCACCGAAGTCTCCCTCCACATGCCCTTCATTTCCCGAGGCACCCCCGGAAAGGTCATCAGCACCAGTCCAGGCCTTGCCTCCCAAATCATGCCCGGAGCCGTACCGCTGTTATTGGGCAAGAGCTCAGCGCCTTGGGGTTGGAAGGCCTGCTTAAAGCTACTCTCTGTGGGTGCCATGCCGATGCTGGCGTATTTCTTGCGAATATCTTCGACCACATTGGACCATTCGATCAGCGGGGCATCGAAGAAGTCAGCGATCGCTTCTGTCGTCAAGTCGTCGGGTGTGGGACCCAAGCCGCCCGTGAAGAGGATCAGACGGGAGCGCTCACAGGCGATCGCCAAGGCCCGCTGAATACGATTGGGATTGTCCCCCACAACGGTTTGGTAATAGTGGGGAATGCCCAAGGTAGCTAGCTCTTGGGCGAGATAGCGAGCATTGCCATTGAGGATATCTCCTAACAGCAGCTCCGTTCCCACGCAAATGACTTCTGCTGCACCTTTACCGTTGCCCACGACCGCTCTCAATGATTTTTGCTGGTTTCTATCCTAATGGTTTAGGCCCAGAACGGTACGTTTGTTTGGGTCTGAAGGGCAGGGCGTTGAGGTGGGGCTGGATGGCGATTCCGTAGGAAGCTTGCTTTGCAATCGCTTCCTGACATGCGCCTTTAAACAACATAGGGGCGAAGCATTGGGCAGATATATCCAGGGATTTCCCCAGACTCCTTACCAAATACTTCGCCCCTAAAGGCCAATTATCAACGGCTAACCTACAGGCTATTCCTTGGCCTGGCGGCTAGACCGGCTCGCCTGCCAGCCCGTGTAGCTCAGCAACACCGTTGCCCCCGCCGCGTAGGCATAGCCGCTAGGAATACCAGAGAAAGCCATGGCCAAACTACCCACCCACAGGGTCAAGCAGTAAATCACCAACACAGTGGAGCGATGAGACAATCCAGCTTCCAGCAAACGGTGATGCAGGTGACGCTTATCGGCAATAAAAGGCGAATCGCCATTGCGCAATCGCTGGAAAATCACCGCCGACATATCCAGGATGGGAATTGCCAAAATCAAGTAAGGCAGCAACACCGCCACCGTCGTCACACTCTTGACCAAGCCAATAACCCCAACCCCCGCCAGGGTGAAGCCCATAAAGTATGCTCCGCCATCGCCCATAAATATCTGGGCTGGGTTGAAGTTATAGCGCAAGAAGCCCAGGGCTCCACCTGCCAAAGCCGCCGCAATAATTGCCGCAGCAGGCTGATTCATAAACAAGCAAACAATCAACATCACCACAGCGGCAATGCCGGACACGCCAGCCGCAAGGCCATCGAGACCATCAATCCAGTTAATGGCATTGGCCATGCCCACTAGCCAAATCGTGGTGATGGGCAAGCTGAGCCAAACCGGGAAAGCCACTAAGCCATAGGCCGGAACGGTCACGAAATCGATACGGACACCAGCCTGCCAAGCCAGGGATGCAACAATAATCTGCAAAAACAGACGGCTGAAAGGGGACAGATTGAAGAGGTCGTCCGCTAGGCCGATCGCAAAGAAAGCAACGCCCCCAATGACCACGCCCAACACCTGGGACATCTTGTCTGGCGGGAGCATTTCAAAGCCGCGCAAGCTCCAAATTGCAGCCAGGGCAAGCATCGTGCCGCAAAAGATAGAGACACCGCCCAATCGAACCATGGGCTGCTGGTGAACCTTGCGGTGGTTGGGCTGATCCACCCGACCACTGCGGAGTCCCCAGGAACGGACCAGAGGAGTCATGCCTAGGACCACCAGAGCGGCGATACCAAAGGCTAAGAGATGATAGAGCTGTACGGGCATTAGCACTCAAGGGGTAACGGCTAAAAACCAAAAACCTGACAAATGTCGCTGATGCATCAACCCTGAACGCCACACTTTGAGTTTCAAAGTTTTGACGGCAACGAATCCAGCAACGGTAGCCAGCCCTGGCAAGTCAATTAAGGGAAAGAGAACACAGAAAGGCTTATGTCCACGCTATTCCCAACGAAACTTACTCAAGTATGTGAACTAGCGTGAAGTCGTAGCGACAATACATTAGCTCAAAAGGGACGGGCTGTACATCGAGAGAATACTCAGCCCAAACCTAGAAAGGATCAAGGTTTGAGCCAATTAATTGGTTAGAAAAACAGGCGCTAAATCGCCCGTCGTGCGGGGTCCAGCACGATCGCGACTAAGCCACAGAGATAGCGCTAGCTTTCCCAAAAAACAAAAGCGACGGACTCCTAGGATTAGGATTCCATCGCTTTTATTGGGCGACTCGGACCCGCTCAAGAGCTGGGCTCTCTAAAAATCCGCGTCTATGTTGTTGTCAATCCAGGCTTATACCAAGGCTGCTTCGCGGGAGCCCAGATGAGGATACAGCGGGAAGCGGGAGCAGAGGGCAGCCACACGATCGCGACATTGCTGCTCAATAGCACTGTCTTCGGGGTTCTGTAGGCGATCGGCAATGATATTTGCGATTTCCTTGAACTCTTCAACACCCATGCCTCGGCTGGTCATAGCTGGGGAGCCCAGACGCAAGCCGCTCGTCACAAAGGGAGACTCAGGGTCAAAGGGCACGGTGTTCTTGTTGGCCGTGATGTTGACGGCACTCACCAGCATGTCCGCAACCTTGCCCGTCATATTGACGGAGCGCAAATCAACGAGGACCAAGTGATTGTCCGTGCCGTTGGAGACGGTCTTGAGGCCGCGCTCCTGGAGCTGGGCTGCGAGGGTCTGGGCATTGGCAATCACGTTGGCAGCGTAGTCCTTGAAGTCAGGTTTGAGCGCTTCACCGAAGGCAACGGCTTTGGCTGCGATCACATGCTCCAACGGACCGCCTTGGCTACCGGGGAAGACAGACTTATCAAACTTTTTGCCCAGGTCCACATCGTTGGTCATAATCAGGCCACCGCGAGGACCCCGTAGGGTCTTGTGGGTGGTGGTGGTGACCACGTGGCAGTGGGGAATGGGGTTGGGATGGAGACCCGCCGCCACTAGGCCTGCGATGTGGGCGATGTCCGCCATGAGATAAGCACCCACTTCATCGGCGATTTCGCGGAACTTGGCGAAGTCGATGGTGCGGGGATAAGCAGAGTAGCCACAGATCATCAGCTTGGGCTTTTTCTCCAAGGCAATCTTGCGAATTTCGTCGAAGTCCAGCTGCTCAGTTTCTTTGCTGACGCCGTACTGGACAACGTTGAACCACTTACCAGAGACATTAACGGGAGAACCATGGGTCAGATGGCCGCCATGGGACAGGTCCATGCCCATGATGGTGTCGCCGGGCTTCAACAGGGTGAGGAAGACGGCAAAGTTGGCCTGGGCACCGGAGTGGGGCTGCACATTGGCATGGGCTGCACCAAACAGCTCCTTGATGCGGTCAATGGCAATCTGTTCAACTTGATCGACGAATTCACAGCCGCCGTAGTAGCGCTTGTTAGGCAAGCCTTCAGCGTACTTATTGGTGAGGCAGGAGCCCTGAGCTGCCATGACTGCAGCGGAGGTGAAGTTCTCGCTGGCAATGAGTTCCAGGTGATCACGCTGGCGGCCTCGCTCGTCTCCAATGAGGTTTGCGATCGCCGGATCGCTCTCTTGCAAGAAGTCAAAGTTAGTTTTGGTCACAAAACCCGTCCCCGGTATCAATCAAAAGGCAATGGTTCATCATAACAGGGGCTCCCAAAGCGATCACAAGCTTTAAGCAAAGTGCAGAAATCATCAGGAATCTTACGGAGCAGAGGTGAAGATTCCTGCATAAGAGCAAGGTGACTTATAAAAACTCATCAAGGGTTATGGCATAACCGGCGGTCACAGTCGTGGATTGTGGCAAAAACTTAGTGGCTGCGGGCAAGTATGGTGGAGCGTTACTTGGGATAGGGGGTTGCTGTGGCGATCGCGGCCTCTTTTAACACGCTGGACTAGTTCAATGTGGAATTTAGCCAGCATGAAGCTTTGGCCCTGGTCATAACGGGGATATTAGTGGGCAGCATTATTGGCCTAGTGTATGGCTGGTTCACTGCCCAAGTATTGCAGCAGCTCTGGTCATCAACACTCTCATCACACAAAAACTGAAAAAGCTGCTCCCCAAAGAAGATGCAGCTTTTCCATTCAATATTTCAAATCACAGAGCCCAAGAGATCTAACGCAGCTTGCTGCTACCAAACAGCAAGTTCTCACTCATGGGGTAATAAGTTGCCCAGCGCTTAGCATTGGGCTGACCACGCCACTGATTCCGGCTCACATTCAAGGACAACACTGGCATCTCAATCCCGCCATGGTTACCCGTCACCGTGACATTCACCTCAGTCACCAAAATGTCATTGTCAAAGCTTCGTTGGGCGGCAGCACGAACAATCTGCTCAGCACGGCGAACCATGGTGCGATAGCTGGTGCTGGTGCCGCTATCAATGGAAACCGCGAGCTGGGAGACGTAGGCCTGGGCAGGGTCTGGCTGAAGCATTGTGGGCAACGAAGCTAGCCCTAAACCAAGGCCAGCACTCAGAACAAGAGTCGCAGCAGTGTTACGGAGCTGAGTGGGGAAATGTGCCATGGGTATGTTTTGGAGGTGGGCCTATATCTACTGAGATTAGTGCTAGAGAGGTCTAAATGCTGTTGTCTGTTTTAGCAAACTAGAGGATTTTTGTGGGTGATACTGCTCGGGGAGAAGCCGAAACTTTGCCTTTCAGCATCGGTTTTAAAGGCTTTTGCTGGCCCTAGCGAGCCTCCCCAAGAGGAGGCCTGTCTCCCCCTGGGCTAACGCGGAGCATCTAAGCTAAAAAAGAGACAATACAAAATCTTCACTGACCTCTTTTACCGCTGAAGCTCCCCAGGTTTGGGGATCATGGCAAGTCTGGGAAACGAGCTTTCTATGGCTATTCAAGTGATTGAGTCCTAGGAAATCCCAGTGGTAGGTCCCTAGAGAATCAAATAGAATCCCCAAATTACAGGCCGATCCGAGAATTTTCCGGTAAAACCTTATATAACTAATCGGACTGTCGCCTAAGACCCTTAGAACCGAGATCCGGTTCCCCAGGTTTATCCAAGGGGTTGAGGCTGAAGTATCACGCTTCTAAAGTTCTCCCCCGCGACGAGATGTTTCCAGATTCCCAGTCCTTCAACACCAAAGAGACTCTTTGAACCCATGGCTAACCAGTGGGCGATCGCCATCGGCATCAACACCTATCGCGCCTTCCAATCGCTGGACTATGCCCAGCACGATGCAGAAGCGCTCTGCCGCCATCTGATCGACTCGGGCATTACCGCGCCGGAGAATTGCCTGCTGTTGACCACGGCATCGGCCTTGCATCGGGGTCGCTCCACCTTTCCCGAGCGGGAGACCATTGCCAAATGGCTCAAGGGCTTGGTCACGGGGGGCATGGGACCGGATGATTCCTTAATTGTGTTTTTCAGTGGCTATGGCGTCCATGCCAATGGCGAAGACTACCTCATGCCGGTGGATGGCGACCCGGCGGATGCGGCAGCCACAGGCATTGCCGTGAAGTCCATTTATCGTCTGTTGACTCAGGTGCCTTCGGGCAAGGTGCTGATTGCCCTGGACATGAACCGCAATGCAGGCAGCTTAGGCGAGCCCGCCGGAGCCTTTAGCGCTCGCATTGCCCAGCAGGCCAGTCAGCAATATCCCGAAATTGCCACGCTGCTATCCTGCAAGCCGCCGGAGCAGTTTGCGCGGGAGTCGGCGGGATTGCGCCATGGCTTCTTTACGGCGGGCATCCTGGATGTGTTGCGCAGTCGTCAACGGGAGCAGCCGGGAGCAGCGCTGGATTTCAAGCGCTTTGAAACGCAGTTAAGCGATCGCATGGCGGAGCTCTGTGACCACTATTGGCGACCTGTTCAAACGCCGGTGGCGATCGGCAGTTACAGCATTCCTTTGGGACAAACCGCCGCAAGTGCTTTGGTGAGCAGTGGCGTGGGCAGCAGCGAGAGCAGCAGCCTGACCAGCGATGCGAAAGCGGTAGATGCTGAGCGCAATGGCACGGGAACAGCGGTTTCCGATAATGGTGAGGCGAGTCAGTGGGACTGGGGGAATGCGATCGCCGTTGCCGAGGGTTCATCTAATGGGGCCAGTAACCCAACCAGTAATGGGGTCAGCAACCTGACCAGCAACCTGACCAGCAACGCTACAGCAGCTACGACAGGGTCGGGTCAAAGTGCGACCACTATCTCCCCCACCGAGAGCATCCTCAACCCTCTAGATATCAGCCGTCCCGCCGATGTCAGCGAAGGCTTTGGCGATGACTTTGCCAATACTTGGGCCTGGTCGCTAGATGGCGAGGAGCCAGGCGACCTTGCTAGCAGCAATGGTTCAGCCCATGGCAACACAGCCCAGAGTGACGTCAGCAATAACAGTTCCTCATCCTCCAACAAAGGTCATGCTCCAGACCTAGACCCCTACGCCGCAGCCTGGGAAGAGGACTTTGGAGACACCGTGCCCTTCGACGCCAATTCCGACGTAGTGCTCAATGCCCAGGCCCAATTGGACCGACAAGCCGACCAGCAATCCGCAGATCTGGGCCATGACAGCAGCTCAGTCCTGGGAGGAAACCTTCAGGCTGGACAACCGGGTAGCAACGGTCTCTCATCCCAGGGTATTGCCAGCGACATCACCCATGAACCTGCGCTAGCTCAAGGCGGTCGCCCCGGCCATGGCGGAGATGGAACCGACTGGCACTGGGCAGACCTCAGCGTCGCAGCCGCCACAGAGGACGGACCCATTGTGGATGGGTTCGAGGATGCAGCAGGCCTAGATGGCGAAGCAGGACTGGATGACGAAGCCGCCAGTATCTTTGAATATCCCGATCGCACTTCTCCCAATGGCTTTCCAGAGCCCGGCCCCCAGGCCAGTGCTGCCAGCGGCAACCTCAATGGTGCGGGCCTCCTCGCGGGGGCAGGCCTTGTCGTCGCCGCTCGTCCAGGCTCAGACAATGGCTCAGGCAGCGCAACGTCTCCGCTCAATCCCACACAAGCCGCCCTCGACCATCCAGAAGACCCCAACTGGAACTGGAGCGGTGGAGAGACTGCGATTGATGTGGAGCCCCAGAACGGTCTCAATGGAGGCCAAACAAACGAGTCCTATCTCGACTCTCAAGACGATTTTGCGGACGACGACGGACAGATCCAATCCGCTGCAGAATACGAAAATGTGGATGCCGACTGGCCCGATCACTCCCTAGATCTGGAAGACGACCCCGAGGGGCTACCCATTGTTGACCTGGAGTCCGAAGAATTTGCCCCGCTCATCGACCAACAGCAGGTGGAATCGAGCGGGCGACCAGCCTGGCTGAGCCTGCGCTTACTTGGCGCTGTCGGCATCTTCTCCCTCATCGCCCTAGGCTTGCTGGGTTTCTTCCGAGGCAGCGAAGGCGCAGGCATTTTCCCAAAAATCCAAAGCAAGTTCAGCCTGCCCAGCAGCTTGAGCTTGCCCAGCAGTTGGCCTAGTAAAAGAGACGGCGAACTTGAAGACAACGACTCTACCGTTGCCACACCTGTTAGCGAGGACCTAGCCAACGGAGAGGGTAGTACCGCTACTTCCAGCCCCTATGACGATGGGGAAACTGGAGAGGCAGCCCCAAGCGACGCGTCCACCACGGCCCCTACGCAGGCCTCCCAAGCTCCCGCATTGGCTCAAACCCAACCCAATGGCACGGAGGGGCAAGCCAATAGCAACTCACCCAATGCCGCTGCACCGGAATTCTCTGAGGGCAGCAACGCATTACTCAGCAACGCCCAAGAGCGCATTGAGGTCGGTCAGGCTTCTTCCCTCAACCGCGCCATCGACCAGGCGCGCAAAGTGCCGCCCAGCGACCCCGATTACGATCGCGCCCGCCAATCCATGAACCAGTGGAGTCAGGAAGTCCTCCAGCTCTCCCAAAAGCGAGCCCAGGAAGGGCAATACTTGCAAGCGATCGCCACCGCTCGCCTCGTTCCCAGCGACCTAACAGGCTTCAGCGAAGCCCAGCTATCCATTAACCAATGGCAAATTCCGGCCCAGCTAGAGCATGCCAAGGCCGTCACCCGCCCCGGCAGCGCTTCTTCCTACAACCGCGCCATCAGCATTGCCCGTAACGTCCCCAACGGCAGCAAAAGCCATCCCCAGGCTCAGAAGCTGATGCAGGGCTGGAGTAACGACATCTTCGAACTGGCCCAGCAGCGTGCCAACCAAAAGCAATGGGGCCTGGCCATCGCCGCCGCTGAACTCGTGCCGCCTGATATGCAGGCCTATGGGGCAGCGCAAAGTGCGATCGCCGACTGGCAACCCCAGCTCAACAAGCCCAAGTAAGCCTTACCGCTCGACCCTCCTCGCTCCATCTATCACCGGCCTCTTGCCCAGGGACCCATGCAAACCTACAAAGTCAAAACCGGCGACACCCTGATTAGCATTGCCCGCCAATGGATGGGCACTGGTGATGCCTGGCGACTCGTCGCCCAGCTCAACGGCCTCGGCGACCCCAGCCAGCTTAAGGTGGGGCAAACGCTCAACATTCCTGTCACCGAATACATCGTTCAAAGCGGTGACTCCCTGCGTCGCATCGCCCAACAGGAACTGGGCACGGTCGAAGCCTGGAAAAACATCGCCATCCTCAACAACATCACCGATCCACGCTTCCTCGTCATCGGCCAGGTGCTGCGCCTCCCTGTACCCATTACAACGGGCACAGTCACATCCGGGAAATCCAGCAATGGCTCCCTGGGCAGCAATAGCAGCAATGGCAGTTTGGGTAATGCTCCTTCACCCACTCCAACAAACAGCGCCCCAGAATCCACCAGTGGCAACGAGCGCAACTACACCGTCCAGCGTGGCGACTCCCTGATCACCATTGCCCAAAAGACCTTGGGAGACCGGGGCCGCTGGCGGGAAATTGCCCTGCGCAACAACATCGCCAACCCGGCTGATCTGCGAGTGGGCACCCTGCTTAAGCTGCCTCCCCTCAACGGCTCCAGTCCAGCCTCCTCCGCGACATCTGCCCCAAAACCCACCGCCTCGCCCGATACCACCGCCCAGCCCCCCCAGAGCTGGAACTACACCGTCGTAAGAGGCGACACTCTCATCGGCATTGCCCGCAAAACCCTAGGCAACGGCAATCGCTGGCAGGATATTGCCGAGCTCAACAATCTCGCAAGCCCCAGCGACCTGCGCGTCGGCCTAGTGTTGCGCATTCCCGGTAGCCAACAGTCCTCCAGCCAGCAGCCCTCCGCGCCTAGTCAGCCCACTCCCGAAGCCCCTAGCCCCACTCAACCAGCCCCCAGCCGACCTGAAACAGGCAGCTCTAGTCAAACCAGCCGAAGCTATCAGGTGCAAAGCGGTGACACCCTGATTAAAATCGCCCAGAAGACCTTGGGTAACGGCGATCGCTGGCGAGAAATTGCCCTGCTCAACAACATCGTCGACACCCGCGATTTGCAAGTGGGAATGACGCTCAAGATTCCAGCGGATAGCAATCAGTCCAGCCCAACTCCCCCCTCCCCAGCACCGACCCCGACACCGGCACCCACTGACTTCGACAACTACACTGTCCAGCGCGGCGACACCCTGATTAAAATCGCCCGCAAAACCCTCGATGACGGCAACCGCTGGCAAGACATCGCCAAGCTCAACAACATCGTTGACACCCAGGACCTGCGTATCGGCATGGAGCTCAAAATCCCACGCCCCAACAACATTGCTCAAAGCGTAGATCAACCCGCTCCCACACCGACGGTTGAGCCCGTCGAAGCTCCAGCCCAATACACCGTCCAGCGCGGCGACACCCTCATTGCCATCGCGCGCAAAACCCTCGGCGACGGCAATCGCTGGCAAGAAATTGCAACCCTCAACGACATCGACAGCCCCAGCGACCTGCGCGTTGGCATGGTGCTGAAGATTCCGGCCCAGGCAGGCAGTATTCCATTGCCTACGCCCCCAGTTGTGCCGCCCAGTAGCTCACCTAGCCCGGCCCCCAGCAATCCGCCCACAACGACCCCAACCGAGCCAGAGCCAGCCGAACTGCCTAGCGGCCCCAGCACCTACACCGTCCAGCCCGGCGATAGCCTCTACTCCATCGCCGAGAAGCGTCTAGGCGATCGCGCCCGCTGGTCCGAAATTGGTCGCCTCAACAGCATGCCCGACCCCAGCAAACTCCGCATCGGCACCTTGCTACTCATTCCAGGACCCGATGGCGACCCCGGTCTTCAACCCGTTGCAACAGTCCTAAGCGAAGACCAGGACAAAGCAGCCAGCAAACTCCAACCCGTCAAATTCACGACCCGCCAAGACAATGTCTTTGCCCAGTGGGTGAAATCAGCAGCGGGCGGCGAACAGGAGGAGCGAGTTGGCGTCCTCTACGCAAAGGGTCTCTACCGACGCGGCGACGAAAAGCCCCGCGACTTCATTCGCCTCGCCAGCGGTCTCCTGCGACGCCTGCGCCTTAGCGACTCAGAGATGAACGCGATCGCCGCTATCTCTGACAACGAAGGCTACCTCGACGCCGTCAATACTTGGGATAGCCAATACCTCAGCTTCGGCCTCTTCCAATGGACCGCAGGCAGCGTCGAACGCCCCGGCGAGCTGGGAGCCCTGCTCACCCGCATCAAACAAACCTACCCCGATGAATTCCAGCATTACTTCGGCCAATTTGGCCTGGATGTGGAAGACAGCGACGGTGTGCGCGGCTGGGTCACGCTCCAAGGCGTGCGGCTGAATAGCGAATACCAGAAGAGCATTCTGCGCCAGCCCATCTGGGCCTATCGGTTTGCGATCGCAGGCCGAGATCTCGCCGTCAAATCCACCGAAATCCTCCATGCCGTCGATCGCATCGACCGCTTCTACTTCGTCCGCCACAACGGCCTCGACGGCTACAGCCTCGCGGACCTGATCCAATCGGAATTTGGCGTTACCTTGCTCCTGGACAACCACGTCAACCGCCCGGCCTACGTCGCTCCTGGCCTGGCTGAAGCCATCAAGCAGCTCAACAGCTCAACGGCAGTTTTGGCCAATGGCTCCACCGAGAATGAATTGCGAGTGTTGGAACGCTACCTGCAAGTGCGCCAGACATTTGGCAGTAATCCCATGACCCATGCGAAGACGAGGGGCGATCGGATTAGTCGTCAGGTGCGGGAAGGGTATTTATCCCAGGAACGGGGTTCGTTTGTGTCGAATAAGGATCAGCGGGTGGGGTAAGCGGCAAGGCATCCTCTATCCCTAGCCCTTTCTCCTTTAGGAGAAAGGGGACTTGAGGCAAGAAGCAAGGCGACCCCCTCCTAGCCTCCCCCTTGGAAAGGTGGAGGAATGGTTGGCCTGTTGGGCGTTCAAATATTGGGCACGATCCTACAACACCGCCAGGTCAACCTTCAGACACCGACAGCAGTCAGTATCTGTGGTGAAGCAACCCAGACTTTTGCGCAGGGGGGAACCCGATGGGGGAGGCGCTTCGTCCCCCACGGCGGGAGTTTGAGGGAAGGACCCTCAAGGCGAAGCCAACGGCCCCACCAAATCCGCCGCAATACAAGCGAATAAACGTCGCCATTTCTTGCTTCTTGCCTCCCCTTCAACAGCCAAGCCAGCAAAAATCAGCCAAATCAAAGTTGATATTTATTCAGCAATTGTCCTGCTGCACAGCTTAGAACAGAGGATAAATTGCTACATTGCACCGTATATTCCCCACATCACGAGTGCCATCGCTGAACCAAACCTCAGCCAAACCGCCGATGCCACCAAAAGCACCATAGCGATCGCCCCCCATCCCCTGGGCAAGCTAAACCCAAAGCATTTTGGTTTCATCACAAAGATTAGAGCCCACCGCCCTACATCCCCACCATGAAACCCACCATCGAGTCAGCCATCGCAACTCACCCAGGGAAACAAATGGCACCCCAGCGCCCCAGCTCAGGGCAACCGCACCCCAAGCCCAAACCCAACAGGTTTCGGCCCTGGCAGCTCCTCCAAAAGCTGATCCACAAACACACCATCCTCCTCCTCACCATCCTCTTCATCGCAGGCGTCGGCGGCACCCTCCTCAGCATGGCCCGGCTTTCCAACAACCTCATGGAAACCCAAGCCATCGAAAGCTCCCGCCTCTACGCCAACGCCATGCGAGAAGCGCGATCGCTCTACGGCACCGAAGCCGTCGCCCGCCTCCGCAACAGCGAAGCCGTCGAAATAACCCCCGACTACGCCACCCAAACCGAAGGCGCCATCCCCGTCCCCGCCACCTACCTCATCGAACTGGGCCACCACCTCAGCGACAACACTCCCGGCATGTCCGTCCGCCTCTTCAGCGACTACCCCTTCCCCAACCGCGCCGAAGAAGGCGGCCCAAAAAACGAATTCGAAGAACAAGCCCTTCAAGAACTACGCAAACAACCCAACGAACCCTTCTTTCAATTCACCACTGTCCAGGGCCGGCCTTCCCTGCGCTATGCCGAAGCCGATGTGATGAAATCCAGCTGCGTCAGCTGCCACAACACCCACCCCGACAGCCCCAAAACAAACTGGAAAGTCGGTGACGTGCGCGGCGTCCTGGAAATCATCACCCCCCTGGATAGCTACATCAGCCAGACCCGCAGCGGTCTTAGCGGACTCACCGCATTGCTCGTCACCATGGCCGTCCTGGCCCTTTCCGGCATCGCCGTCGTCATTGGCCGCCTGCGCAACCTCTCAACCGAGCTAGAGCAGCAAGTCAGCCTCCGCACCAGCGAGCTACGCCAGACCAATCAGTTCCTCTCCGTCGAAAAGCGCCGATCCGAGCATCTGCTGCTCAACATCCTGCCCTCCCCCATCGCCGCCCGCCTCCGCCAGGGCAACAAGCCCATCGCCGATGGCTTTGCCTCCACCACCGTCCTCTTCGCTGACCTCGTCAACTTCACCCAGCTCTCCGAACAGCTCGCCCCCCGCGAACTCGTCGCCCTGCTCAACGAAATCTTCTCCCGATTTGATCGCCTCACCGAGCAATACGGTCTAGAAAAAATCAAAACCATCGGTGACGCCTACATGGTCGTGGGTGGCCTGCCCAAACCCAGCCAGGACCATGCCAGGGCGATCGCCGAAATGGCCCTGGCTATGCGAACCGAAATGGACCTGTTCAACAAGCAGCGCGGCCTCAACTGCAAAATCCGCATCGGCATCAACACCGGCCCCGTCGTCGCAGGCGTCATCGGCACTAAAAAATTCATCTACGACCTCTGGGGCGACACCGTTAACGTCGCCAGCCGTATGGAATCCCACGGCATCATCGGCGAAATCCAAGTCACCGAATCCACCTACGCCTGCCTGCGCGGCCAGTACGACTTCGAAGCCCGTGGTCTCATTGAAGTCAAAGGCAAAGGCGAACTGCCCGTCTTCCTGCTCAAAGGGCATAAAACGCTGAAGCGGAGACTAGCAGCAGTCGAAGCTTAAAACAGGAGAAACGCCCAAAACAAAAAGGGGGAGAAGCTGATGCCTCTCCCCCTTTCTTGGACCTAAGCCGATCCTTAATCCTCAGTCCGCATCGCGCTCATGGCAGGTACTGGTGCATCCTTCACCTTCGGCTCTTCATAGCCGCGCTTGTGGGGAATATCCGTATGCTCAGACACCAGCTTACGGAAATCATCCCCCTCAATCACTTCCCGCTCCACTAAGACATCCACCAGCCGGTCCATCAGCTCCCGGTTAGCTGACAGCAATCTGCAAGCTTCGTCATAGGCATTCACCGCATAGGAGCGAACCTGGCGGTCAATCTTGACCCGCATCTCCTCAGAGTGGTCGGGACGACCCATCAAATCCTCATCGCTAATGCCCTGGCCCCCTTCTAAAGCCAATTGGCCCAGGCTGGACATACCCAACTGAGTCACCATTTGCCGCGCCATCTGGGTCACGTTCTGAATATCCGATGCTGCACCATCTGTGATTTCGTCGGTGCCAAAGACCACAGCTTCTGCAGCCCGACCGCCCAAGGCAACAATCATGCGCGCCATGAACCAAGCCCGCGATCGCAATCCACTGTCCAAAACCTCTTCACTGGGGGTGGACTGGGAGAAGCCCTTAATGCCACCGGAGCGAGGAATAATCGTCACCTTATTGAGCTTGTCCGCATCCTTCTGCAACACCTGCAGGAGAGCATGACCAATCTCGTGGTAAGCCACCAAGCGCTTCTTCGAGCTATCCAACAGGGGATTGAGCTTGAGGCCAATGGTCAGGCGATCAATGGCATCATCCACCTCCAGCATCGTGGCCGAATCCTTGCGACGGCGAGCGGTGAGAATGGCCGCCTCATTTAGCAAGTTGGCCAAATCAGCACCGGAGAAGCCCGGCGTCATGCGAGCAATCTCCTCCATGGAAACGCTGTCATCAATTTTCTTGGTCTTGGCATGGACCTTGAGAATGCCGAGGCGGCCCTTGCGCGTTGGCAAGTCCACCATCACCTGACGGTCAAAACGACCGGGGCGCAACAGGGCAGGGTCCAGCACATCAGGCCGGTTGGTTGCCGCGATGATGATGATGCCGGAGTTGTCTTCAAAGCCATCCATCTCGGTCAGCAGCTGATTTAGCGTCTGCTCCCGCTCATCGTTGCCGCCGCCCATGCCCGTGCCGCGCTTGCGGCCCACGGCGTCAATCTCATCAATGAAGATCAAGCAGGGGCGACTGTCCTTGGCTTTCTTGAACAGGTCGCGCACGCGGGAGGCACCCACACCCACAAACATCTCGACAAATTCTGAGCCGGACATGCTGAAGAAGGGCACGCCTGCTTCACCCGCGATCGCCTTGGCCAGCAAGGTTTTGCCTGTACCCGGCGGTCCCACCAACAACATCCCCTTGGGAATCTTCGCGCCAATGGAAGTGAACTTCTCCGGCTGCTTAAGGAACGAAACGACCTCTTGCAGCTCCTCCTTCGCTTCCTCAACCCCAGCCACATCTTCAAACAGAACGCCGGTCTTCGCCTCCATCTGAAAGCGAGCGCGGGACTTACCAAAGCTCATGGCCTGGTTGGCCACCCCAGCAGAGCGGCGAATGATCAGCATCAAGCCAATGATGATGACCAGGAAAATCAGCAGGTTTCCGAGGACTGCAAGCTTACGACTAGCATCCTCACTGGACTGAATATCCAGTTCCACACCGGAATCATTCACCCGATTGCTATCCAGCATCTCCACAGGCTCCCGAGGAACCCGAACAGTCTCAATCTCAGGACTACCGATATAGGTTACGCGGGCCTGGCTCAAGCGGGGATCGTACTCGATCCGCTTAACCTTCTTGGCATCCAAATCTGCCAACAACTGAGTGTAAGAAGCAGGCTCCTTCGCTTCAGCGGGCGCTACCGCTTCTGATGCTGCGGGGGAAGCTGGATCGACGCTTTCAGCAGCGGGGACTGCTGCTGGCTCAGCACTGGGGGCTACTGCCTCAGGGGCAGCAGGGGCAGGAGTTGTTGGAGCTGCTGTTGGCGCGACTGGGGTCGCAGGGGCTACCGGTGTAGCTGCTTTGTCAGTCGTGGGCTTTTCACTAGCTGCTTTGGATTTCTCCGCAGCAGCTTTCTCCGCAGCCGCTTTCTCTGCCGCTGCCTTATCTAACTTGGCTTTCTCCGCAGCCGCTTGGTCGGCTTTAGCCTTATCTGCCTTAGCTTTATCCTCCGCTACCTTCTCAGCAGCAGCCTTGTCCTCCGGCTTAACCGCAGGTGTAGTCGGCGTCTCTGCCTGGGCTACAAGAACTGAGCTAAGACGCTCTTCGCCCATCTCAGCCACTGCTGGTGTGCCCAACAATGCGGTCTGTAAAAGCATCCAGCCCAAGGCCACCGATTGCAGCTTTAGCTTGCCTCGGGAGCGGCGATCGCCCTTAACAGAGCGCTCACGGGGACGGACAGAAGCAGAGGAAGCAGGGTTAGCCAATTTTTTCACGGCGGGGAAAAGGCGGTTAAATCTAGTGCTAGTCTAGCGCTGAGCGTTCGACGCTGACAGCCATTGATGAGCAGAATATGGTGTAATTCCCGCTCATGCGGGACCGAAAGGAACCGTAGTATTAAGAATTACTAGCCAAACTGCCCCATCAGGTATAGCAAATTTTATTCAGAGCGATCGCTCCTAAAGCTCTCTTGAGACTGACATTACGAAAGTTTTAACACCATGGAGCGAAGCCCTCCACTGAGTCAAATGGAACCTAGAGAAATAATATTGATCCCTCTATCGCCCTTGTCGCTGGAACAATACCAAGGCTATAAACGCCTATGACTACCGATGTGAAATTATTCACCAAGAGACTTTCACCTTCACACTATTCAGTCGTTCCCTCCAAGAAAATGGCCATGCAATTCCAGCGTTCGGTTTTAAGCCTGCTCGGTGCCAGCTTAATCGGCACCACCCTCGGCGCCCTGCCAGCCCAGGCCAACCATGTCGCCACTTATAACTTTGACCCGGTGCTGAACCAGTTCAAGTTCACCACCGATACTGATGTCCTGCCTACGGCTCAACTTCTGGCAAACCCCACCCGGATGGTCATTGACCTCCCTGGGCTGCGCGTCAAGAACCCTCGCAAAGAGGCCCAGCGCAATAAAGGCCAGCTACGGGAAATCCGCCTGGGTCAATTCGAGCCCGGCACCGCTCGCATCGTGCTGGAATTTGCTCCCACTTACCAGCCTGACGTCAACGACCTCAACCTGCGTGGCTTGACCTATAAGGCCTGGCAACTCGAAATGCCTGGCCTGGGTCGCTAAGAAATCAAGCCCCCAAATTCAGGTCAAATAGTCAGCAGGAATTCAGCCCTGGTAAGGACATGGCATGCCATGTCCTTACAGTGGTATGTGGGTCCATCCCAAACTGCTTTATCGCTTTGCCATTGCCATGTCCCGCTCCACAATTGCCCTGGGTCAGCTACGCAGCTTCCATCACTTCGCGCTCAACGTTGCCAACCTTGATGCTTCGCGGCGGTTTTATGGCGAAATTTTAGGGCTCCACGAACTCCAAGGGGATGAGATCCCAGCAACCTTGAAGTCCCTGGTCGCGCAGGGTAAGGTCACAAACTTTCGCTTACCCAGTGGGGCCATCCTCGACCTGTTCTATGAGCCAGAGCTAGCTCCCGCCCATCCTGACCCCAAACAGCAATTCACCCGCGCCAGCCACCTGGCATTTGACATTGCAGCGGAAGCTTTTGAAGAAGCAGTGGAAGTCCTTCAGTCTAATGATGTGGTGATTGATCATGGCCCGGTCAGCCGTCCCACGGGGCGAGGAATCTATTTTTATGACCCAGATGGGTTTCTCTTGGAAATTCGTTGTGATCCTCAGAGCAATCCATAAGCAAATCGCCCAGCCAACTTGGGGAAATCTCCCACGAACGGTCTGCACAGCAATTGCGCAAGACACTTGATTCGCGATCGCCTGGAGAGAAACAAAGCCACAGACAAAAATCGGCCCAGCCCTTGCTTGACAGGAATCCGTCCTATCTCGACACTATGGGGGTTCTGAGGTTTCTTGCCCCCAAATCAGGAGTGCAGAAGCCCCCTCTGCTGGACTAGCCCATGACCTCTGCGGATTTCGGTGCCCCTGGTTCAAGCCCTCAAGACCTGCCCGAACATAAGCAACCCCTTAGCTTCTGGACGAAACTAGCCTTTGGTGCAGGAGACTTAGGCCCGGCCATCACTGCAAATGTAACCATCTTCTTTCAGCTCATTTTCCTCACCAACGTTGCAGGCATTGCACCAGGATTAGCAGGGGGCGTTCTGCTCGTCGGCAAGATTTGGGACGCCGTCAATGACCCCATGGTGGGCGTATTAACAGATAAAACGAAGTCAAAGCGCTGGGGTAGGCGCTTACCCTGGCTTCTCTACGGCTCAATCCCCTTCGGTATTTTCTTCTTTTTAATGTGGTTGGTGCCCACATTAGGCGGAGGGCAGGCACTCAGCCCCTGGCTGCTGTTTTGGTACTACGTCGTTGTTAGCGCCATCTCGCAAATTTTCTACACCGTGGTCAACTTGCCCTACACGGCCATGACCCCGGAGCTCACCCAAGACTATGACGAGCGAACCCAGCTCAATAGCTTCCGCTTTGCCTTTTCCATTGGCGGCAGCATTCTCTCGCTAATATTGGCCACCATCGTCTTCCAGGTGATTGAAGACCGGGCCATGCAATACATCGTCCTGGCGGGCGGCTGCGCGCTGATTTCTGTAGCAGCACTGTTTTGGTGCGTGTTTGGCGTGCGCAAACGAGCATTGGCATTTGAAAACAGCCGCGACACCAGCAAAGACGAAGAAATCCCCCTGGCCCAGCAGTTCAAAATTGCCTTTAGCAATCGCCCCTTTCAGTTTGTTATTGGCATCTACCTCTTCTCCTGGCTCGCTGTGCAGATTACGGCTAGCGTGATCCCCTATTTCGTTGTCAATTGCATGGGAATGAAGGATGCCGATGTCCCCCCCGTACTCATTGGCGTTCAGGGCACAGCGTTATTGATGCTGTTTGTCTGGAGCTACTTGAGCAAACGCTACGGCAAAAAATTTGTTTACTTTGCCGGGGGCTTGGTTTGGATCATTGCTCAATTTGGTCTGTTCTTTCTCCAAGAGGGGCAGATCTGGCAGCTCTATGTGCTGGCAGTGATGGCTGGCTTTGGCGTCTCCACCGCTTACCTCGTGCCCTGGTCAATGATTCCCGACGTCATTGAGCTGGATGAATTGCAAACGGGCCAGCGCCGGGAGGGAGTCTTCTACGGATTCATGGTGCTTTTGCAAAAGTTTGGTTTGGCCCTGGGCCTATTCCTTGTGGGTCAAGCCTTAGAGCAGTCCGGCTTCCTAGCGGCTAAGGCGGGTGAGCCTCTGCCCGTTCAGCCCGAGTCGGCCCTGATGGCCATTCGCATTGCAGTAGGTCCCGTTCCAACCATTTCACTGTTGTTTGGCCTGGCGCTGACGTTCTTTTACCCCATTACCCGTGAAGTTCATGCCGAGGTGCTGCTCAAGCTAGCGGAACGAAAACGATTGAAAGAAGAAGGACAGGGTTAACCTATCAGTTCCAATTCTTTAAGGCTCAAGACAGTAGATCAAAAGAGCAAATGAAAAGGAGGGCATTAATAATGCCCTCCTTTTCATTTATCAGTCCTGATTGCTGGAGTGCCTGAACGACCTTTCTCTCCTCGCCCCCGAGCCTGAAATTGATACGAGCTGTAATACCATTACTGCTCTAATTACATCAATTTCTAACACAATTCCCTGATCCCCAAATCAATTGCCCTGAGGAAAGCACCGGCCCCAAAGGCATCAGGTCTAGGGCATCAAAATCATGAATAAAAATCGCCATAGATAACCAACCTTTGACTTGTTTGTTGTGTTGTGAACAAAGTCTGTCCCACCAGAAAAGGGGCTTACCGTGAATGTCAGGTTATCTAGCATTGGCCCTCGGACGCTCTGTTTGAACCATTGCTTTATCGCGATCGCATCAACCATAAGTTTGTTTCAGTTCCAGCCTGCTGAGCCCTAACCCAGCGTTAGAGGCCTTGATTGCAGAGCTAAGCATCAATTTTTGTAGGGTTCAACCGGAAGTTTCCGTTTCGGCTCCCTAAAAACCCTTGGGCTTATGGGCTGTATTCCCGAAATTTATCCTTCGCCTGTCCGTCAATTCAGAAACGAAATCATAAGGAGTCTGCAATGTCGCCCCTGAGAATCGCGATTAATGGTTTTGGTCGCATTGGTCGGTTAGTAATGCGTGCCAGCATGCATTATCCCGATGGTATTGAAGTCGTGGGTATCAACGATCTCTACGATCCCAAGACCCTGGCCTACTTGCTGAAGTACGACTCCGTCCATGGTCCTTTCCAAGGCAGTTGCTACGCTGCGGACAATGGCCTGGTGATTAACGGCAAGCATATTCCCTGTAGCGATCGCCGCGACCCCGCCAACCTTCCCTGGGCGGACCTCAAAGTGGACTACGTGGTAGAAGCCACCGGCCTATTCACCACCTACGACACTGCCTCCAAGCACCTCGATGCTGGTGCACGCCGAGTCATCATCTCTGCGCCCACCAAGGAGAAGGACCCCGACTTGGTGCCCACCTTCGTCATGGGCGTCAACCAGCAAAACTTTGATCCCCAGAAGCACCGCGTCGTCTCCAATGCGAGCTGCACAACCAACTGCCTCGCTCCCATCGCCAAAGTGATGCAGGACAACTTCGGCATTTCCGATGGCCTGATGACCACGGTCCATGCCACCACCTCCACTCAATCCACGGTGGACAGCCCCAACCGCAAAGACCTGCGCTCCGGCCGGGCAGCAGCCTCCAACATCATTCCAGCTTCTACGGGCGCGGCCAAGGCTGTGACCCTGGTCTTACCTGAGCTGCAGGGCCGTATGACCGGCATGGCTTTCCGCGTCCCCACCCAGAATGTCTCCGTGGTGGACCTCACCGTTCGTACCGAGCGTCCCACCTCCTACGAAGCAATCTGTGCCGCCATGCGAGAGGCATCTGACACATCGATGCGAGGCATCCTGGCCTACACCGAGGAAGCAGTGGTCTCCACTGATTTCCACGGCAACCCCCACTCCAGCATCTTTGATGCCGGGGCTGGGATCGAGCTCAATGACCGCTTTTTCAAGCTAATCTCCTGGTACGACAACGAGTGGGGCTACTCCAATCGCTTGATCGACCTGATGCTGACCATGGCTGCAAAAGAGCAGGAAGTGAAAGCCGTCGCCTAGAACGAGTCCCCAAAGATTTCATCGTCGCGACTTAAGGCAGCAAAGGGACATGGCATGCCATGTCCCTAATTTCTTTAATAGGGCCGCTTATCCCAAGTTTGCGGTGAGATTGAATCAGGCCATTCCCATGGCAGTCATCTCCATTTCACCCCGTTACAAATTGCCGTCAAAAGCAAGAACTAGGATTGCGAAACCTTTAGTAAATATCAAAATGTGGCCGCTTCTCTGGCGCATTTTCGGGGCTCAAGCTAGTAATGAAGTTGAGCCGGTCAGCCCTGCATCGGCAAATTCACAGCAAGCGCCAAGCCCCAAGCTGTTCCCCTGCAAGACCGGTATCCCAAGATTTTTATCGGCATCACTCCTATCGTTATCACCGTCCATGGCCTGGACCTTTTCTCAAACATATGACTAACGCAGCTTCCCTAGAACCCAGCAGTGCTATGTCCAGCAATGGTGCCTCCATTCGCGTCGAAGACGATCGCACCGGTTTGAGCATTGATACCCTGCGCCGTGCCTTTGCGGACCACCTGTTCTTCCTTCTGGGCAAGACAGACCGCAGCGCCACCGCAGCGGATTACTACACTTCCTTGGCCTATACGGTGCGCGATCGCCTGCTGCGTCGCTGGATGAAAACCCAGGAAGCCTACCGTAGCCCCGACAACAAAGTTGTTTGCTACCTGTCGGCGGAATTCCTCATGGGCCGCCACCTGGGCAACAGCCTAATCAACCTGGGCCTCCACAAGCCGGTCAAAGAGGCCATGGAAGCCTCCGGCTTGGAACTGGACGATCTGATTGAGATTGAGCGGGATCCTGGCTTAGGAAACGGTGGCCTGGGTCGCCTTGCCGCCTGTTTCCTCGATTCCCTCGCCACGCTGGAAATCCCAGCCATGGGCTACGGCATCCGCTATGAGTTCGGCATCTTTCACCAGATGATCCAAAACGGCTGGCAGGTGGAAATCCCTGACCAATGGCTCAAGCTACAAAACCCCTGGGAAATCATGCGCCGGGAGGAAAGCATTGAGATCAAGCTGGGCGGCCACACCGAAAGCCAGCATGACGAGAAAGGTCAACACCGAGTGGTTTGGATTCCCAGCCGCACCGTCGTTGCTGTGCCCTACGACACTCCCGTCCCTGGCTACCGCAACAACACCGTCAACACCCTGCGCCTGTGGAAAGCTGAAGCCAGCAACGAATTCAACTTCGATGCATTCAACGCTGGTAATTATGACCGCGCCGTCTCGGACAAGCTCACCTCGGAGAACATCTCCAAGGTGCTCTATCCCAACGACAACACTCCCCAGGGCCGAGAGCTACGCCTAGAGCAGCAGTACTTCTTCGTCTCTGCCTCCCTCCAGGACATGATCCGTCGCCATCTGGCCGTCCATCCCAATTTGGACAACTTCCACGAGCAATTTGCCATCCAGCTCAACGACACCCACCCCACCGTGGGCGTGGCCGAGCTAATGCGCCTGTTGGTGGACGAGCATGGCATGTACTGGGACCAGGCCTGGGCCATCTGCCAGAAGACCTTTGCCTACACCAACCACACCCTGCTGCCCGAGGCTTTGGAGCGCTGGCCCGTGGCGCTATTTGAGCGGGTGCTGCCTCGCATTCTGGAGATCGTCTACGAAATCAACCATCAGTTCCTGGAACAGGTTGCCAAGTGGTATCCCGGCGATGAAGGCCTAATGCGACGCCTGTCTATCATTCAAGAAGACGGCGAGAAATCTATCCGCATGGCCAACCTCGCCTGCATTGGTAGCCATGCCATCAACGGTGTTGCTGCACTCCACACAGAACTGCTGAAGCAGTCCACTCTGCGGGACTTCTACCAGCTCTGGCCTGAGAAGTTCTTCAACAAGACCAATGGCGTCACCCCTCGTCGCTGGATTTTGCTGAGCAACCCTGAACTTTCGGAGCTGTATAGCGAGAAGCTAGGCAGTGACGATTGGCTCCATGATTTGGGCTTGCTGCCTCAGTTGGAGTCTCAGGTGAATGATGGGGCCTTTTGCGATCGCTGGCGTGCCATCAAGCAAACCAAGAAGCAAGACCTTGCCAAATACATCCTCGACCACACCGGAATCGAAGTGGATTCAAACTCCCTCTTCGATGTTCAGGTCAAGCGCATCCATGAGTACAAGCGCCAGCTGCTCGCCGTGATGGAAATCATCACCCTATACAACCGCCTCAAAGCAAACCCCAACGCTGAAGTCGTGCCTCGCACCTTCATCTTTGGCGGCAAGGCAGCCCCGGGCTACTTCATGGCCAAGCTGATCATTAAGCTCACCAATGCAGTGGGTGCCCTGGTCAACTGCGATCCCGATGTGCGCGGTCGCATCAAGGTCGTGTACCTACCCAACTTCAGCGTTTCCCTAGGCCAGCGCGTCTATCCCGCAGCGGACCTATCGGAGCAAATCTCCACGGCTGGCAAGGAAGCCTCCGGCACAGGCAACATGAAATTCTCAATGAATGGAGCCCTAACCGTTGGAACCCTAGACGGTGCCAACATCGAGATTCGCGAAGAAGTGGGCGAGGAAAACTTCTTCCTCTTTGGCCTCACTGCCCAAGAAGTCGCTGACACCAAGGCCGCAGGCTACCGTCCTCGGGATTATTACGACAACAACACAGCCCTGCGCCAAGTCATCGACCAAATCGAATCCGGTTTGTTCTGCCCTGGGGAGCCTGACCTGTTCAAGCCCCTCGTAGAGTCCCTGCTCAATGAAGATACCTATCTGCTATTGGCCGACTACCAGGCTTACGTGGATGCCCAGGATCGGGTGAGCGAGGCTTATAAGGATCAAACGAGCTGGACCAAAATGTCTATCCTCAATGCCCTGCGCACGGCGAAGTTCTCTTCGGACCGAACCATCGCAGAATATTGCAGCGAGATTTGGGATGCTAAGGCTGTCCCCATTGAACTCCAGGACTACAACCCAGATCGCCCCAATGCTGCCTTGCGGGTCCCCATTCACCGTGGGAGCTAAGGCTATTGTCTAAAGCTCAAAACCCGTTTTTCAGCTAAAGCTCATCATTAAAAAAGGCCTCACTCAACCTGTGTTGAGTGAGGCCTTTTTTGTAGTAAGTTTGACAAAAGACAAATCATGCGTCTATGACGAGACAATATTTCTAAGCCAAGCCCAGAGAAGATTCCAGGATTCTGAAATCGCTCTATTCCCAAAGAAAGATTGCCACTCCCCAGCGGTCGCGTTACATTATTTAACATAGAAACGATTACGTAACTCCCACCAAGGTTCTAACCATGGAAAATGAAGCAACTAAGTTTGGTTTCACCGGCTTCGCTGAAACCTGGAATGGCCGCCTAGCGATGCTCGGCTTTGTGGTTGGTCTGGCGACTGAGCTATTGACCGGCCAAGGCGTTCTTTCCCAGATGGGCTTGATCTAAGTATCTAATCCATCCATTAGCTCGACTCCTCTCTTCTGGAGCTGAGATTGATTCATAGAGCCGCCCGGTGGCGGAGACAGTAGCTTTGGGGCTTCTTTCTCCGCCGCCGGGCGGTTTTATTTTGGGCATATTCGCCCCGTAAACCTAGGGCAACAGAAAGTCCACTTCTCAGTCGGGCTTTCCAGCAACTGCCGTTTCAAGCTAACGTCTTAAGATAAGTAAATTGGCCTAGTGGCCTATATCAAGCTGATCCCGCCGCTATTGCTAAAGCGGTTTTGTTTTAGGTTGGCATCTGTAAGGAGACGTTTATGCTCAGCGCCTTGATATGGATTCCATTCATTGCTGCATTAGTAATTGCGCTGTTACCCCAGCAACGTGAGAAGCAAGCTCGAACCGTGGCAGGTGTCGCGGCAGGTTTGGCCTTGGCGCTATCCATTGTTGTGTTAGCCCAGTTCGATATAAGCCTGGCAGGGTTTCAGTTTCAAGAAACGCTGTCTTGGATAGACAACATTGGCTTGAGCTATAACATCGGCATCGATGGCATTTCTCTGCCCCTCGTCATGTTGACCACGCTGCTCATTGTGTTGGTCATTTACGCAACGGGTCAGGACATTGAGCGTCCTCGGTTGTACTACGCCATGATCATGATGATCGCAGGCGGTGTCACGGGCGTTTTCTTAGCGCGGGACCTGCTGTTGTTCTTCCTGTTCTATGAGGTAGAGCTGATTCCCCTGTATTTGCTGATTGCAATTTGGGGCGGCAAGAACCGGGCCTATGCTTCGACTAAGTTTTTAATTTACACAGCGGTTTCTGGCGTACTGCTGCTGGCAAGCATCCTCGGGATCGTTGGTCTCAGTGGGTCTGGCTCCTTTACGGTTGATGCCAGCATTGCGGAAGCATTGAGTTCGGCACAGCAAATCACGCTCCTCCTGGGTTTAGTCGTTGCCTTTGGCATCAAAATTCCCATGGTGCCCCTGCACACCTGGTTGCCGGATGCCCACACCGAAGCTTCTACCCCTGTCTCAATGCTTCTGGCGGGTATTTTGCTGAAGCTAGGCACTTACGGGTTACTGCGCTTTGGCTTAGGGCTGTTACCAGATGCTTGGGATGTGATTGCACCGGGTCTCGCTGTGGTGGCTGTCATTAGCACCCTCTATGGCTCGCTGAACGCCATTGTTCAGCAAGACATGAAGAAGCTGGTTGCCTATAGCTCCATTGGCCACATGGGTTACATCATCCTGGGCATGGCAGCGGCGACCGAACTGAGCATCATTGGTACGGTGGCTCAAATGGTGAGCCACGGCGTGATTTCTGCCTTGCTCTTCTTGCTAGTTGGCTTTATTTATAGCCGCACGGGCACGCGGGATATGAATGTTCTGCGCGGCTTCCTCAACCCTGAACGCGGCTTCCCCCTGGTGGGGTCGTTGATGATTCTGGGTGTGATGGCCAGTAGTGGCTTGCCTGGCATGGTGGGTTTCGTGGCAGAATTCTGCATTTTCAGAGGCAGCTTTATCACCTTCCCCTTACAGACCTTGCTCTGCATTGTGGGTACAGGCCTGACTTCGGTGTATTTCTTGCTAATGGTGAATCGCGTGTTCTTTGGACGCCTGCCGGAGCAGTTTTCGAATATTCCGAGGGTGTCCTTCAAAGAGCAGGTCCCCGCAGCAGTCTTGGCTTCTCTACTGGTGATGTTTGGCCTACAGCCTCACTGGCTACTGGAATGGACGGAGGCTTCGGCCCATGCCATGGCGATGTTGCAGGTTAAGGCATTGGCAGAGGTGCAACAGCCTGATGAGAGCGTTGCGATGGCTGATGATGCGTCGATCGCTTCCACAGTACTAACTGCTCCCAGCATCGAAGCAGTCAACTAAAACAGGCGGCTTCAAAATCTGCGGAAAGAGAAAGCGCTCCATGATTCCCATGGAGCGCTTTCTCTTTAGCCATTCTCTAGCAACCTCTAAGGGCCAATGGGAGCCTGGGCTAGAGCTTCTAGATCAATTCCCTGGAGTAGCTCCCAAGCCTCAGCCAGCTTATGCTCGCCCCGCAAGAAGCCAATGCTGGCGCCGGGGCAAAGGTACTTCAGGGTTTCTGAGGTGAAGCGATCGCTCAAAGCCGTCACACTCTTTAACTGCCTGGGCCAATGGAATGTCTTACTCGTCCGCAGAGGCGTAATGCCGCCCTGGCGAGTCGGTAACAGATGCCGCCCCGTAAACAACACGCCGCCATCTTGGGGACTCTGCCAATACAAACAGGCTGAGCCCGGCGAATAGCCCGGCGTCCAAATGGCAGTCAAACCAGGGGCAATCTCTCCTTCTCGATGAAACGTCTGGGTTTCAATTTCAGGCAAAAGGTAGGCTTCCTGTTCCTGCACCACAACCTCACAGCCCAGCTCGGCTTGAAGCATCTTGACCTTAGCCATGGCATTGCGGTGGGTGAGGAAAAGCCAGCGCACCCCGCGATCGCCCAAAAAATGCTGCGTTGCCAGAGTCCAAGGCGGACAATCCACCAGAACATTGCCTGCTGGTGTCTCAATCCAATAGGACGTCCCTCCCAAGGTTTGTCGATTAGGCGGAAACGCCACCAGATGATCCAGCACAGCCAAAGGCGGCTTGCCCTCGGCAGGAGGCTTTACGCCAAAGCCCAGCTCAGAATCTTCAGACGGAGCAATGGCAGCGGATTCAGCATCCTGGGAAGTCACAACCTCACCAGCCAGCTCATGCTCTGCCGCAGCAGCAGCATCATTAGAGTGGGTCAAGGGATTAAGGGGGGAGTCAGACGCGGCAATATCAGACACGGAGAGGCATTACTCGTTACTAGATTTCGATTCGGAACTAGATTGATTCCCAGGCAGGGAAAACCAACTTCGATGACCTTGGGCGCATCGCCCCTGGTGATCGCCAGGGCATAATTCTATGCTTAGAGCTGAACGATGGAATAGCCATCGGGAACTCTGAACCAAGGGAGTCTTCAACCCATAGCGTGGGCATAACTCTCATGGGACAGCAGGGCTACCCAGCGCATTCCGATAGGCCGTTACAATAGTGGCCCAAATTGGGGTGGGTTAAATTAGAAATAAGACCAATCCTGACCTTCCATATCTCTATTGGAAAATATAGGACGACCCAGTGGCGGTTACATTGCGGTTACCCTGCCGCTTAGCGCAGCCATAACGCCCAGCGACTCTATTTCGCTCAGCGCAGCCATCGCAGCAGCATAATCCCACTCATTAACTCAACTCAGCATGCCTTACTTTTGGCTGGCCATTCTCGGGTGGCTTACCTACTTCATTCTTAAGCGCAGTGTTCCGCCCCTGACTGGGCGGCAACTCTGGCTGTTGTGGCTGGTGATGATGTCCCCTTCCCTGTTGTGGATGGGCTGGACCCTGACGAATCCGAACGAACCCATTCCCCCTGCACTGGTGTTTGGGTCATTCATGATTTGTTCGTTCCTGTATCTCTTGATGCTGCGCAACTGGCGTGGGACCTTGCCGACCAAAGCTCGCGAAGCTGAGGACAGCAGTGGCAATGGCAATCCTCCAGGCCAGGCAAGCAATGCAGGTAAAGCCGCAGCCGCCATCGCTGCAAACCGCGATCGCCCCAAGCCCAAACCTCCCCTCAACAACGACGAAGAAGCCCAACTGCGGCAATGCTTTAGCTGGACCACCTTCGTCCTCAACAAAATTGAATACCGCCTCCAGGCCGTGGTTTGCCAGGGACAACTGCGGGGCGAAGCAGATCAGGTCTACGGCGCGATCAAGAAAAACGTAGAAGGACGCTTTGGCGATCGCTTCCTGGTCTTGCTCCAAGAAGACTTCCAAGGCAAACCCTTCTTTGCCCTCGTCCCCAACCCCCAGGTTTCGCCCAAGCTAAAGAAGCTCGTCAATCCCACCTACCGCTACGGCCTAGCGAGCTTCTTGCTCCTGCTGACCCTCTGCACAACCACTCTCATTGGCACAGGTCTCGCCGGGGTACCCGTCGAATCAACCGAAAGCATTATCAATTCGCCGGAGGTACTGCTGAAGGGATTGCCCTACGCCATCCCCCTCCTCCTTATCCTGGGCTTCCACGAGAGCGGCCACTTCTTCGCAGCTCGCCATTACAAGCTCAAAACCACCCTGCCCTACTTCATCCCCGTTCCCGGTCTGTTGGGAACCTTTGGCGCATTCGTGCAAATCCGTTCCCCCATGCCGAACCGCAAAACCCTCTTTGACGTGGGCATTGCTGGACCGCTGGCGGGACTTGTTGTTGCATTGCCCTTGCTGATTTGGGGCGTCAACCACTCCCAGGTCGTGCCTTTGCAGGAGCAAACCAGCTTCCTCAACTTTGCAGCTCTCAATCCCCGCATTTCCATCCTGATGACTTTACTGGGGCGCCTGTTTTTGGGCAGTGAATTGACCACGAGTAGCGCAATTTCCCTGCATCCAGTGGCGATCGCTGGTTACCTCGGCATCCTCGTCACCGCCCTCAACCTCATGCCCATCGGCCAACTCGACGGCGGCCACATGGTCCATGCCATGTTTGGTCAGCGAGGCGGGGCCATGATTGGCCAAGTCACCCGCATCCTCGTCATTTGCCTGGCTCTGCTCCAGCGAGATTTACTGATCTGGGCCTTTATGCTGCTGCTCATCCCTGCGATGGATGAACCTGCCCTCAACGATGTCAGCGAACTGGACGATCGCCGAGACGGCTTAGGCCTAGCCGCCCTAGCCATGTTGCTGCTCATCATCCTGCCCGTTCCCCCGGCCCTTGCGAATTTATTGCTCTAGTGGGATGCTTCTTGCCATTAACTGATGCGAACTCCTAACAGAAATCGATAGCTCAGAGAGACAGTTGCTGAGCTATCCGCCGCATTAGCCCGTTCCCCCTAGCCTTCCGATGGCTTCAAACCAAACGGCCCCCAACTCCCAATGAAGCAGGACATCAGCTACTGGCTTAACGAAGTCAAATCCTTGCAGCAGCAACTCGGCGTCATGCAGCAAGAGCGTGATGCTGCCTTTCAAGAAGCGGCCCAATGGCGCGATCGCTTCCACGACGAAACCCAACTGCGCCAGCAAAAAATCAGTCTGCTCCAGGATCAAATCCGCCAACTGGAGGCCGCCCAAGCTGCCCTGCAAAGCACCGACCCCAGCGACGCACCTGAAGTGTTAGAAAGCCTAGCGGGCATGACCGACCCCGCAGAACTTCAACAATACGTCCACGAAATTGCCCAAGAGCGAAACGCCCTACGCCGCGACCTGGAGGCTGAGCGCAAGGCCCATCAGGCAACCCGCGAAGAACTGAGCTTGGCTTTAGGGGATGCGATTGATTTGCTGACCCAACGCGGCAAGAAATAGAGCCAGTCAGCAGCCGTTGCATTGGAAACAAGGGATCCTGCAACTTCCCCCAGAGCCTCCACCTTTGAAAATCAGCCTGCTCTGCCCCCATAAACCCAGCAAAATCCTTCCGAAAAAGACCTCGCCAACCAGCAAAAAACCCGCCCAGAATTCATACAAACGCACCGTCTCTTCATCTAGGAACGCCGGAGAATTTGTCATCCTGTCAGTAGGTTGAAACACTCATCGCTCAACCCACACCCTTCACCGCCAACGGCATGACAGTTGCAGACCCCTCCGTCAACCTCCAACTCATTGCCCTAGACCTCGTCTACGGCGGCCCTAGGCGATCGCTCCTAGGCTCAAAGCCCAACCGCCTCGTCCTCGCCATCATCGGCTGCCACCTTCTCCTCACCACCTTTCTCGCCAGCCACCTCAACCTCTGGATCGACGAAGCCTACTCCCTCGCCACCACCAACAACGACCTGCCTACAACTCTGAAATGGGCGATCGACTTCGAAGAACAGGCCCCGTTCTACTTCATCCTGCTCTGGCTAACCCGCCACATTCACAACAGCGTCCTAGTCACTCGCCTACCCTCGCTCCTAGCCATCGCTGGCACTCTCTGGCTCAGCAGCCGCATCTCCCACAAGCTTTTTCCCATCGTCCATCGGGGCTGGATTGTTCTCGCCCTTGCCTTCAACCCCTTCCTAGTCGCGATCGCCATCGAAGCCCGAGGCTACGCCTGGGCAGTCTTTCTCTCCACCCTCCTGCTCTGGCTCTTCCTCAAGGGATATGCCAACTGCCTGCTCGATCCCACTCCCAGTAGCCTCATCACTCGCCCCTTCATCCCGCTCAAAAACCAAACCTGGGCTCGCTGGACCTATGGTGCCACTGCCATCATCGGCATCTATAGCCACTACTTCCTTACCTTCCAAATTGCCGCTCAAGGCCTCGTCTTACTCCTCATTGCCCTGGGCTCAGTCGAACGGCGCAAACGGGCGATCGCCAGTTTCGCAGCCTACTGCCTCGATAGCATTCTCATCACGATTTGTACCCTTCCCCTTGTTCTAGTCGTTGGTCAGCAGCTCACTGCCTTGGAGGACAACAGCTCCATCGTAGAAAACCCGGGTGTTTGGGCAGCTCTCAAAGCCGCCGCTAGCAAAACCCTCTTCCGGAACCTGGTTTACCTACTGCCCAGCGACCCCGCAGGCACTCCCAGCTGGGACTGGAAGCTGAGTAGACTTTTCGTCGGCCTATGGCTACTCGCCCTCGCCTGGGGACGCCGCCGCCAACTACGCTTCAACGTCACCCTAGCTTGGCTGCTCCATGGCCTCGTAATGCTTCAGCTCTTAGGCGCATTTGCCTTAGTCCGAAGCGTGGAATACCGTCATGCCATCGTCATGGTAAGCCTCGTCTACTTCAGCGCCTTGGGCCTAATATCCCTGCTACCGCGCACCAGACGCCGCATATTCCTGAGTTTTAGCCTCATCTTATTGCTCTGCATCAATGCCCGTAGCCTTTGGCAGGTCTACGCCCCCATGGCAAAACAAGGGGACTATGCCCGTGTCGGTGATTATCTCCAGCAAGTCGTAGCCCCCCAAGAATCTGTCGCGGTTTTCAACGGCGAAGTCGCCATGGCACTCGCCCACTACTATCCCAACGCAGCACAGCCCCAAGATTCCAGGACCCAAGCCACTCCGAAAAATCCATCCCAGCCATCCCGCTCCCCGAACCCAGCCGTCCCCGCCCCCACAGCAGAAGCAGTCCCGAGGCTCCCAGCTTTGATTGCCCTGCCGCGATCGCTCTTCGACAGCGCCAGCATTCCCCAGTACCGCCAGGACCACCTAATCCTCACCAGCAGCGAACAAATCACCCAGGCATTGACTCAAGCCATACCTCAAGAGCACCAAACCATAGCCCTCCAAGCAATCTCAGACTTCATCGAGGATGTCAGTCGCGACGAAGCAGCGCCTTCATCACCCTCTCCTGATCAACTAGAGCCGCTTCAAATCGAACTCGAAGCCAAACTCCGTCGTATCAACCTCAGTCCATCAACAAAAGCAGAACTTAGAGAAGCCCTCGACCTTCCCTCCCGCGAAGAACAACTTCCCCCCACTCCCCAGCCGAAATCCGTAGAAGCATTCCTCGACAACTTAGACAGCCCCCCCATATCTCTGGGAAGTGCCCCACCCGAGTTACCCCATCGCCTATGGCTAGTCAGGGATGACCAGATCCTCACCTCCATGGCCAGCTTTGATGAAAGCTACCGCTTGCTCAATGACTTTATGGAGCAGAACTATCGTCTGCTCACGATGCGCCAATTCCACGGAACCCAGGTGCAGCAATGGCAACGCCTCCCCGCAGAATTCGCACCCATCACCGAATCTTGATAACAGCGGGGCAGGGAACGACTAGAATAGAAATGAATGTTTAAATCTTTGGTCCCTGTATTGCGACTGTCGCGATATCGGTCGCCAATCCCTCCCGCTATCGCCCTTGCTATCGTTCTGGGCCTTTCCGTCCTATGCCGCTGCCCATTGTTGCCATTATTGGTCGCCCTAACGTTGGCAAATCTGCCCTCGTCAATCGCATGGGTGGCGGGCGCGACGCAATCGTCCACGATGAGCCCGGCGTCACTCGCGATCGCACCTACCGAGATGCATTTTGGGGCGATCGCGACTTCCAAGTCGTAGACACAGGCGGCATCGTCTTTGACGACGAAACTGAGTTTTTGCCCTACATCCGCGAGCAAGCCATGCTGGCCCTGGCCGAAGCTAGCGTTGCCATTATGGTGGTCGATGGCCAGGCTGGCCTAACCGCTGCAGATGAAGAAATCGCAGGCTGGCTCCGCCAACAGAAAGTCCCCGTGCTCCTCGCTGTCAACAAATGCGAGTCCGTAGAACTGGGCGGCGCCCAAAGCGCTGAGTTCTGGAACCTGGGCCTGGGCGACCCCATCCCCATGTCTGCCATTCATGGCAACGGCACGGGCGATCTCCTCGACCAAGTCATTACCCATCTGCCCGAAGTTCCTGCCGATGAACCGGAAACCACTTCCGTCGCCATCATTGGTCGACCCAACGTCGGCAAATCCAGCCTACTCAATGCTTTCCTAGGCGAAGGCCGTGCCATTGTAAGCGACATCTCCGGCACCACCCGCGATGCCATCGACAGTTTTGTCGAACGCAATGGCACTCGCTACCGCCTGATCGATACCGCAGGCATTCGCCGCCGTCGCAGCACCCAGTACGGCCCAGAATTCTTTGGTATCAACCGCTCCTTCAAAGCCATCAAACGCGCCGATGTCGTCCTACTCGTCATTGATGCCTTGGATGGCGTCACCGACCAAGACCAGAAACTCGCCGGGCGCATTGAAGACGAAGGCCGAGCCTGCATCATCGTGGTCAATAAATGGGATGCCATTGTCAAAAATTCCAGCACCATTTACGACGTCGAGAAGGAGATTCGCGCTCGTCTGTACTTCCTCGGTTGGGCAGACATGATCTTTACCAGTGCACTCACTGGCCAGCGGGTCCCCCAAATCCTCGACCTAGTTGATGTAGCCGCCGATGCCCACAAGCGCCGGGTCACCACCTCTGTCATTAACGAAGTTCTAGAAGAGGCCGTGGGCTGGAAATCGCCTGCCACCACCCACCAGGGACGCCAGGGGAAGATTTACTACGGCACCCAGGTCTCTAGCCAACCCCCAACGATCGCTCTCTTCGTCAATGACCCCAAGCTGTTCCGCGACCCCTACCGTCGTTACGTGGAACGCCAATTCCGCGAAGGATTGAATTTTTCAGGGACGCCCCTACGCCTAATCTGGCGCGGCAAACGCACTCGCGAAGTGGAGCGTACTGTAAACCGTGCCACTCGCGTCAAGCAGAAATAGCGCTCCCCTAGGAAAGCTGGGCTGGTGTGACATAGCCAGGCTCTGGCACTGTCGAAATTGAAGCAGCCTATTAGAATAGGCAGGCGAATTTGGGCTGGTTTCTGATAGGGCTCCCTGCAATAGCTAACAAGCTCAAAGCCTTATCCCCCGGTCTATCGCATCATCCCAAGCCCAACGATCTAACTAAAGCCGCCCACAACCCATGGATATCTTGCGCGCCCTCCCACTGGGCCTATATCTAGAGCAACCCGTGACTTGGCTTCACCGCCTAGATCCCAGGGTCAAGCTATTTTGGTTGATGGGCTTTTTGCTCACCCCCCTACTCGCCAATGCCTATTGGCGCATTGTCCTGGTGTTGCTGCTCATGCTGCTCACCCTCATTGCTCGCATTCCTCTACGGGTCTGGCGCCAGCAAATGGGCTGGCTACTCACCCTATGCAGCCTGATTTTTGTGATGACGGCGATCGCGCCCGATGGGCTCCTTGTCGAACACCAGCCTCGTTCCATCCCTAGCCTCACGCTTGATGGTCCTGCCTCTCAAGTCCCCCTCAAGGAAGATCCTGCGACAGTCCCCCCAGCACCAACCCAAGGGGAAAAGGCAATCTCCAACGCAGAGAATCAAGCCAAAGATGCAGGAAATCAGCCAGGGGAGCAAGAAGCTGGAGCCGAAAAGCAGCTTAGTTTGCTCAACAAGTTTTTCCCCTGGACAAGGGAAGCAGAGCCCTTAGATCCAAGCAAGGCTCCGTTACCCCCGGCTAGCGATTATCAGTACGTTCTGTTTAAGCAGGGACCATTTACCCTGACTCGACGCACCCTCGATTTGGGAATCCGCGTCAGCACTTTAATCTTCACCCTGATCTACAGCACCAATCTCTATCTCCTCACCACAGCTCCCGAAGAAATCACAGCAGGTCTTGAAGATCTAATGCTGCCCCTGCGATACCTCAAGCTCCCCGTCACCGAGATTGCCCTCACCCTCACCTTGGCCCTGCGCTACATTCCCCTAGTCTTAGAAGAAGTCCAAAATCTAGGCCGATCTATCTGGACCCGCGCTATCAACTGGAAAAAACTCGGCATCAAACGCAGCGTGCGTGTGTGGCTCACCGTAGCCGAACGCCTGATCGAGAACCTGCTTCTGCGCGCCTCCCAAGCCGCCAATGCGATGCAGGTCAGGGGGTTCACCAGTCCCAATCGCCACCGTGTCCAGTGGCATGATCTAAAACTGAAGAATCGCGACTGGGTGGCGATCGTCGGCCTGGCAGCATTTTGTAGCCTGCGACTGATTATTGGTGGAGAGCCCTAAGCCCAGGAGCAACCGCTAAATTGTGGCGTTTTCCCTCAAATTTAGACATAGAGAAGAACCAAGATCGCGGACAATAGCTCTATCAGCTGGTTTAAGCCATTTAATCTCACTCTTATGACGGTGCGCATCGGGAATTCCCATCCAGGATGCAAGAGTACTTCATATGGTCTATGAGGACAAAGTCCACCGTTATTGTTTAGCCTGCTTAGCTTTCAACAGTTTTGATTTGTCATCGGCAACGTAACAGATGCAGCCCATCCAGCAATCCATCGTCCGCCTCGCTTCGAATCTATGAACATCGAAAACTACTTAACCCATCCCAACTTCGGGATGCTATTCAGCGTTTGCAAACTCGAAGAGAGCCAAACTCTCTTCGCCACGCTCTACGCCCAGCGGCTATTTTTCATCGTCACCAATGACGGTGCCAATCTGCAATTTTCCCCTGTGACCCGCAGTGATGCCCGTGGATTAGTTGAAGGTCGCATTCGCGTTCTGCGTCGGGACCCCAACCTCGAAGCATTTCGCAATCTCCAACAAACCTACAAAACGCTGTTCTAATCCTTTGCAATCGTTTTCGGGACCCTCAAAAGCACAAACCCCTGGAGCATCGGCCACCAGCCATTGAGCGGCAAAGCCGCTGGCAGATCCATTAGGCTCCCCCGCGCAACGTTCTCACACCACTCCTCAATCTTTCCAACAGACCATGACCGAGGTCATTGACGCCCCCGGAATTGCCCAACGTTTGGCACAACTCCGTCAAGAATTACCCCCCAGCGTGCGACTCATCGCCGTCAGCAAAACCCGCAGCGCCGAACATGTCCGGGCAGCTTATGCAGCGGGGCAACGGGATTTTGGCGAGAACCGGGTCCAGGAAGCCATAGAAAAGCGGGCACAGTTGACCGATCTCACAGACATCACCTGGCATTTGATAGGACAGTTGCAGAGCAACAAAGCAAGAAAAGCAGTGGAAACCTTCGATTGGATCCATTCCGTCGATAGTTTAAAGCTCGCAGAACGTATCAATCGACTCTCCAAAGAGTGCGATCGCTGCCCTAAAGTGTGTTTCCAGGTCAAATATCGTCCTGACCCAAGCAAAACAGGCTGGGAACCTCAGGAGTTATTGACAGCGATTTCACGCATATGTGAGTATAATCACATACAAGTAGAAGGACTGATGACAATCCCGCCTTTGTCCTCAAACGACGCAAATGCGTCAAAAATCTTCCAAGAGAACCGTGAACTCGCTGAATTAATTACAACTGAAGCAAAACGCCTCGGATGTACTAATATGGCAATGAAGCAATTGTCAATGGGAATGTCCGGGGATTATTCCTTGGCTGTTCAGGCGGGTTCAACCCTAGTGAGGTTGGGCCAGACCATCTTTGGAGCGAGGGGTTAGTTCCCTACTTGTCACCCAATAGGGGCCTGGATAGGATGGTCTCGCACCTGGGATGAACTGGCTCTATGCGGGCTAACAAAGCTCTCAAACAGCCGTGGAATCAGAATCTGCACTCCCACAGGTTCGCTTTCACCTCAAATGAGATTGACGGGTTTAACCAAGGCCCAACAACTTTTTTTTGGGTTTTCGATAGCTAGGGCTGGAGTTTTCTCAGCAACTGAGATACCCTAACGCAGGGCTTCGAAAGAACCGTAAAAAGACGGAATAGTGAAGATTTGTAATAGAATCTTCCCAGTTCTAGAGATAGGGTGCATCTTTAGCTGCAAGTCTTCTGTCTTTCGCCTCTCTCTCGCTGCATTTGCATTTGTCCCTAGTTCAATGCTGGTCCGAACGTGCAGCCTTGCACCTACTTGAGCATTTACTGAGTTTTACTGGAGTGTGAACCGTGTCGATTTTCAACAAGCTGCGTGACTTCGTTGGTCTTCAAGAAGGAATGGAGTACGACTACGAGTACGACGAAATGGATGGTGGTGAGGAGTATCAGAACCTCTACCAAGAAGAGAACGTTCCTGCTGCTGCCCCCGTCATCGAAGATGATTCCCGCAGCCGCCGCCGTACCCGTGAAACCCGCCCCGCTTCTACGATGATGACCACCAATATTGGTTCCTCCATGAGCAATGTGATTGGCATGCCTGGCACAATCAACGGTCTCTCTGAAGTTGTGGTGATGGAGCCTCGGTCTTTTGAAGAAATGCCCCAGGCTATCCAAGCCCTGCGTGAGCGTAAGTCCGTTGTCCTCAATCTAACTTTGATGGATCCTGACCAAGCTCAGCGTGCTGTGGACTTTGTTGCAGGTGGAACTTACGCAATCGACGGTCATCAAGAGCGTGTTGGCGAAAGCATCTTCCTCTTCACTCCTAACTGTGTTGCTGTTGTTACCCAGCAAGAAGATGGTGCTCCTGCTCCGATGGAAGCTCCCCAACAACAGCCCATCGCCCACACCCCAGCTCCAGCCTGGGCTAACGAACAAATGCCCATCGCTCAATAAGCGGGTTATAAAGTATCTGGGCTCCGTAAGGCGGGGCTCATTATCACTCCATAAGTTTTTGGATTGGGTGCTAGAAAACTCAGCATTAGCAGATAAAAGCGGAACAGGTTGTACCTGTTCCGCTTTTATTTTGGCTTTGCTGCCTTCTTCTCAAATGCAAGAACAAGGCGGCGGTAGATTGAAGTCCTCTAAATCCCCCTCAAAGCAGTGATTTAGAGAGCAGGAAGAAACAAAGAACACAATAGGGGTCGTTGCAAGGGAGTTGCTGACTGAATTATTGAGACCAATCCAGTATTTGCTGCTATCAGAGGAGCGCTTTGGGGTTTAATGGCTAGGACTCGGCCCAAAAGCTGTTGACCGAGCAACCTACAACCTTCATTTCTTTGGCGCATGGCTCCCCAACTTGGCTTAATTGGCGGCGGTGTAATGGGCACCGCAATCCTGTCTCGGCTCCT
This sequence comes from uncultured Pseudanabaenaceae cyanobacterium, assembly GCA_938002085.1. Lineage (GTDB taxonomy): Bacteria > Cyanobacteriota > Cyanobacteriia > PCC-9006 > JAAUQQ01 > JAAUQQ01. Next base: position 79,792 of record CALLAT010000035.1, read on the forward strand.
AGAGCAAGGACGTTACAAGGCTGACGACGTCTTGGTTAGTGAACCTTGGGAGCAACGTCGAAATGAGCTCAAAGCCCAATATGGCGTCCAGGTAACTGACAACAATGGCGAAGCGGCTTCAGCGGATGTTCTATTGTTGGCAATCAAACCACAGGTTTTTGGAGCCGTTGCTGCTCAACTAGACAGCCAATTGGATAGGCAACAGCATTCTAAGATGCAACACCAACTGGTAGTGTCAATCCTTGCTGGAACGCCACTCGAAACGCTACAGGCAGCGTTTGGTCAGCAGCCAATCATTCGTGCCATGCCCAATACCCCAGCCATTGTGGGGGCAGGTTGCACCGCGATCGCGGCGGGAGCCCATGCAACTCCAGAGCACATCGACCAGGCCCGACAGATTTTCTCCACAATTGGCTCCGTTGTAGAGGTACCCGAAAGCCTGATGGACGCCGTAACCGGACTCTCAGGTTCTGGTCCCGCTTATGTTGCCCTCATGGTCGAGGCCCTAGCCGATGGAGGCGTTTCCGCAGGGCTACCTAGAGCAACCGCGCAACAACTGGCCTTAGAGACGGTTCTAGGCACCGCTGAGCTCCTCAAACAAACCGGCAAACACCCTGCTCAATTGAAAGACCAAGTGACTAGCCCTGGGGGAACAACCATTGCAGGTGTGGCAGCCCTGGAGCGGGGAGGCTTTCGTGCGGCATTGATTGATGCAGTTCGGTCAGCTTGGCTACGCTCCCAAGAATTAGGACAACGCTAGGTTGGAGTAGCCAACTCTATTTCGTATAAAGGCAAACATCTAAAAAGATAGACCGTTTCTCCTGTATTAGCATTTCCAGAAGGATGGGTTGAACCACCAACTGAATGAGTCGCTAAATATTCTGTTTTCATCCCACGGATCCCTCTCAAAACAGAGTTGAAACGAACCGTTGGCGATGCACCAAAGTAATTGTAGAAGTCCCAATCCCAGAGAGTTAGAGGGATAGGAGCCCTCATTGAGCGATGGGTCACAAACCCCTGGGAGGTGCATACCCCAATTGAAGAAAAGGCCTGACCCCTCAGTCAGTCGAAGTTATGCCAACAACCTATGGAGGAACGCAGCCCTCGAAGACCTTCATCAGCTCATAGGGCTCCCGCACCACATAGGGATAAATTTGAGGCTGTAGAGGTGGGGCGCTGCTGCAATCCCACCTCTACAGCATTTACAACTCAGTGTTAGAAACAACTGTCATGTTTCAACAACTACCAAAGTGTTTTTTGAAGCACCGATACTAATTTTTAATGGCCTTGCTTCAGATGAATTCAGTATCCTCAGGAGTCTCTAGGTTTCATGAGTAGCTGGGGATTGGAAGTGGCATGAGTCACTGTGAAGTCCATAGGGCTCTAGCAGAAAGGCTCCTGGAGATAATTAATATCTCCAGGAGCCTTTCTGCTCTAAATGAATTGGTTGTTGGTTCCGGCAATACTGCCTGCCCAAAAGCCTAATTTTCCATGGCAGACCTAATCGACTAAGCCACAGCCTTCTGGCCAATTTTCGGCTCGGTGCCTTCTAGCAAACGAGACACGTTGCTGCGATGCCGCCAAATGACGTATGTGCCACCCGCAAGGCCAAAGAGCTGATAAGCCACAGGGAAACCCAGCACCATAGGAAGCGCAATCGCTAGCGTTGCAGCCACTAGGGAGGAAAGGGAAACAATGCGAGATGCAGCTAAAGTCAAACCAAAACCGAGAAAAGCTCCCAGGGCAACGGGCCAAGCCATCGCTGCAAGAGTCCCCAACCCCGTAGCCACAGACTTCCCACCTCGGAACCCTAACCAAATAGGGGCACTGTGACCCAGCACTGCGGCCAGTGCAGATAATGCAACCAGCGGTTCGAGTAAGGCTGATGCTTCTATCAGGTCAATTGTGACGAGGGAAAACAGCGATCGCGCCACCACTACCGCCGCAACTCCCTTCAAGACGTCAATTAGCAACACGACAATCGCAGGCCCTTTACCCAGGTTGCGCAGAACATTCGTAGTCCCTGTGGACCCTGATCCCCGTTCGCGGATATCAAACCCTCCCAGGAGGCGCCCAGCCAAATATCCCGTCGGCAGAGAGCCAAAAAGATAAGCAACCAAAATCAGGCCGAAGGCAGAGAATATTGCGGTCAGCATGGTGGGCAAAGATTTACAATTTTTAACAAGTGAGCTAAATTCTAGCCCGTTACGACCCAGGATCACACCCCCTCAACAGATTTTTTTGCGCTAACTCGCAAAGCATATCCGTGGGTAGGGAAAAGAGAAGGATGCAGACGGTCTATACATCGTATATTTCCACAGCATCTGATCCCGCAATGGGGAGCAAAGCTTGCCACAGATCTTTGAAGAAGTCAGTGGCAAAGTCTATGGCTTAACAAATGAGTTCGGTGTTACAGCCAATCATCACTCTCGTCGTTGCGATTGCTTCGCAAGCTTCCAGATGAATCGCGGCCATAGCGATCTGATTGATCACTCTCACTATAACGACTGCGGCGGGGCTCCCGCCGAGCACCATATTCATCACCATAGGACTGAGCCGAGCCTTGCCCTTGGGAGCCCTGCCCTTGAGGAGCTTGGCCGTAGCCATCGTTGCGATCGCGACCATAGGGTTCCTGGCCATAGCCCGCTTGGCTATTTCCACCGGCATTCCCCTGGCCGTAGTTCTGGGAGCCATAGCCTGCCTGATTGGCGCCGGACTGCTCATAGCCACCGCCCTGGTTATAGCGGTCTTGGTCGTAGCTGCCTTGCCCTGAATTCTGCGCAGGATAGCCAGACTGGCCATAGTTGGATTGGCCATAACCTTGCTGCTGGCCATAGCCGCCTTGATCATATCGGGGCTGGCCATAGGGATCCTGGCCACCGTAGCCACCGCGAGGATCCTCTTCACGACCTAGGCCTAGGCTGCCAAAGGCTCGCTCAAATAAATTATCCGGTCCCGCCTCGAAAAGACCGCCGCTCTTGGGCTCTCGCTCTGGGCCAAAGCCATCGTCGTAGGAGGGGCGAGGCTTAGCAGGATCGGGGGCAAAGGCGATCCAGAGAGGAAAACGCAGCAGAGCCACATCCACCAACATCTCGCTCTCATCGAGAATGACCAGGGGCAAATCTCCCACTTGGAGCATCCGCTCTGCCCGTTGGGCAAGGACTTCAGGCGATTCGCAAAGGACGATGCCCTGATTGGGACCGAAGTCTTGGCGGGAGACACCGAGGCATTCTTGAAGGCCCCGTCGCCAGTCGCCGAGTCGCTCCGGGCTATTGGCCAGGATGAGGGCGCAGACGCGATCGCCATAGAACTCGTTCAGCACCGAGATCGCTGAAGAGGCAACCAAAATATTTTGCAAGCGGCTACCTAAGGTCCGCAGAGCACCGCGACCACCTTGGTCAAAGAACCACTTGGACACCGCATCCTCATGGACGATCTCGAAGGTACGGCGCAACTGCCAGGGTGGACCGTAGTAATCCGGGCTGGTGCGGTAACGCTCTAGCAGGTCGCGGATCTGCTGCTCCTGCTCCACATCGGTCTTTTGGGCAAATTCTGGCAGGGGCAAGGCCTGCTTTTCGCCATCAGTGGCCGCTGCATTGTCCTGGGGAGAGGGCTGAAACTGGCGATTGTCGCGCACGAGCTCCAACTTATCTGCCGAGGAAGCCAGATCCTGAAGACTCCCAACCAGGTAATCCTTGAAGCCTTGGACCCGCAGGGCTAAATCCTGGGAGGTCCCCACAAAGTTCTCACGCATTTCCTTGCGGATTGACTCCCGGCGACGCTCCAACTGCTCCACATTACGCTGGAGCTCTTCTTGGCGCTGCTTAAAAATGACTAAGCCATCTTCTAAAACCGTTTGCAGGGCTGCCTGCTTAGTTTCTAATTCTTGGGCCAGGCTATCTCGCTGACGGCAAAGCTCATCCACTTCAGCCTTGATCGTTTGCTTCTGAGCCGTGAGCTCATCCACAGAACTAGAACTCAAGTCTTCTTCGGGAGAATCATTGGCATGGATAGATTCGGCATGCTCTTCCGCCAAGGAGCTTTCTACTGATGATGCTCCAACGGAATTCTCTGACGGCTCTGCCTCAGAGCCATGGGATTGCGCAGTCGTTTCTAAGTCTTCGGGATTCATCATCAGGCTTGGAAGAGCAAGGGCAGCGTCAGCCGGCCGAAGGTCAAGGTTCAGTTGCACTGCCTGACCCAGGCTCAATAGATTGTGTCTAGGTTAATCGGTTGTGACCGCTTTGGCGGGGGCGGATTCCTCCACCTGGGAAGCAGTGGGGGTTTGACCGCTCTCAGCATCTTCAGGTTGAGCAAGTGCAGAATCGGGTAAACGCGGACATCGAGCCACCGCGCAGTCCCTCAATTGCTGGGGATTGAACAGCATCGGAACGAAGTGGATATTGTTAACTTCGTTGAAGTAAAACAATATCGGCAATGGTTCCCAAAAGATTTCCCAATGGCTCCAGTCGGTGTAGGGGAAGGTTCGCAGGCGCTTTTCGCCCCGGTAGAGGTCTAGCGCTTTGCCGGTGAAGTGAATGCGCAGGATTGTGGCCTGGACAGCAAGAAAGATTGCGAAGAGGCCTACGACTAAGCCCACCCAGAGGTTAAGGAGTCCCAACGGGATAGCGATCGCCCCAACGCCTAGGGCCAAGTTATAGCTGGGATCCAAAATAACGGTTTCTAGTTCAGGCTCAGGACATTCAAAAACCACGGGGCACCGACAAGAAACAACGAAGTCTACTCATTGTATCGAGAAGGCAGACTAGGATGCCCCAGGACCGAACCGACCGACTTCTTTCTACAGATTGGCTAAAGCGCTGCCTTGCCCTTGAAACAGCAGCCCCGACAAAAAGAAGTTCACCACAAAAATCAGCAGCAGCGTTGTGACAACGGCAGCGGTTGTCGATTCTCCGACTCCCTTAGCGCCCCCCGTCGTTGTTAATCCCCAGCTGGAGCCAATCACCGCTACGAGCCCACCAAAGACCACAGCCTTGATCATGGCGCTGACGAGGTCCCAGACGCTGAGGAATTGACGGACGGAGTTGATAAAAATGGCTTGGCTCATGCCAAAGACTGTTGTGGCCACTAAGAGACCGGCGAGGGTTCCGGCGATCGCAAATACCAAGGTCAAAATCGGCATCATCAAGCTACAGGCCAAAACCCGAGGCACCACCAAATAATCCACAGGGTCCGTGCGCAACACAAACAGGGCATCGATCTGCTCTGTAACCCGCATGGTGCCAATCTCCGCCGCAAAGGCCGAGCCCATACGCCCCGCGAGCAACACTGCCGCAATCACCGGAGCCAGCTCCCGCACCAGGGCCAGGACCAATACCCCCCCCACAACAGCACCCGCACCAAAGCGGAGAAACTCCCGCGCCACCTGGATCGTAAAGACTGATCCCACCGACAGAGCAGCCACCCCAGTAATCAGCAAAGAAGCCGGTCCCGCCGCCTGCATTTGCTCAATCGTATTGCGGCGATTGATTCGGCCTCGCAATAGATGCACCAAAACCTGTCCCGCCAGAAGAATGGCGGACCAAAGGCGACGGAGCCAGCGGTTGAGACCGAGGTTTTTGGACAAAATTCAGCTACGCATCACAAAAAACAACATCAGCAAAGCAATCATAAACAGCGGCCAAACAATTCCTGCACCTGCATCCAGGCATCCTTTGCGGCAGCTTCCACATAGGCCGATCGCCCATCACAGAAGAAACCATGACCGGCGTCATCGTAGCGAAAGATTTTGTGATCAACGCCATTGGCTTTAAGGGCAGCTTCGATTTCATCCACCTGACCATTGGGAATCAACTGGTCTTCGTTACCAAAGAAGCCATAGAGTTCACCACCAATCTGACGAGTGCGCGTCAGCGTCGGTGGCTCGCCTGCGCCAGGGGTCATGGTGGTAATGCCCGCGCCGTAGAAGCTGGCCGTTGCTTTGACCTCCGGCAGGGTGGCAGCGAGGTAGACAACATGGCCACCAAAGCAGAAGCCGATGGTGCCCACACCACCGGGTTTCACATTGGGCTTGGACTGGAGGAAGGCGATCGCCGCCCCCACATCACCCAGCAGCTCTTCCGCATCGGTCATTTCCTTATACTTGCGCCCTTCCTTCAGCCCTGCTTCGTTGTAAGACACCTCAAAGCCAGGGGCGTTGCGCTGGTAGATGGCGGGGGCCAGGGTGATGTAGTTGGAGCGGGCGAGGCGATCGCAAACATCACGAATATGGGCATTCACCCCAAAGACTTCCTGGATGACCACCACAGCTGGGAAGGGGCCATCGCCAGTGGGTTCTGCGAGATAAGCCTCAATTTTCAGATCACCATTGAGAACCTGTACAGCTTGCGTCTGAATCGTCATTGAAAAGTGCTTGATAAAGAAACATCAAACCCCTGGTAGGGGTCGGGTCTCCCGACCCAGGCTAAATGCCTTTGCGTCTAACAGATTGAAAGAATTATCCAGCAGGTCGGCATAAGTACCTTGTTGCGGGCGCAGGAACCGATGCCCCTACGGAATTTCGACAAAAATCTGATACCTGGACTCCGCCGCCGCTGTCACCTCCACAACGTATTTCCCATTCTGAGGCAAAGGCCGACCCAAGCTGGTGTTTTCTGGGCTGAGCAACCCCAGAGACTTGCCCCCAGGAGTTAGCAGATAAACCTTGACCTCGCCAGATTGCAGGGTGAGCTGGAGCTGCTGGGCCTCTCGCGCAGTTAATTCATAGCGATGCACATCCCCTGGCAACAACCGTCCAGAGAGGTATTCGAAGGTGCCACCCGGAAAAAACTGCACCGGCTGGGTAAAGCTGCCGGTGATATAGCCCGTGGAACGCAGGTGGTGCTTGAGGCTGGTAATGAAGGCGGGGCGATCGCGCCAAGGATACAGCTGCTCCAACCGCTGCCAACCATCCACTTCTTGACCCAGCAAATATTTATCGGCCATGTAAGCCGCCAAGACAGAGCGAATCACACTCAGATAAACCTGCCCCTCAGTCTCAGCTGTTATGTCCTGGCTGGGCTCCGGCAGAGGCAACTCCTGACGCAGCTCCCGATAGCGCAGCCACAAACGGTAGGCATCGCCATAGACCTGCTTGGGGTAGTCTCGACTGACATCCGCAAAGCTTCCTTCGTCGTAGCGCCAAATCTGAATGGGGTAAAAGGAAGCTGCATAGGCTGCAAAGGCATAGGCGAAGCGATCGTCCTGACTAATCCATTCAGGAGCCCCTTGCCGATCACTGCTCTGGTCCAAATCAGCGAGATCAAAAGCGCCATTTCCCCAAGGGTGACTCGTAAAGACATAGCGATCCTCCGCACCGCTACTCCCCGGCTGATAGCGATAAACCAAGGAAGAGAAACAACAATGGGCTCCCCCGGAGAAGTTTCCCAGGTGCACCTCCGGCTCAGCATCTCCATCCAGGTCCAGCACTTTCAAGTCACTGAGGTTGCACAACGCTGGGCCTTCGGGAATCGCAGTCGCATCGCCATAATCCAATGACAGGTCCTGCTCCAAGATCACCTGGCCTTGACGCAAAATCGTTAGCTGAGCAGCCTCAGCGCAAATGCCATCACCGGGAACAACGCTCAATTCAGCTTGGACATCTCCCGCAAATGCCGTGGTCTTCTGGGGACTGAGCGGGGCCTGCTCGGTCAAGTCTTGGGCCCGCACAGCTGAAACCGAAGCCAACATTAGGGAAAACAGAATCCCCACACCACCGGCTGCTTTGGCCCCCATATTTCACCTCGACCGAATGACATCGTGACTTCCTCATCATGCTGGGCGAACTGACCCCGGAGGCAAAAATTTCTCTAAGAAATATAAACATCTGCCGGACTAATCAAGGCTGGGCATTGCAATCAAATACATAGGGTTCCTCACCCCGAGGGCGGAATCTGCTTTCCCCGCCTAGAATAGGGGCCTAGATATCGTTCCGCGTCCGTTTTTTGCATTTGCCCCTCACTGCGCTGCTTCATGGTCAAGTTTTTCATTCAGCCCGAAAGCGAAATCCCCGCTTCTAATCAGCTGTACAACCAGATCATGTTTGCGATCGCCGCACGCAAGTTTCCCCCTGGCCAAAAGCTGCCCAGCACCCGGCAGCTCGCTATGCAGACCGGCCTGCACCGCAACACCATTAGCAAGGTCTACCGTCAGCTCGAAGAAGACGGCCTAGTCGATGCCCAGGCAGGCTCTGGCATCTACGTGCGCCAGGGCGAAGACGCAGAGGGCACCGGCTCCGTCACCCTGCTCAAGCGCCACCCCGACACCTACAAGGTTGTCCGCCAGACCCTAGATGACTTGGTAAAGCAGGGCTGCTCCCTCAACGAAGCGCGGGACATGTTCCTGGCCGAAATCGATTGGCGGCTGCGCTGTAGCGCCCAAGTGCTAGTCACCGTTCCCTCCGATGACATCGGTGCTGGTGAGCTAATGGTGCGAGAGCTAGAGCAGGCTCTCAAAATCCCCGTTCAGCTGGTGCCCTTAGAAGAACTGGGCAACATCCTCAACCAAACCCGCTCCGCCACCGTCGTCACCAGCCGCTACTTCATTAGCAGCGCCGAGGAAATCGCCGGGCCTAAATCCGTACGAGTCATCCCCGTAGATGTCTACGACTACAGTAATGAGCTGCAAATCCTCAGTCAGCTTAGCCCAGGCACCTGTGTGGGCATTGTCAGCTTGAGCGCTGGCCTGCTGCGAGGCGCGGATGTCTATATCCGCAGTCTCATGGGGGAGAAGCTGCTGCTGATGAGCACCAAAACCAGCGATGCCTACAAATTGAAGGCGATCGCCCGCAGTGCTTCCATTATCCTTTGCGACCAAGCCAGTGCCGAAGCCGTCAAGCAGGCCATCTTCCGCGTCCAAGACGACTTGATTCGCCATCCCAAGATTGTCCGCTGCGAGAACTTCATCAGCACCGACTCCGTCGCACTGCTCAAACGCGAGCTGGGCCTGTCCTAGCCACATCGTAGTCACAGACATGGGTCGAGGAAGGGCGTTAGGCTAGGACTATCGCCACCCAACCTCGTAAATGCAGTTCACCTACTACGGCGCCAATAGCTGGCTCCTCGAATTTGAGTCCCTTCGCATCCTCATCGATCCCTGGCTCGTCGAGACGCTTACCTTTAGTGGTCAGTCCTGGCTGTTTGAGGGTAGCCACCGCAGCCGCATCGCCATTCCTGACAACATCGACCTTATTCTGCTCTCCCAGGGGCTAGAGGATCACGCCCATCGACCAACCCTAGCCAAGCTAGGAAAGGATATTCCGGTAGTGGCCTCTAGTACCGCAGCCGCGATCGCTCAGGAGCTAGGCTTCCTCAGCATCACCCCTCTCAAACCAGGCGAGACCCACGAGATCGGCAACCAGCTACAAATTCGAGCAACCAAGGGAGCTCCAGTGCCCCAGACGGAGAATGGTTATCTCCTCAAGGGTTTGAAGAGTGGCAAGAGCCTGTATTACGAGCCCCATGGCTATAGCGATAAAACCCTTAAGGATTACAGCCCTATTGATGTTGTGGTAACCCCCATTGTGGACTTGGGCTTGCCGCTTGTGGGGGCGATCGTGCGGGGCAACGAGCGTACGGTGCAGCTCCTGGAAGAAGTCCAGGCGCGCTATGTACTGCCCACTGCTGCGGGCGGGGAGATTGAGTATGCTGGCATTCTAGATAAGCTCCTCAAAACAAAGGGAGACGCAGAGGCATTTCGAGGATTGATCCAGGCCAAGCAACTTGCGACAGAGTTGCTAGAACCCGTGGATCAGGTGCCTTTGGCAATTCAGGTTTAGAGGGGTTTAATCCAAAGTTAGGGCACAGACCCATTAGGGGTAACACCCCTGGGGGTCAATGGTCAGGGGGCTAGTTAACCCTCGCAGGGGTAGACCCGGCTTTCCATTGTGATTATTTCTAGGCAGACTATAGTCAGGTTCACGCGAGGTCGTTAAAGATTTTACTTTCGGCTTTCACGGCCAGGTGTCCCAGCACGGGGACAACTACAAATGAGGTGGGAGTCTTGTTGTAGTTTGTATCACCTGGATGACTAGATGATTGGGTTCATCCGGTAAAACGACTTTAAGCCAAGCTGTGCGGGTACACAGCTTGGCTTTTTATTTGGCTTTATGGCGCGGTTGAGCTGGTCGATCATGAGACAAATCGACAAATCTGGCAGCCATGAGGGCCAGCCCTCAAACTCCCGATCAAGGGGGCCGAAGCGCCGCCCCCTTAGAGGTTATCCCTCTGCGCAACAGGCTGGGTTGCTTCAGTCAAAAATCTGATTTTGCGACGGTAGGGACATGGCGATGCCATGTCCGCAGTAGCCCTGAAATGCTCAGAAGTCTACGGCAATCCTCTTGCTTCATCGTTAAAGCAAAAGCGGAGGAATCAGTACAGGACTGTTGGCATCACTGCACAACCTTACCCACTACCGATTCCCCCGCCTCGTCGTACTTTGAGTGCCTCAGCTCTACAACTGCTTGGCCTTCAAGTTCGCAATTTCAACAGGCTCGATCGCGTCAGCCACCTTAAAGCCAAACACCTGGGCATAGAAGAAGAGCTGGCCTTCCAAACTCCGCTTGATATTCTCAGCCTTGCGGAAACCATGTTGCTCGCCCTCGAACGGGACATAGGCTACCGGCAAGCCCTTATCCTTCAGCACATTCACCATCGCTTCAGCCTGATTGGGCGGCACCACACGATCTTCTAGGCCCTGGAAGAAGATCACAGGACAGGACAGATGCTCGACGTGATTTATGGGAGAGCGCTCCTCATAGACCGCTTTGCTGGCAGGGTAGGGGCCGACCAGGCTGTCTAGATAGCGCGCTTCAAATTTGTGGGTGTCTTCAGCGAGGGCGGTGAGGTCGCTGACGCCGTAGCGACTGGCCCCGGCTTTGAAGACGCTGTGGAAGGTTAGGGCGCAGAGAGTTGTGTAGCCGCCCGCACTGCCGCCATCGATGGTGAGGCGATCGCCATCCACATCACCCCGCTCGGTCAAATATTTAGCCCCGTACACACAATCATCGACATCCAGCACGCCCCAGTTACCTTTAAGACGCTCACGATAGGCACGACCGTAGCCAGTGCTACCGCGATAGTTCACATCCAGCACCGCAAAACCACGGCTGGTCCAGAACTGAATGCCCAGGTTTAGGCTACTGCGGGTTGCAGCAGTGGGTCCACCATGGCTCTTGACCAAGAGCGGGGGACGCTCACCCAAGGCTCCCTCAAAGTCGCGGTTCTTCGGCGCGTAATAAATACCATGGGCCACTTCTGCTTCGCCATTGGGACCCGCAGTGGTGGGGAAAGTCACAAGCTCTGGCTCTGATAGGTAATCGGGGTCCAGCTCTAAGTCACTAGAAGAACGAAGCACCGTCATTTGGCGCGTTCTTAGGTTCAACTGCACCACCGCAGTGGGGCTGATAGCAGAACCACCAATGAAGATGGCGCGATCGCCATTGGCCTGAATATCACTAATCTCGGTGTAAGGGCTGGTAATCGTCTCCAACTCACCGGTCACCGTATCAATCAAGCCCAGGAACCAAATCCCATTCTGGGTATAAGTGCAAACAATGCGCTCCGCCGAAGCAAAGGCAAAGCTGTCCATGCAGAAGACCCACTGGGGAAAGCCAAATTCTGCTGCCATGGGGCAAACCGCTTCCACGGCTCCGCCATTGTCAGCCTCACCGTCCCAACGGTAGATATTCCACCAGTCCGTGCGATCGCTAACAAAATACAGTCGGCCATCAGGGGACCAAGTGGGCTGCACAATCGATTCCGTCGGGCCACCGGCAACCAGCTTCGCCTCACCCAAGCTGCCATCCGCCTGGAAATCCGCCACATAAAGTTCAGTGCTATCCCACGGCATATCGGGATGGCTCCAGCAAATCCAAGCCAACTGCTTGCCGTTGGGGCTCACACGGGGCGCAGCATAGAAGTCATGGCCTTCCACTAGTACTTGACCAACGCTCTCTTCGCCTCGGACATTCACCGCAACAATTGTGTTCGTCGGCTCGTCTTCTCCCTGGTGGGCTTCACGAACGCCAACCCAGCGATCGCGACTCCGGTCAAAATTACCATCGGCATACCGCATTGCCGGTCCAGCTTCAGGCGTCGCAGAGGTCAAGGCGCGAGGAGCCTGACCTTCAGCTAAACAATAGAGACGCTGATCCGCATTATTAGAAAAGAAGACCTCACCCTCTCCCAGGCTGAAAGAACCGCCGCCATACTCATGAACCCCATTTCGAATGCTGTAAGGGAGCGCATTCATTTCGGCGCATCGCCCATCGGGTGTTTGCTTCAGCAAAACACTGCGACCTCCCTCAGAGGGACGCATTTCGAGCCAGTAGGTATCGTCACCCGCCAGGGCAGTACCAATGAGACTAATGGTATTGGCCACAATTAGATCCGCCGTAATTGGCGAAGTCCACGAGCCATAGGTGGCTGCAATCGCGTGGGTCATTCGATCCGTCTGCTCGGTTAGAGTCTTCATGCTGGCGCAGTCAACCACAGTTAATGAATGGGCGACCCAGCTTTGTACCCTGACGAGGGAAGCAAGCTGCGATCATATCAGGATGCTGAACCAGAGACGCTTTGGCACTCATTGGGTTCAGGGGGTGATGGAAATCAATATAGAAGTGAAATCCCCCGAAGCGTTAAGGGGCAATTGCACTGACTGGACAGAGAGGAGTTGCCCCCCGCGAGGGCGAACCCAGCCTAGGCTTAGGGGCATTGGCCCCTAAGGGGTACTTGGCCCCAAAAGTGGAGAATCCCCCAGGGCACGACCGTCCCCAGGCAATCCCATAGAGCTTGGCAACTTGCAGTGCCAGCACTCTGAGCCGAAACCTCTAATTAAAGCCTGACTACAGGGGCAAAATATCCACGACAGAAGACCTAGCCCAAAGACCAGGACATCCGCCCCAAGGCTCATTCATTCTCGATCACAGCTTCCCGACCTAATAACAGCTCTATAGAGCCGTATAGGCTAGCAGCCTCAAGACTGCATACGCCCCAGGCATCCCTCATCAAGTTGATTCACACAGAGTTGAACTGACGCACCCCTAACTCAGCCACCCAATCCACCTAGAAGCAGACCGACAGCTCAGCCTTCCTTAGCCAAAGCTTTTGAATAAGTGGCCCGAACATAGGTCTCAGCGGGACGACTGTCAATCTAGAAGCCCCTTGTTCATCGCGCAGCTGCCAAAAACATCTCAAGACAACTCTCCATGCCATCCTCATCCAGCTTCACATCCTAGGCTTGCAGAACGCTTGCTTAGCGCAGACTAGAAGCCATAACGCCCACCATCGAGCCTGGGTCATGGGATATCTGGAGCACCAGCATCAGGCGTCGAGAACAGCACAGTCCGAAAGCCTAGGAGGTTTGTCCCAATGAGTCGACGGACTTCGCGATTGCCTCTAAAGCTGGAGCAGCTGAATGGGAATGGAGAGAAAAGCGATCGCTTCTCCGAAATCACCAGGGAGCCCGATGTAGTTACTTCTGAACCTCAAACAATCTCAGTACGTAGACCCTAAGGCCCACGGCTGTCGACTTGTTACCTCTAGTCCCTCAGTTCCCAAACCCTCCCATGACTCTCTCAAACGGAAACTCTCCTGTGCGCCAAATAACTGAGCAAATCCTTGCCACCAGAAAGATTACTCGGAACGCTCAACAACAACTAATGGGTGCCCTGCTTTCCAAGCAAGCCATTAGTCCTGACGACCGGGCCATGATTGATCGGATTTTCGACCAACTTCACCGGGGGCTACTCCACGTCGTTGACTAATACTGCATCTGGGCGGAGAGTTCGGCCTGCTATTGACCCAAGCTGCAAATTCCTTCATAGCTTCTTGCCATTTTCGAATTGTGGCTGCTAGGCTACAGCAGCGCCCTTGACAGAGGGCAAATAGGTGTTATTGGAAACATGACATCAACGCTTACTACGGCAGCCTTCCAAGGTATTGGTATTTGGTTCTCCAAATCTAAACTCTGGATTGGCAAGCTGTTCGGCTCGAGCTCTCCACCGAAGGCAATCTAGATTAATTTCTGCCTTTGCTGCCCACCCCGCGATGCACAATGACACAGCCAAACATCCTAGAACTGGCAAAGCAGGGTGATGCCCGTGCAATCACAAGCCTGCTAAATCGTTCCCTTCAGCCCAAAGGCATCACAGCCAAGGCGGCCAAGCGAGACGGCATTTTGCATGTGCTCCTGGAGGGCGAAACACCGCCGAACCAACCGGCATCCATTCGTTGTATCCACCAAGGTCTGCAAAAGTTAGGCTTTGTCGATACCCCTATTACTATCTATGGCCGTGAGCAGGGCAGCGCAGAAGTCTGCTGGCAGAGCCACCTAGATGCTCCCCTCATTGGCGAAGTCCCGATGATGGCGGACTCTTCTGAGAGCGAACAACAGCTCCCCCCCCCGCCCCCTCCACCACCCGAGGCTTCCGCCAGCGCCAGCCCAGAAGATAGCGAATCCTGGGATAGCTTTGATTTCCGCGCGGCCGAAAGTGATGAGCCCACAGCGGTGGCAGAAGAGGAGCAACCTGCGGCAGCATACGAAGCTTCAGCTGAGGCCTGGAACAACGACTTCGCAGGCGATGATTTTGCATTGGACTCTCCCGACGAGCCCACCTTGATTGTTCCGCCCCAGCCTGACGAAGAGCTGGATAGCGGTAACCTCAGCGACGAAGATTCGGATAGCGAAATTCTGCTTTCCCTCTGGGATGATGCGGATATTGACGAAGACGACATGGTCGATCCTTCTGTCGATGGAAATGGAGACGAACTGGACCTCTGGCAAGACGGAGGTGGGGGTGATGCCATAAATGGGGATGGCGATAATGCCGCTGATTCTCCTGGGTTGATTGGGGAGCCCCATGCTAAACGCAAGGGATCTACCTTGCTGCCCCTCGTCTTGTTAGCCTTCTTGGGCGTACTGGGCGGTGCAGTAGCAGCTTCTCGCATGGGTATGGTGCGTTTCCCCGTGCTGGCGGATATTCCCGGGATTGGCAGCCTGCTCACCCCACCAGAAGACGGCGACAGCAAACCTCCGGCAGAACAGGCTCCCGCAGGAAATGTCACCCCGGCGAATACAGGTAACCCCGAGCCCAACTCCACGTCTGTATCCAATGATGGTGATGACGCTAGCCAGGGCCAAGAAACTCCTTCATCTGTAGAAACGCCATTTCGCGACGGCGTCAATGCTGCAACCCAAGCAGCAACACTCGCCCAAATTGCAACCTCGTCCGAAGACTGGAATATTGTGGCCGAGCATTGGGGTGACGCAGTCAATGGAATGAAAGCTGTTCCCAGCGACCATCCGCGCTATGACGTTGCCCAAACCAAAGTTTCTGAGTATCAAAAGAATCTCGATTATGCTCGCCGTTTAGCTAATCCCTAATGGTCTGGGTATACATCTAATGCTCCATCGGAATGATGTAAAAGCGAACTTCTTCTAGGTCACATCAGGTGTTTGCTCGTGAGTTATTTAGAAAGGCCTATTCTAGCGAATGGGCCTTCTTTGCATGTTATTCAAAAGCTTACAAACTCTCTACCACAAGCTTTACGGGCATCCGAATCTCTTTCGAGAAAAGATTATGCAGAGCTTTATAAAACAGCGAAATTAGGTGAATATTTAACGAGAGGCATCAGTACAAGTCACCAATAAGGCAGTATAATTCAAATCCTCATACCCAAACAATACTTATAAAATCTAATTTCGGAACTTTAAAACTAATATGTATTCATCTATCTCCACACCTAGAAAATTTACTGATATTTAATGGGTTTTCCGGTTTAAGAACGGCATAGCAGAATTGCTTATAGTAAGGTGGCATAGCGCTTCCTATAGGTTAGTTCTTAGCCGTTCGGGTTCCTTGTTTTTCTAACAAATCGAGGAAAGTTTAGGCATTCACACGCTTACGCTTACGCTTGTCTGAAGCTAGTTGCCTGTTCTATCATTGAGGTTCAAGCTACTATCAGCTTTAAATCCTTGCCCTTATTTGCAAGCCTTATCTATATCAGCTGGAATATTTAGGCTCTTACCCAGAGCTTGATACACAGCTAAATATTCAAAATTTTAAAACGTGAAATCTAGACAAAACGCAGAGTTCAAGTACCCGGTTCAGCCATCATTGATTAAAGGTTCCATGGCCAGGCTGTCGATTTTTGTCGATGGCAACAACATGTTCTATGCCCAGCAGAAGAACGGTTGGTTTTTTGATCCCCGTAAAGTTCTGAGCTATTTTACGCAGCATGAGAAAACTCAGCTGATGAATGCTTTCTGGTACACGGGTATAAAGGATTCTCAGGACCAACGAGGTTTCAGAGATGCTCTTATAAGCTTGGGTTACACCGTCAGAACCAAGATCCTCAAAGAGTATTACGACGATAACTCTGGACGCTATTCCCAGAAGGCGAACCTGGATATCGAAATTGTCATTGATATGTTCAATACCGTTGAGCAGTATGACAGCGTGATCTTGTTTAGTGGTGATGGTGACTTTGAGCGTGCAATCGAGTTGCTACGCTCAAAAAATACCCACATCACAGTTATTTCCACAGAGGGAATGATTGCTCGAGAGTTGCGTAACGTAACAGACCGGTATATCGATCTCAACAGCATCCGTCAGTTCATCGAAAAGTCTTAAGTCTACATTCATGCCAATCACTGGATGCAGAGCTTGGTTAGCACTGGGGGACGGCGGTTTTGTAAGCTGGTAAGCGTCCATTTAGACAACTGGCTCCCCAGCGAAGTTCCATGACCTACCGGGTTGCAACTTTCTATAAATTTATAGAGCTGCCAAGTTGGCAATCAATGCGATCGCCGCTTCTGGACTATTGCGGCGAGCAGGAGGTTTGCGGCACAATCCTCCTGGCCAATGAAGGCATCAACGGCACAATCGCAGGCCAGGATCAATCGGTAGATCAGGTTCTAACCTATCTAAGTCAAACGCTAAGCTTGGGAGCCTTAAGCCCTCGCTGGTCTGAAGCGGAGACCAAGCCTTTTGGCAAGATGAAGGTCAAACTAAAATCCGAAATTGTCACTTTTGGGCAGCCTGAGATTCATCCTGCTCAGCAAGCCGGGACCTATGTCGCTCCAGAGGATTGGAATGCACTGATTGCCGACCCAGATGTGGTGGTAGTCGACACGCGCAATCGCTACGAAGTGCGCATCGGCAGTTTTGAGGGGGCGATCGACCCACAGACCGAGAAGTTTCGAGATTTCCCTGACTATGTCGAGCAGGAGTTAGACCCAAAACAGCACTCCAAAGTCGCAATGTTTTGCACGGGGGGCATTCGCTGCGAGAAAGCTTCGGCCTACTTGAAGCAACAGGGCTTTGAAGAGGTGTTTCACCTCAAGGGCGGCATTCTCAGTTATTTAGAAACGGTGCCCCCCGAGAAGAGCCGGTGGCAGGGCGAATGTTTTGTCTTTGATGAACGCGTGGCAGTCAAACAGGGGCTTGAGCCGGGTAGCTATGTGATGTGCCAAGCCTGTGGTCAGCCCGTGTCGGAACAAGAACAGCAGACAGAGCAATATGAGCCGGGATTGAGTTGTCCCCGTTGTGTCGCTCCAGCAGATAATAAGCCCTCACCGTCCAGCGAAGCCTAGGCGACATTTCGGAGAATCGACCTTCGGGGCAGAGTAGCTAGGGAAAAGGTCGAGTTAAGATTTTGCAAATTAAGATTTTTAGAGAAGCCCCACCACCTTGAGCGTCAGCAGGCGATATTCAAGGTATTTCCCTTAAACAGAGTAAGACTCCTATGATGATGCCCCGCCTGCGCCGGCTGTGCGCTGCGATTTCACAGAAAGCCTTTCTTGCGATCGCCCTTAGTGCAGTTCTACTCGTCTCTACGGGATGCTCCACCTTGGCGCCGCCAGAGTCTCCCTCTGCTCAATTTGAACAAACCCAGGCAGAAACCTCAGGACGTAAGGCCCCTGATGCGGTGGCCAAGGAAGCCGTCAAAGGCAGTAGCCTCAATGATTTCTTCCCTCGCTCTGTCGCAGGCTATGGCGGCTATGACGTCGTCGCAGCTCAGGAAAAGACCGGCTTCGCCCAGTTCAAGGTGAATGAAGGCGGCGAGAATGTAGCCATGCTGTCGATCAATGACACGAGCAGCAATCCCAATGCGGCTACGAAGTACGAGTCCAGTACTCGCGATATTCAGGGTTTTCCAGCTTTAGATATTGGCAAGAACGGCACGGGCTTACTGGTGAACGATCGCTTCCAGGTCAAGGTCCAATCCCGCAGCGATCGCTTCAGCGCCGAAGATCGTGAAGCCTGGCTACAAAAGTTTGATTTCAAGGGACTAGCCAAGCTCGACAACTAACCCAAGCCAGCTCGACCTTTTACGACGAAGCGCGTTGCAACGGCTCCTAAGTTGTGGCTTGCGATGTCGACCCCCGAAGACCCCAAGATCTCTTGAAGGAGTTTCCCTTGAGTAAGAAACCTGTTTATACCCTGGTTGATGAGCTGCCCAATCACGGCCTCACGATTATTTCTCTCAAAGCACTGGACTTTGCAGTGCCCGGTGCTTGGAATAATTTGACTGGCTTCGTCAACACCATTAAGGAAGTCACGGGTGAAACCGATGAAGCCTTGATCAAAGAGATTGGCGATCGCGCCATCACCCTCTATAACGACAAATCTGAGGGCTACCAAAAAGCCCTATGGCTCTACCAAACGGTGGATAGCGCCTCCAGTGCCCTGGGCACTGGCATGATTGCCAACAAGTTCACAGAGAATAAATCCTTTCTGGGCTTGATCAATAAGCTGACGCCCAAGCCCGAAAAGGCCCAGAGCTTCGACCTCACAGTCAAGCTGGTGGTGGAGCTAGTGGCCTTTTGCCAAATCAACGGCATTCCTGGTGACAGCATTGGTGATTTCTTAGGTGCCGTGAAGGACTACGGCGGTGAATCTCTCATGCGCATGGCAGCGCTAGTCTGCTACGACGGCTTAGTCCCCCTGGGGCCTAGCTTTGCAGAAAAGGGCTTGGCCACCCTGAAAGACTCTAAGCCTTCAGACTTAGACCACAACAAAACGTTCAAAGGCGTGAAAGAGCTGATTCCTGGCGATCGCGATAAGGGCAAGCTGGCCTTTATTACCGAAAGTTTTGAGTCTGTACAGGACTGGATGCTGGGCTTTGTGGGCGATCGCGGTCTCACCCAGGACAAGGTCGTCACCAGCTTGAGCAAGGCAGTGGATCTCTCCCAGGACAAGTTGGAATACCTAGGTGCGTTCTTGGACGTTGGCACCAACTACTACGAGCACACAGGGGTCCAAACTCTGACGCGCCGTTTGGTTGAGCGCGCAGCTGCGGAGGTTTAGACAATCGCCCACTGGGTCTAGATTGCTAGCTCCAGTCGAAAAGGAGAGAAGAATCCGATGAGACGGTAGGAACATGGATGACATTCCATATCCCTACCGTCATTGAAGTCTCTGGATATGATTTGGGACTTGTTAGATCACTTCCAAACAAGTAGAGCAATGCGAAATATTGGGCCAGTGTCACAACAGTGGCTGGCAGAAATTGAGATTTATACACAAGATGATTTGCAACGAGTTGGGGCTGTAGCTACTTATCGCCATGTGAAGGATGGGCACCCCAAGAGCGTCAATAAGAATTTGCTGTGGGCGCTATTGGGCGCAGAACGAGATGAAGACTGGCGCGCATTGCCTCAAGATGTGAAATCAGCAGCACTGGCTGAGCTAGGAGGTTGCAGCCAAAACCGGCAATGACATGGCACAGTCTGTGGCTAATTTGGGAGCTGCCAAATCAACTACATCCGGGGAAATGCTCCATAGATGATGTGGGAGGTATGCCCTGAGCTTGGGTACTATTTGTCTTAAGAAAAGTATTTTCTGACGGGGCTATTCTGCCTCAATTTCCCCTTTGCCAAGCCAGCCATTGCGTCAATTCTATGCCCGCTAGATGCCTTACTTTTCCAAGGAATCTACGATGTCTTTTGGTCGCATCTCTACCCCACTACTTCCGATTCTGGCTCTACCTTTAGTGCTCATGGTTGGAGCACCTGCCAGTGCAGGACCTTCTAATCGCCATTATGCTGGTGCAGGTGTGCGCTTGAGCCATGGCACCGGCTTAGCGATTCACGCGAAGTTTCAGGTCAAAGAACTCGGCGATCGCTGGAGCCTCTCTCTGCGGCCCACATTAATTCTGGATAACGCCACCGAGATGCGAGCAGCATTCACGGCAGAAGCTGCGATAGGTCGCATGTCGCCTTACTTTGGCGGTGGTCTAGCCTACAACACCGATGGAACCGAAAAAGTCGACCCTATGCTGAGCGGTGGCGTAGATGTGAGTCTACATCACAATTTTGTGGTGGGAATCGGAGGTAATTACATTTTCCAGGATGACGAATCTGAGGCTGAGGTGCTGATCACCGGCAACTATGCCTTCTAAAGGATATTGAGACAATGCCTTTGCTGACAGTAGACGTTGCAAATACTCAGCCAGGTCAAGGCAATGCTCTAGCCTGACTCTGGAAAATGACATTGTCATCTGGTAGCTTTGCTGGCTGTGCCAACATTCTCTTAGGCAAATGCCCTCAGGGTCATGGCCTTGCCCCATCATGCTGAGGCATCCCCTTGCCAAGATGAAACACTGTTATATGCTTAGCGGGATCTCTAATTTAGGCGAAAAACGATGGGACCTTGCTCACAGCTCCGCGACCTTGCCCTTTTAGCAGCACCACTGATGGTGGGTGCAATGGCTCCTGCCGCCATAGCAGGCCCCTTAGAAGGCTTTAGCGTAGGGTCAGGTTTCCGCGCTGGATTCAACGATGACACCAGCTTTGCGATTGGAGCAAAGCTACCCATCACTCAGTTCAAAATTCAAGGTAATGGCCTTGGCCTCTCTGTCCGCCCAGACTTGATTTTCGGCAGCGAATTAGAAGTACGTGCGGCAGCCACAGTGGATGCCAGTGCTTCAAAACTGTCTCCCTATGGCGGTGGCGGTTTAGCCTACAACACCGACAATACAGGGGATATCTCACCGATGCTGAGCGCAGGGTTAGAGTATGACTTACAGCGCAATGCGGCCATTCGTTTTGGTGGAAATTATATTTTCCAGGATGGCGATACGGATGCAGAGTTCTTGATCATGGGAATGTTTAATTTTTAGGCCAGGGTGAACTGTGACTTGCTACATTCCTCAGCAAGTCACAGTTCGCATTCCTGTCTGATCCAGCATTAGACTTGGATCAAGCTGGCAAACTCTGGAATTAAGTTCTGCAAGTGCTTCTTAACGATCGCAATGTCTCCCTGTAGCGGACCAGATTCATCTTTACAGTTGTAGCTGTAAGCATCAAAGATGGGGTCGCCTGCTTGGTGGGTGGAAATGCGATCGCCCGTGCCTCCCGTGCAGCCAAGCTCCTTAGATTTTCGACCTTTACGGATTTGGGCCTCATCGAGCAAAGCAAGCAGAATTTGCAGTTGCTCGGGGCTACTGGGTCGTTTTTTCTGAGCAATAATGTCGCCATAGCTATCGACGGTAAGGCTGACCGTTTGGGCCGTCACAACAATGCTGTAGCTGCGATGATAACGCGGCGGCACAGAAGAATCGGTAAAGCGGTAAGTGACTTGGTCTGCCTCACTATCGGCAAAGCGGAGCGGTGGATCAAAACCCATGGCATTCGTGAAGGGTTGGCAAGCGGTAAGCAGCATAGCCCCGATCAACAAGTGAAGAAATTGAGTTCGCTTCATACTGTTGTTCTACAGCGGCCTGAATGACATTTCGCCAAGATTAACCAATCCAACGGTTTGCCATGGAGTAGAAAGGCTAATTACAAGGTTTCAAATTTAACTTTGAGCCCATCGCGGGGCTTGGGTGTAGGCACAACAACCATGCTCAAGTCCTGGTCCGGCAGAAGCTCCCAACGGTAGCTCTGGAGCAAGCGCGCTGCAAACAGCTTCATTTCCAAGCGGGCAAATTCCTTACCGAGACATTCCCGCAATCCACCACCAAAGGGAATATGGCTGAAGGGGGCTCGCCGTTCGGCAGTCTCATCAAAACGGCTGGGGTCAAAGAGATCCGGTTCGGGGAAAACCTCGCCATTACTGTGGGTTGCAGCGATTTGATAGAGACTGGACCACCCCTTAGGGATGCGATAGCCACCATATTCAATATCCTGCAAAACTTCGCGAAAGCCACCGCCCACGGGCGGAGAGAAACGCATCACTTCTTTAATGACACAGTCCAGATAGGGCATTTTTTTGAAGCTCTCAAGGGTGAGAGGCTGCCCAATAAAGGGCTGTTGCTCCGCCCGAGCTTTCTCCAAGACCTCTGGATGTTGGGCCACTAACAGACAGAAACTGGCGATGGCAGAGGTTAAGGTCTCATGGCCTGCAAAGAGCAGCAGTAACACTTGGTCCTTCAACTCTTCGATGCTCAATCCTTCACCCGTCTCTTCATCACGAGCCGCCAGCATGATGTCTAGGGCATCTCTCGCCTCAGCCGGGTGCGCATCCTCAGCCTGACGTTGCACAATCAACCGCTCCAGCTCATGCAAAAGCCCCTGGCGATTGCGAAAGGCCTTGCCAAAGGCGGTCCAAGGCAAATTAATCGGCAGGCTAAAGAGGCCAGCATTCCAACTTACAAAGAGTTCGCCCAACTTTGTTTTAGAACCATTATCTAAACCAATCAGTAGCTTACAAGCCACATCCAGCGTGTAGTCGCGAAGCTGGGGATACCAGGTAAGTTGCCCCTTAGTTTGGCTTTGGGCGAGCCAGGCCTTGAAATAGCGATCGCCAATCTCCTCCATCGCTGGAATATAGCCAGACAGGGCTCGGGGCTGGAAAGCCTGGACGAGAAGCTGGCGTCGCGCCATATGAACATGCCCAGTCTGCAATGCCAGGGACAGCGGCCCCAGTAGGGTTTTCACACTGGGAGGCCAGCTCACCCGGAAGTATTCATTCTCATGGCTCAGGATGAAGCGGTTTCCCTCGGGGCCTTTGAAAAAAACAGTGGGGGTTCCAAAAATACTGGTTTTAAAGACAGGCCCATATTGGGCATGGCGTTTGCTAACGAAGCTGCGATCGGTAAAAAAGGCTAGGGTTTCACCAATGAGAGGCAGGCCTAATGTACCAGGGGGCTGTGGCAGTGCAGCATCTGTAACCGTATTGGGAGCGGTCATGGAAAGAAATCTGGCGAGGTGAGTATGATTAGCTTATCGGCTTTGGATGTCGCTTAAAGCAAAGACAGACTGAGCCAGCGCTCTGATTAATCAGTCGCAATATTTTCAGTGAAACCATCACTCAAGTATTGAGTAGCATGCTCATAGCTCAAAGGGCGAGAGAAGAAATATCCTTGCACCATCTCGCAGGAGAGCGATCGCAAATACCCGACCTGCTCTTGAGTTTCAACCCCTTCTGCCACCACATCCATATTGAGGGTTCGTGCTAAGGAAGTAATGGTACGAACAATCTCAAAACTGCTATCTCCTGGAGCCATCAAATTAATAAAGGAACGGTCAATCTTCAATGTATTAATGGGGAAACGATGGAGATAGCTCAAGGAGGAATAGCCTGTACCAAAATCATCCAGGCTCAGCCGAAAGCCCAGTGCCTGCAGTTGTTGAAACAACGATAGAGTCAATTCACTATTTTCCATCAAGAGACTCTCAGTAATCTCCAGTTTGATGTGCCTGGGCAGAAGTCTAGCCCGTTCCACCGATGTCGTCAGTCGCTCAATAAATCCTCTGCTTTGGATTTGGCGCTCTGACAAATTGACGCTGATGCTGAGATTCTCCACATCGGGGAATTTTGCAATCCACAGGCTCATCTGGCGACAGGCTTCCTCCATAATGTAGTCCCCTAGCGGAATGATCAGCCCAGTCTCTTCAGCCAGGGGAATAAAATCGCCGGGTGACACAAAGCCACGCTCAGGATGTTGCCAGCGCACTAACGCTTCAAACCCTTTCAAGCTCTTGGATTGTAAGTCTAAGATAGGTTGATAGTAGAGGCAAAATTCACGGTTCTCAATGGCAGCCCGCAATTGACTTTCCAAGTTAATCTTGGCCATGGCTTGCTCATACATCTCTTCGCTAAAGAGCTGGTGACAGGCCTTTCCAAGACTCTTAGCCTGATACATGGCTAAATCTGCATCCCGCAGCAGCTCATCCGCAACCTTGTATTTAGGCTCGTCTTGAACAATCCCAATGCTGGCAGAGACTGTAACTGATTTCTCAGCCAAGGCAATGGGGTTAGTGAGTTCGTTTTGGATGCGATCGCTCACCGTAATAATTTCCTCAATCTCACAAACGTTGTGCAGCAAGATCGTAAATTCATCCCCCCCTAAGCGTGCGATCAAATCCGTTGGGCGGACAGAGCGCTTGAGGATCTTGCTCACTTGAATTAAGAGTTGGTCCCCACACTGATGTCCCAAACTGTCATTAATCACCTTGAAACGATCTAAGTCGATAAAGAGGACAGCAAATTGATCTTGCTTGCGCTGCCTTGGCTGTGTCAGCAACTTATTGAGACGAGAAATGAAATAGGCGCGATTCGCCAGGTGAGTCAAGCTATCATGCTCCGCAGCATATTTAAGTTCAGATTCAGCCTGTTTACGCCCCGTCACATCATGGATAATGCCATCCACTCGCAGGCGTTTCTCTAAGCCGTGGCTCCGAATTTGTGCCTGGCATTGGAGCCAGCGAATCTCTCCGTCAGGGCGAATAATACGATATTCACAGTCGAGAAATTCAGGGGGCCGATGGGCTTCCAACAACGTGGCCATCTGGGCTCGATCCTCGGGGTGAATCATATCCAGCCACTGTTGAGAGTCCTCTAGGAAGCAACTGGCAGGAACACCATAGAGGAATTCCATCACCGGGTTGAAATAGAGAAATTTTAAGGGATGTAGCTGGGCGGACCAAACTACATCTTTAAGGGAATTCAGGATACTGTTCAGTCGAGCTTCACTGGCCGCAAGCTGCTGAGTGGCATGGCGGAGGTTCATCTGGGCACGGACTCGTGCCAGGACTTCCCGCTCTTGGAAAGGCTTCGTGATGTAATCCACCGCTCCCAATTCCAATCCCTGAACCTTGCTATCCACATCGTCCAGAGCGGTCATGAAGATAATGGGAATATCTTTCAGCATTTCCCGAGCCTTAAGGCGACGGCAGGTCTCAAACCCATCAATGCCAGGCATCATAATGTCCAACAGAATTAGATCTGGAGGAGCTAGCTGAACCTGCTTCAAAGCGCGCTCGCCACTGGTGGCGATCGCCGTTTCAAATCCCGCATCAATCAAGGCCTGGGAAATCACATCCAGATTTGCCGGCGTGTCATCCACAATCAGGACCAACCCTGGCTCTCCCGTTAAAGCCGCAGGCATCACATTCGCGGTGGGGGCAGCCGCAGCCATGGCCGAGCTAACTTGTAGCCCCGGCGTCGGAGTCTCCAGCGATCGCTCGGATGGAATGGGATCGAAGAGAGGAAGCTCACGGGAAGAAGAAGCAGTCATGGCAAATGGGTGGGAATGGGACGAGGAGAAGAGACCAAATTCAGAAGGACCCAGAGGGGGGTTGGCACAGTCAGTTCAAATGTGCGCTGCTAGCCAAATGTTCCGTGAGCAGGGCTTCGAGACGATCTAGATCAAACTGCTTAGCCAGACTACGAATCTCGTCAAAAAACGAACGATATTGTGGTTCATTCGCCTCCTGCTGATCTAGGTAGTGATAAATCTTCTGAAGCCGTCCTAAGGAGAGCAACTCAAAGATATGATTCAAGATCTCCGGTGACGGAATGGATAACATCGATTTCTGCTCCACAGCCGGGAGTAAGGCTCCATCAGCCTGCTCTAGTTCGAGTTGCCAGCGTAAACTCAGATGTTGACGCAACATACCCAGCAACAAGTCCAGGTTGACAGGCTTAGGCAAAAAGTCATTGGCCCCCAGCGCTAAACAGCGAGACTGCTCTTCGGGCCCCACAGAGGCAGAGGAGACAATGACCGGTAATCGAGCAAAGCGAGTATCTTCTCGCAACCTCTGGAGCAAAGCATGGCCATCTAAGCGGGGCATGATGAGGTCAATAATGGCCAGGTCAGGCGGGTCTCGATTAATCTCTTCCAAAGCCGCTATGCCATCGCAAGCTGTTGTGATGGTGAAGCCTAACGGTTCCAAGCAAGCTTGGAGTAATTCACAGTTTTTGGCATTGTCATCGACCACCAAAACATGACGGCGATCGCCCTTGTAAGCCACTACGCGTCCACCATCCTCAGGGGCAGTGGCTTCCCCTTGCACCAAGGGTAGGGAGATGGCAAAGAAGAATTCACTGCCCTCCCCGAGCTGACTCACCACCTGAATTTCGCCCCCCATCATCTGAACCATCTGCTGGCTAATCGCCAGACCTAACCCAGTACCCTGGGAATTTTGTCGCTCATCTCCAACCTGCTCAAAAGCTTGAAACAACCGACCCAGATCTTGTTCAGCAATCCCGACCCCCGTATCCCAAATCGAAAAATCGATGTGGCAGCAAGCCTGTTCCACATCATCAGGATGCTGCCTGAGCCCAGGAACCGTGAGCGAAGTACATTCGGCCCGAAACTCGATGCATCCCTCCTGGGTGAACTTGACCGCATTACTCAACAAGTTGAGCAAGACTTGCCGCAGACATTTTTCATCTACGATCACCTGCTGGGGTAAAGCCTCATCTAGCTGGGCCTGAAAAACCACGCCTTTCTGCTCGGCCTGGAGGCGACAAATCTCAATCACGCCCTTCAACAACGGGATTAGCTCAGTTGCTTTCGGTTTTAGCGTCAGCTTGCCCGCTTCAATTTTAGCCAAGTCCAACACTTCATTAATGAGGGTCAAGAGGTGCTCCCCGGACTCCCGAATCACCATGACGCCATGCTGTTCCTTCGTCGTCAAAGTCTCCGAACGCTTGAGAATCTGGGCATAGCCCAAGATGCCGTTGAGCGGAGTCCGCAATTCATGGCTCATACTGGCCAGAAATTCACTCTTAGCCAGGCTAGCTGCATCCGCAACTTCCTTCGCCTCTCGCAGTTCTCCATTGAGCTCTTGCAAAGAGGCCTCCGCTTGCTTGCGTGGCGTAATGTCCTGAAAAGTCGCCAAAATTCCCATGACATTGCCATCCATGTTGTGAATGGGGACTTTACTCGTTTCTAGCCAGGCCTGATTACCATCTGCCTGGGATAAAGACTCTTCGACTCGCAGGGCCGGCGCATTGCGCTCCATCACCTCGATATCGCCCTGGCGGACTTTCTCCGCCACCTCAGCTCCCCAGGGCAGGTCATAGTCAGTCTTACCCACGATGTCATCCACCTGGGAGAAGCCAGTCGTATAAAGTGCTTCGCGATTACAGCCTAGATAAACCGAGTCTCGGTCCTTCCAAAAAATCGCTAGGGGAATCGTATCCATGATCAACTGAAGGAACTGCTGAGACTCCTGCAGTTCTCGGGTGCGACTCACCACACGATTTTCCAGTTCTTCATTCATGCGCTGCAAGGTTGCTTCAGCTTCCTTGAGTGATGTGATGTCTTGGAATGTCCCTAAAATGCCAATGACCTGGTGGTTAGAGTCATAGAGCGGCGCTTTATTGGTTTCGAGCCAGGTTTCATGCCCCGTGACAGTGAGCAGGGTCTCGACGATGCCGAGTTCTGCTTGCCCTGAATTCATAATGCGCTGATCGCAGGCAACGAAGAAGTCACTCTCTTCTTTTTTCCAGGGCATTTCATAGTCAGTCTTACCGATGATCTCTGCCGGAGAGGCCAAGCCCGCCACCTCAGCAAACATCCGGTTACAGCCCAAATATTTGGAATCTCGATCCTTCCAAAATACCTTCTGGGGAATCGTATCCAAGACCAATTGAAGCAACTGCTGGGCGCTGCGAGACTCTTCCTCAGCTTGCTTACGGGCTGTAATGTTCTGAACCTGGACAAAGTTGTAGGACTTCCCTCGGTACTCCATATAGTTCGTCGAAATTTCGACAGGGAACATTTCCCCAGAACAATCACGATGGCGAGATTCAAAAACTTGATTGGGCGATCGCCTCAAAGAGACCCAATGGTTAGGCCAAACGGCTCGCTGAAGATTCTCATCAATATCCCAAATATGCATTTGGCTCAGCGTTTCAGCGTCGTAGCCCAAAGTGGCGATCGCCGCCTGGTTAGGAGCACTCAATCGGCCTGCTTCATCGATCCAAAAAGCGCTGAAGGCGCTGTTATCCACTGCAAACTGGGTCAGCTCTAGAGCATGTTCTGATGCCTTCCGCTCACTAATATCCCGGCAAATACAAATGAGCGTTTTGTCTTCTAGAAGGAAAAGCGTGATTTCCTGATCGAAAGAACTGCCATCCTTACGCAGGCCAACGGACTCCCCTCGCCATTGACGATGCTCCCGCAACTGTTGTAAGACTTTCTGCTGGAGGCAAGCCAGCTCCTGGGGAGGATACAGCTTCACCCAGTTTTGCCCTACGAGTTCATCCGTCTCATAGCCAAACAATGAGCCATAGGCCGAATTCACATAGCGATGGCAACCATTGTCAATAATCGCCACACCATCCAGCGAGGCCTCGATGGCAGCTGAGCGGGGGGCTAGGGACTCATGGAGCTGTCCATAGTTGAGGGCGATCGCCATCTGGGACGCGACAAAATTAACGATGGCCTGACAATCCTGAGCAAATGCGAGGGGAATCCAACGATGCTCCACATACAACATTCCATAGCAATTCTCCCCTTGCTGCACAGGTACAGCCAAAAAGGCCTGGGGCTGGCGGTGTCTCAGATAATCATCACGTAGCGCCAAGCCCTTCACCTGAAGAACAGTACAAGCCACAGTGGTCTGCCTGGCTTCATAGCCGCGCTGGAGCAGCGACATAGGGACCCGTTCCTGGGCCTCTGCATGGGAAAGCGGCGACAAAGCCTGGCCCAAGTCTGTCCCGCCCACTTCTCCAAAGCCATCTTGACAATAAACCTGCCAAGCATGACTCCCATTGGCTTGCCTCATATCACTCGCCTGGGCAAACGCACAACGGTCTGCTCCGGTGTAATTCATGAGACAGCGAAAGCATTCCTGTAAAAGCTCTTGGGGATCTAAAGTCGCAGCGAGTTTCTCAAAGCGGGGCAACAGGG
Organism: uncultured Pseudanabaenaceae cyanobacterium; assembly: GCA_938002085.1. GTDB lineage: Bacteria > Cyanobacteriota > Cyanobacteriia > PCC-9006 > JAAUQQ01 > JAAUQQ01. Next base: position 108,882 of record CALLAT010000035.1, read on the forward strand.
AAGCCAGCGCAAATGCATTTTCCCGCTGGGGCAGTTCTAGCGCAGCCGTGCAATGTTTCAGGCTGCCAGTCTGCTCTAACTGAGACAGGCAATGGCGTAAATCCCGCTGAAGGCTCAAGGCATTGGGATACTGACAAAGGCCACTCTTATCCAGCAAGCGCTGCAAAATCGCTGTCAGCGACCCCGGCAAGGGCAAAGTATTCACCCCCGGCATGACACAGATATTGCCCGAAGAGACATCTGGCAAGGGAAGCGCTTCTAAACTCGGTAGGCGGAAAGGTCCATCCAACAGATGGTATAGCAACTTCCCGAAGTCTTTAAGGTCTTTAGTACTACCAGAATCTCCCCAGCCAGCCTGGCTAAAATCAATCAATCGAACCCGGCAGGACTGGGGCTCCACTAAGAGATGACTGGGTTTAATCGCATTGTGGCGGATGCCATGTTGGGAGAGCAATTGCAAGATATCTGCCAACTGAAGCGCAATCTCCAAACAGTCCCGCAATGTCAAATCGTGGGACGTCCGATACTGGTCCAGGGGCATCCCCTGGCAATCCTCCAGAATCAGAACAGGCTTACCTTGCCAATATTCCAAACCATAGCAAGTGAGCAAGCCGCTATGGGATAATCCCTGGGTCAAACTGTACTGATGGTGAAGCCGAAAAAGTTTTTCCGGCGTGGGCGCTTCACCCGCCAGCATTTTCAACAGCACAGGACGCTGATTCACTGGGTCCTGTGCCTGCAAAATCAGGGTATCCTTCCCTCGATAAAGCTCACCTAATATTTGATAGCCCGCAATCGAGTTCATCGACCCACCAGCAACAGAACAAGGGTGGAGAAGAACCAGAGACGCAGCCTTCGTTGCCAAACCAGCTGAAGCAAGCCAATGCAAGTTTCAACAGCAGCCAACCTTCAGCTCTCGCCATGTCCAGTTCTAAGCAACGTGATCTGATATCCCATTGCCTGGGGCCAGAAATAAAGCCAGCCTCATCTATGGGAAACAGCAATACACTGCAACCTCTCTAAACCTAGTATGGTCGCGAGTAATCGCTTAATTTCTATGTGACTTGGCTGATTTTAAGCTTCAAATGTCCCCGTATCTTTCTCTTCAAAGCCCCGTAATTCACTCGGTTAAAGTCTTAAGGAATGAATCTCTTAACTTCAGTAATCTGCCCCTAGATTTTCGGGGTTTTCCCATTTCGTTTCCCCATAAACGGGATTGAGTTATAGCTGATCAATCTCCCCAGCGATGGATTGGGATTGGGTTGTGAGAGATTGAAACTGCTCAAGCAGCGGCGCAGCACTCGCATCTTGATCTTCCACATACTGATAAAGATCAACGAGGTTTCGATCTATTTCCTCATAGACAATACCGAGTTTGCTCTGAAGTTGCTCCGTAATTGACGAGCGAAAGCGATCGCGATTGCGGTCAAGTTCACGGTCAAACTTCTGAATCATGGCTCGACGCTTGGTAATCAAAATGCCCCCAGCCAGAACAACACCCAGCCCGAGAAAAATGCCACCCAAGATATCCAGAATCACCACCTCCGTCACCGCTGCAATGGTGCCACCTACGACCGCCAAAATTCCGCCCCCTGCCATACCCGGTCCTACGCTCTCAGCTTTAGCCGCCATAAAGTCGAGAAAAGCGGCGTCATTGAGGACGTTCCCCACCTTGCCTTTGACATCCTCAATCACGGCATAGCGATGCTCCAAGATAGGTACCGCGATTTCGGTGTTGCGTAGGTCCGAATTTTGTAAACTGCTTAGGTCTTCCAGGATGCGACGGATGAGCTGCTGAATGCCCGTGACAAAATGTTTGGCTCCCTCCCGGGAGGTCTCCTCAAGGTTGGATTCTAGCTCTTGCTTAGAACGTTCTTTGAGCTGCTCCATCCAGGTTTCCACCCGCTCGCTGCGATTGAAGATACCCATGATGGAACGCTTGGCCAGGACAAAAACGGTCAGGCCCTCACGGAATTCGCCTTTGATTTGCGTCGTGATGCGATCGTATTGGCCCAGAAGCCTCTCCACGAGAGACTCTAGCTCATAGCTGGACTGGCCGCGCCCCTGGACCAAGCGGCCTTTGATTTGCTCCGCGACGGCGCGATCAGTTTCAACCTGCTGGCGCAGCTGCTCCATATCCGCTTCTAGGCGACTGAGGATTTGGCTGGCAGCGCTCATGTTGGACTGGAGCTTGAGGCGATAGCTTTGGCCGCCGGTGATGCGATCGCGCACAAAGCTGCGAATGGGCTCAAAGCCAGACTGGTCATTCTGGCCTTCTAGCTCCAGCTTGGCCGAAGTCGAATAGATCAACGGAGCCTCAATGCCCCGACGCATGGCCTCTTGCTTGACATATTCCTGGGCCGTTTCCAGCTCAACCGGATCGGCAATATCCGCCTGTTGTAGCACAAACACAGTGGGACGTTTCCACTCATCATGGGTGAAGTTGAGCAGATCCCAGGCGCTATTGGTATAGGGGTTCTTGGCAAAGAACACAAACATCACGAGGTCACTATTGGGAATAAATTCCTTGGTGATTTCTTCATGCTCAATAAAGGGACTGTTGGTACCAGGTGTGTCTACAACTGCAATCTGTTCCAGGATGGGGACTGGCCGTCCCATTTCCTTGAGCAGACCAGGCTTGAGATCGAGGGTGTAGTCGCCGCGATCGCTATGGACAATCTTAGTCACCACATTGGTGCGCGGGTCTGCACCCACATCACAGACATCGCTGTCCAGTAAAGCATTTACAAAACTGCTCTTGCCCGCCTTGACCTCTCCAATAACAACAAAGAGAAAAGGCTGCTGAATATTTTCTTGCAGGCTAGCGATGGTCTTTTGTAAGCCAGCATTGTGGAGCGAGGCCGCAAACTTGCCAAAGTCATCCAGCAAACTTCCTAACCGAGAACGGGCATCGTGGATAGCTTGGTCGAGGATGGCGTTAGGCATGGGAGTCGCAATAGGGAAGACAAGCGCGAAGAAGCCTCAAGAAGACAGTTGAGTCTCGCCCCATCATCCCACCGAGGGCCATGGCTGCCGGGCTGGACAACCGATGGAAAGAGTCGGGAATACCGGCAAGACCTGGGTTTCTTATCGCCCTCCCGCCTTGTTCATCAGTAAAGTTATTCGGCAAAAACCACTTCGTCTTCCACTCGCCAGGCCGGATCAACAATGCAAATAAAGGCCAGCGGCTCCGGCCCAGGATTGTGGGCAAACTGTTTCGCCCCCGGCGGAATGTAAACCAAGTCCCCTGGCGCCAATGGCTGGGTCTCCCCTTCAATCGTCATCTCTCCCTGGCCGCTGAGAATGTAATAAATCTCTGATGTCCTCAAGGCATGGGGAATCGAAGTCTTGCCCGGCGGAACGATCGCATGGGCAAAGCTATAGCGCAGATCCACCGACTGCTTATCGGGATGCAGCAACTCTCGCAACAGCGTGCCATCTCCAGCGATAAATTCCTCGCAGTCATTCAGCTTACGAATCAGCATAGTTCGCTTCAGTCTCTAACCAGTGGTGGGAAATTTCGATAGCGTTCAATAGGTCTGCAACGTTTCAAAATCCCGACAACCCACCGCATCAGGCGTGAGCGCCTCATGGGGATGAACCGGACATTTCAAGCGATGGTCATTGGTAAAAAACTGACAGTCTGAACAGGGAATTTCATGCATGGCAGCGCTACGCCGCACCGTCTCCCGCCCGGCTGCAATCACCTGCCACAGTCCCAACGCGACAACCGTCCAGGCGATCACCGCAAAAAAGACATTCGGCAAAGCGCGCAATAGCCCAATCAAAAGAGCCGCCCCACGGGCCATGAGTTCAGCAATAGCAGTCAGCACAATTTTGCTCAGCCCTAATCTAATATCAAGTCCCTCGCGCAATCGCTCATTCAGCTTTCCAAGGACTCAACAGCGATCGTTCAAGGAATCTACAGCACAGCTTATGGGACGAATTCAGACGAAAAACCAACCCGAGAGAAGCCTCAAACTTTCGTAAACTCTCGACATCTTGACCATGTTCATTGAAGCCTCAACCACGAACGCTCCAACGGCTATGACCTCCCCAGCCCAAAGAGTCAGCCGCAGCACAATCGAAGTAGGCCGAAGTAAATGGCCGAAGTGAATAGCGCCCACACAGCAGCCATCAGTTACGTAAAAGCCCATCGTTGTTGTTGCACAACGATGGGCTTTTAAATCTAAACGCAATCCATCAGCGGACGAACGGCGATTCGCTCCTAGGGCTACTCATGGGAATCGGGCCACTGACTTGAATAGGGTCTCATTGGCCCATATTGCTGTCCAAAAATGTTTCAACCTTGCCCATCCAGCTACCCACAGCAGTGGCAGAGACGGGCATGTCTCGGGCCGATGACAACCCGAGAATTTCCTTAGGGCCTTGGAGTTGACCATGGATACCGACAACCTCGTCCAGGCTCACCCAAGACTCTTCTGAGCCGTAGAGAACCAGGGTGGGCGTTGTAATCTCACTGGCATAGCTAATGGGGTCTAGGGCCGCTGGATCTTCCCCTTGTAGAACCCCTCCCCACAGGGTCAACATTTGGGTCGTGGGCGATCGCGGCAGTCCCACAGATTCCACCACCGCCTCAGTCAGGCTAAATAGCTGGGCATAGGGATCTTCGATGATCAAGGCATTGGGCTGAAGATCAAATTCTGCGATTGCCCGCATAACATGGCTAGCCCCCATAATCCTTCCATAGAGAGCGATGGGAGGGTTCTCAAAGGTCTTTTTCACATAGTCCACCGTCACCGCCACATCTTCAGCTTCACGACGGCCCAAGGTGGTGTCGTTGCCGCTGGAATCCCCCACGCCCCGTAGGTCTACAGCAAAAGAAGCATAGCCCATGCGATAGAGCAGTTTCATTTCCTGGAGCAGGGTTTGCTTACTCGCAGCATAGGCAGGAAATAGCAGCACCACGCCCTGCTTATCGGAGGCTTGAATCGGTGGAGACACTACATCTATCGAGGCCCCCTCATTTTTCTCAGCAGCAGCGGGTTGCTCCTGGGCCTCTGAGTCGGACGCCGCTGAAGCATCTTCACCAGCGGTGGTGGATTCCTCTGTCGCTGCTGATTCGGTCTCAGGTTTAGCTTCGGCTTTGGCTGGGGGAGCGCCCTTGGGAGCAGGCACATACCAGCCATCCAAGAACTCACCATTCCCTAGGTCAATGCGGTGGCTATCAAATGCCAAGCCGATATCTTCAGGACTGTAGGCATTTTCGGGACGCGGCACCTTGATGCCAAACAGCAATGCCCCTAAGCGCTGCAATGGCGGTTGGGCAAAGGTGGGGCGGCTCTCAACATTAGCCTTGCTGTAGTGGGTCAAGGAATGGGCTTGCCAGGCAGCTAGCCCATTCAATCCTAGAAACGGCAGCGTAATCAGGAGACTCAACCACTGCAAACTGCGCAGCCCGCAGCCTCGTTTTGGGCGACTGCCAGACTCGGCCTTATTCCCCCCGGCTGGCTCCCACCCCGGCACCGCATCTTCGATGGCAGGCTCATCAGCATGGGTCTCAACTGCCGCAGTTTTGCTAGGGCTAGCCGATTGCGAAGCCCCCTGCCCAGGCAGTTGCTCAGACGTGGCCTCTGCCTCAGGAAGCTCCACAGAATAGCTGCCAGAGCCTGCGATCGCCTGATCATCAGCCGACTCTGCAGACATATCAGGGTTGGAGCGAGGAAGATCTGCCATGGGGATAATTTTGGGAAATGCACAGGAGCGATCAAATAACTGGCCAGAAAACCAGCGACCCATCCAAAAGAGGGCTTGGCCCTTGTATTAATAAAGCGCCACCATCAAACCATAACGTTCCCATTCTCTTCACTTTTTCAGACAGGCAGGGAGAAATGGGCTCCCCACAAAATCGGTTATCAAAAACGAGGGGACATCTCAAAAAGTCAAAAATTGAGCGCAACCTGCCGGAGTAACCGCAAGTAATATGCAAAGCTAAAAAGAGTTGCTGATGCCGCTAAGGCCCAGCCAGAACTCAGGCCCCTAATTCCCCTCATCTCATAACGCTTCTATGGAGATCCAGCTCAGACCCACAACCCTCGAAGATCTGGATTTTGTTATTGCCACAGAGAACGACCCTCTGAATCGTCGCTTTGTAGTGCCCTGGACGCGAGAACAACATGAAATTGCCCTCCAAGACAAGAACCTTCAACATTGGGTTGTAGAAAGTGATCATCCCACGGGATATATCATCCTAGCCGGACTCGATAGCGCCAATCAGAGCATTGAAATGCGGCGCATCGTCATTACCGAAAAGGGACAGGGCTATGGTCGGCGAGCCATTCAGCTCACCACCAGCCATATCTTTGACGAACTCCAGGCCCACCGCTTCTGGACTGAGGTGAAGCAGTTTGACCTGCGCACCCAGCACCTTTACAAAGCCCTAGGCTTTGTCGAAGAAGGCCGCCTACGCGAATGCTCCAAAGGCGCAAAGGGCTTTGAAACGATGGTGGTTCTGGCCATGCTTCAGCAGGAGTATGAGCAGATTGTGGGCTAGGCGAAAGCGCCACCTAAAAAGGTCAAGATCATCAGCCAGCGCAGCACAAAGCGGACCGCCATCATCACTGCAACGCAACCCGCCACGGACATATAACCACCGGACCAATCCACCTTAAACCCTGGGACAACCGCACTCGTTAACCCTAGGGCCAGGCTTTTGCGGGCCACCATAAACGGGAAGAAAAACAGGCCATTCAAAGGCAGCAGCAGCTCGAAAATGCCCTCAAAGATCGACATTGCGATCGAGGCTTGATAAAGGGCTGTCATGTTATTGGCTGCTACTGCCATGCGCAAGAGAGCAGCGGCAAAGAGTCCGACTGTCGTGAACAGCATGGTAGAGCCAAAGGTAAACAAGGGATGAAACGCTTGTTCAACTCGCAGGTCTACCTCTTGCTCCGCGCTGTTGTCATAGGCTTCAGTTGGCCAATTCGCTGGAATGACCGCTGCACCAGAGACCCACAATTCCACGTCCTCGGGTTGATCTCCCCAGGCTTCATGGGTCACAACGCAAGCCGTGCGCACTGGTCCAGCATCTCCGGCGTTTCGATACATCACATCGGCCAAGGTAATGCCAGGGAGAATCTCCTGGGCATTACTTTGCAGCAGCGTCTTTTTTGGGGACTGCACATCAGCACGATGGCCTGCATTTTCCGCGCCGAAGGTGCTACAAGTGCGAGCTGCCCGAGTCAGCATCAGGTCTCGTTCAGACTTCAATGCAGGCAGCGGCTTTATATTTGAGCCCAAGTCCTCAAAAAACTCTGGCCCTACAATCTGCGTCGCGAGCTGACATTGCTCTGGGGCCGTACTTGAATTACAGGCTTCACTGCCAGCCAAAGCGGCAGGCTTGGCCAGGATCATGCCCAGGCACATCAAGAAGATTGAACTAATGACCACAATGCTGGGCCATAGCCACTGGTTCACAGGCTTGGCAGCGGGCTCCGACCGGCTAGCTTGGCCCATGGACTGGCCTTGGGGATGCTGTCTTGCACGATTGGCACCGGGACGAGCTTGGGGTGACCTAGGCGGAGCCGACATTTCTCCCGTCATCGCACCGGAAATAGAATGGGCTGCTCCTCCCTGGGGCTCTGCCTCGTTCGCGGAGGCCTCAACCAGTTCTTCATCCTCCTCCGGCTTAGCAGCACCTAAGCTGGGGTCAAAAACCCTCGCCACCACTGCCAATGTGGCTTCTGCATCAACACAGTAACGACTCAGCCAAATTGGCCCTTTACGAGCATCATCCCCCGTCAAAGCCTCCATCTCTTGGAACCAGGTTTGCTGGGCTTCAGTCAAGCCCTCCGCACTGAAGGTGGGAGCCCCCTTAAAGAACAGCTCTAGCTGGGGCATCATGCGCTGCTTCTCTGCCATGGAGAACTCATGGAAGCCATTGACCTGAGTTGCCACAGCCTTGGACGGCGGCAAGATATCAGCGGTCAGCAACATGCGATTGCGAATGAAGCAATACGATGCGAGGTCAAAACCTTCATCGAGGGGAGGGGCCGCCGCTGGTTCTGACTGGGCAGGAGGCATATCCGCAACGACAGAGACTGTGGGTGCAGCCGCTTCCGCAGCTTCATAGGCCGCAGCGGCTTCAGTCACGCCGTCTTTATCGGAGAGGGGATAGTTTGCAGCCTCAGCGGCAGGCGCGGCCACAGCGTTGGCAGAACGGGTAGCTACGGCTGGAGACCCACCGCCCTCGACCATGGATTTTTTCGCCTCAGCACGCTGGGCAGCGACATCCTGCATGATGTAAGTGGCAGCCTCACTCATCTGCCGCTGGGTTTCGCTCTGCACCGGCTGGGCAGGCTGAGCCGCATTGTTCTGCTCTCCAGCCGGCTTGGCTTGGGGTAGGCGAAATTTAGCCTCCCAGTCCGGTTCCTCTTCCCCTAAAACGCGGCTGTAGAGACAAACGCCATCAATATCCGTCAAGCTCAGACGGATCAAGGCTTGATAAATCTTTTTGCCCACCCCCTTGTAATCCAGGACTTGCCCTGGCTCACGGTTCAGGAACACATGGAGATGACGATCCTGCTCAACCACTTGGAAAATGAGGCTTTCCTCACTGCAAGCGGTTTCTAAGATGTGAATCAGAACCTGATCATCCATGAGTTAACACAAGTAGCACTTCAACTGGCAAATTTCGGACTGGCTTCAGCACACTGCAGATGAGAGCGTTAGAGGAGGCAATTGAATCTCCAACGATGTTGCCTGGAGATGTCATCCAGAAAAGCGTTCTCTCTAGCTAAAGTGCCCAGAAATTTCAGCTGGATCGCTGACATGCACGATCGCTCCACTCCCAAACCATAACTATCTCCCCAGCCGATCAAAACCGCGATTGCCAATTCTCAAAGAGGCTGTTTTACCGACCAAAGCAGTGAGATAGGATAGATATGGTATCGCTTCGATTAGCTAACCCGCATCACAGCTCAAAATGCTGGGCTATGAGCGTTAGCGAAGGGATTTAGCAAAGTTTTTTGGGAATCAGACTCCAGTTCTGGGGTGAGTCGCGATTCCTGTTCAAGCTTGGGCAGTGATTCCTCGATCAAGCCTGCTGTGCGATCGCAATACCGCACCGTTGACCTCAACTCTCCCTAGCGAATTACTGCTACATCATGGGCATCCAAAACGGCTTCGTTGGAACCGTCGGAAACACACCGCTCATTCGCCTCGATAGCTTTAGCAACGAAACGGGCTGCGAAATTTTGGGCAAGGCCGAATTCCTTAATCCCGGCGGATCTGTGAAGGACCGTGCAGCCCTCTCTATCATTGAAGACGCCGAAAAGAAGGGCCTGCTCAAGCCTGGCGGCACTGTGGTAGAAGGCACCGCAGGTAATACCGGCATCGGTCTCGTCCACATTTGCAATGCCAAGGGCTACAAATGCATCATCGTCATTCCTGAAACCCAGTCAGCGGAGAAGATTGACCTACTGCGTACCCTGGGAGCAGACGTCCGCACCGTTCCCGCTGTGCCCTACGCCAACCCCAATAATTATGTGAAGCTGTCGGGCCGCATTGCCGAGGAGACCGACAACGCCATTTGGGCCAATCAGTTCGACAATGTGGCCAATCGCCAGGCCCATTACGCCACGACAGGCCCAGAGATTTGGCAGCAGACTAATGGCAAGGTTGATGGCTGGGTGGCGGCGACTGGCACCGGCGGCACCTATGCAGGCACAGCCATGTATTTGAAGGAAGTGAATCCTAAAATCCAATGCGTTGTGGCAGACCCCATGGGCAGTGCTCTGTACTGCCATGTCAAAACCGGCAAGCTGGAAAAGGAAGGCAATTCCATTACCGAGGGCATTGGCAATGGCCGGGTCACGGGCAATATGGAGGGCGCTCCGGCGGATGATGCCATTCGCGTGACGGACCCGGAGGCTGTAGCAGTGGTCTATCAGCTCCTGCGCAAAGATGGCCTATTTATGGGCGGCTCTGTGGGAATCAATGTGGGTGCAGCGGTGAAACTAGCGAAGCAAATGGGGCCAGGCCACACCATTGTCACAGTGCTCTGCGATAGCGGTGCGCGTTACCAGTCTCGTTTGTTTAATGCTGACTGGCTGGCTTCTAAAGGTCTAGAGATGCCGCAGTAAGGTACATCACCTATTAATCAGCTCAATCATCAAGGGCCGCAGAATGTGATGCTCTGCGGCCCTTGATGATTGTTGCGAGAAGCGAACCCAGCGATATAAACCGCAACAGAAGTAAATTTTGCGATGGGGACAATTTTCGAAACATGAGGGTTTCGGAGTTCATTTATCAGCTGGGGCAGCATAGGGCTGAAGCATTAGCTCTTACTGAACGATGAATCCTGATTCTGAATCTTTTGAATCCTTGGGTGGCTCTCCAGCTCTGATTCAGCTCCGCATCCGTCGCGCGATCGCCCAGGCCCAAGACACTTGCCAAAGCCAAGGTCCGCAGTCGCGGGCCTGTGAGTTGACTTGGGACCATGCTTTAACACTCCAAGTAGACCAGTTTCACCGAGACCAGCGAGGAAAAGATTAAGACATTAATTCATTCTGTATTTAATAGGTTAGGAACAATTTTAGAAGGTGTGAAAGCCTGACGGAATAAAGATAAACGGGTATTTATTCAGTCTTACACGATCGCCTTAATTTCAAATTGTCCCTGGTCAATTACAACAATCTAAGAGGTAATACAAAGAATGATTTCGCAGAAACTGACTTAAATAGATTTCTCACTTTTTATCCCTAAGATCGGTGCAATAGTGATTGCATTACCGCGACAGCTCTAATACAGATCAAATTAGGGGGACTGCGGCAACTAGCTAACGCTATTTATTCTTACTCCTCGCAAAGGAGTTTCTAGACCATCTGGAGATTGACCATGACGACTGCAATGCGTAATCAAGATACTGCTGGATCTCTGAAAGAGCGTCTAAAGTCGGCGCTTTCCCAAGCTCGGCAAGTCTGTGGATTGGGTTCGGAGTCTTCTGCGGACTGCAAGATGGCCTGGGAAACAGTGGCAGAGTTAGGAATTGCGACAAGCGCCCAAGAGCAGGAGCAGCCTTTCTTTGCGGCTTACTGCGATGAGAATCCTGGCGCCGTGGAATGCAAGGTGTATGACACCTAGGCTCCTTTAAGGTGCAAATTCATTGATTTATTTTTTAAGTGCAGGATTGCGATCGCAATCCTGCACTTTTTTGCTTATCTTCCAAATCATTACTCTATTGGAAGGGTGAATTTAACAGATTCTCTTAAGACTAAAAACAAAAGTAAATCTAGTTATTGGAAAGATTTTTGAAATATTAGGATTTAGAGCCTAGCCAGATTCTCCAGCGACGATGGTGCCTGCAATTCACTTACTTCTCCAGGCATGACTTCTTCAACCACTCATCAAGCTGGGACTGTCTCCGTGAGCGATCGCCTCACCGAAGCCGTCATGCAAGCAGAAATGCTATGCAATATCGAAGGTGAACAATCTGAAGTCTGCAAGCTTGCCCAGGCATACGTGGAAGCCTTGCAAAATGAAGCGAGTACACAACATTCCCATTCATCTCCATCAGACTAACTGCAAATCATTAAAGACATAGGTTGAAAGCTCCTCATCTCCAGCGAGATATTCCGGCCCACTGCCACCGGGGGGAAGAACTTCGTTAGGCTATAGACACAATCCTGACGACTGCACCGTCTAGGATCCATCTAGTCCATCCGTTGATTTCCCCCTTAGTCTCAATATGGTGTCTCGTCCGAGCCTTCCCTTCGTTAGTAGCCGCCAGGCCGAGATCATCGAAATTGTTGCCCGCAATGGCTGGGGCTACTTTCGCAACCAACTATCTCTCAATCCCAAACCCGAAGAATTCAGCCTGCCCCTCCCCGGCGTCCTGCGGCAAATCCTGATCGAATTGGGGCCAACCTTCGTCAAGCTCGGGCAACTGCTCAGCACCCGTCCAGACTTGCTGGGACCGGAGTACATTATTGCCCTGGAAACCTTACAGAGCGATGTACCAGGTCTAGAATGGTCCACCATTGAGGCGATTCTAGAAGAAGAGCTGGGAGAGGAGCTAAGCCAATTTGTGGAGATTGACCCCGTAGCGATCGCCGCAGGCTCCCTAGGCCAAGTCCATCGCGGCAGCCTCAAAGATGGCACCGTAATCGCCATCAAAGTCCAACGCCCCGGCATCCGCCGCACCATTGAGAAAGACCTGAGTGGCCTGAAAGCGATCGCCGAACTCCTCGACAGTGGCAGCAGCATTGGCGGCAGCAGCATTGGCCGGGCCTACGATCTGCCTGGCCTCGTCGAAGAATTTCGCAATAGCCTCATGGACGAGCTGGACTTTCGCCGCGAAGCTAGCAACACCCAGCAGCTCAGCAAGAACCTGAGCGACAGCAGCATCTGGAAAGCGGGACAGGTCTGCGTTCCTAAGGTGTATGAGCATCTGTCCACCGAGCGAGTCCTGACCCTGGAATGGATCGAAGGGGTGAAGCTTAACGATGCCGCGATCGATAAAGCGGGCAAACAAGAGGTTGCAGCCCTGGCCACCCAGGTGATGATGCAACAGATGTTCCTCAACCGCTTCTTCCATGCCGACCCCCACCCCGGCAACTTCCTCTATATGGGACAAGACAAGGATGGCCACCACCGCATCGCCCTGCTGGACTGCGGCATGGTCGCCATGTTGGATCCTCGCACCCAGCGCATCATCACCGATCTGGTCGTGGGCGTGGTCTACGAACAGCCTCGCCAAGTGGCCCAGGCTGTGCGGGAGCTGGGCTTTGCTCGCCTGGAAGTCGATATTCGCGCCCTAGAAGCGGAGTTTGATCGTCTGCTGCGTCGCTTCTACACTCGCCCCTTGGAGGCGATTAACCTGACGGACCTGCTGAATGAAGCCCTGCGGATTCCAAGGGAGAAGCAGATTCAGATGCCGGGGACGGTGGGGTTATTTGTGAAGGCGATCGCCAATGTCGAGGGTATTGCCCGCCAGCTCGACCCCCAGTTTTCTTTTGTGGAGGTGGCTCGCCCCGTCGTCGAGAAATCGTTACAGCAGCGCGTTCTCAGCACCCAGGGCGGCGCGGAGCTGGCTCGCTCCAGCCTTTATCTGTCGCAGTTGGCCCTGGATCTGCCCCAGCGCGTGAATGTGTTGTTGGATAGATTGGAGCGATCGGAGCTGGGGCTCAACTGGCGTTGGAAAGGTCAAGAGGATTTTGAGAAGGTGGTGCGGCGGGGGCTTAAGCAGTTGTCCCTTGGCATTATCGGCGTGGGTTGTCTTCTGTCGGGTTCCATTTTGATGGCCTCTTTTCCCACTGAGCTAGGTGCAGTGCCGCCTCGTAGTTTGTTCTTTTGGAGTCAGGGATTGCTAGTCACTGGGGCAGGGGTCAATCTCTGGCTAATTCTTAAGCTACTGCGGAGCTAAACAAGGCTCATATCTGCAATAGAGCCATCAAGAAGCTAGTTGCCGGAATTTATAGATAGACAAATGTAGTTATCTGAACAAGCTGGAGCATTGAGACGTGCGATCGGTTATTAACAGTGACCCAATGAGACTTAAACCTCTGTTTGAAATTCAACTAGGCTTGCTCTACCTTGGAGCAAGCGACTGGATATTGCAGACTGCAAAAGCACTCTCAGCTCAAGCTCATAATATTGAACCTGACGTTATTCCAGATGTAGCCTCAGCGGAAGCAGCCCGAGAAGTTGTCGAATCTATCCTGACATCCGCGTGCTATTGGGCTTCTATTTGTTTTGCCCTATTAATCCTGCCTATTGCTGCGATTCTCTCTAGGCTATTAAAAGCCAAACGAATTGAATTGCCTGTTCTCCTGCATAGCATCTTTCTTATAGCTGGAGGCAGATTCAATTTTATCGCGATTGTTTACTTAGTCGCTGCCATAACCGATTTACCATTCCTTGCATTTGATAGTCATTGAGTAAACTTATGGGAATCGGAGATTACTATTCTGAATCACTGCCGTACTTTGCAGGAGAAGTCGGATTCCTTGTGAGCATCATCAGCCTGCCAGCAGGAGTTCTAACAGGTCAGTTGGTAAGTAGATTTTTTCAAAGTCCTATTCAGCTCAGGCATAGAGAACGAGACAGAAACTTAAATCGAAAATCATCCATAAAAAATCTAATAGTCTACGGGGCATTATTTTACTTAGCACTCATAGTTGTATTTTTATGGCCGGTAACCAGATGGATTTTATGGTTAGTATCTTTTGCATTTCACGGACTATCCGCTCCTCTTACTAACTTCTACAGCTCCAATCTTGAAGCAGGAAAGCACATTGAAAATCTCGAACATTACGCGACCTTATTGATTTTTTCTGGTGTTCTATTTACCTCCATATTTTGGATTCTTCGAAATCTCGTGAGATTTATTCCGCTAGCAATTCAACAAGTTCTATGCGGAGCCGCGCTTTTGATCGCTGTTGGAATCAGTCTATCTGCTTCTGATGTTGGCATGGTCCCTTATTTACTCAGCATGTTGATTATTGCGCTCATTGAGATTTTTCTGAGCCTCTATCTGGATCCACCTGGTTCCAAACAATCGAAGCACACCATTCAACAGATACAAGAGAACTAGTTCAAGATTCCATCCCGATCGCACTCATCCCGCCCTGTATTCTTTTATCAGGAGTCAACTCCGCATCTAACCTCTTGCTACGGCTGTAATGGACTGAATGAACAAACTGATTCGCTGGGGCATCATCGGCGTAACCACATTTACCCTGGCCAGCTGCAACCTCAATCTGTATAGCCAAGTTCCCGAAACCACACAATACAAAGACACCCAGGAGCAATTTACCTTCCTCAAAAACGCCCTCAAACATGGCGCAGCCGAGGAAATGCAAGCGCTATTCCCCGAAGGCTACTTCTTCACCCAAGTCCTCTACGGCCTCTCCTGGGTTAACGTTGGCTTTGCCGAAAACCTGGATCCCACCGTTCGAGAGCAGGCCCTCTTCGAAGCTCGCCAAGCCTACGCCCGCCTCAACGAACCCAACGGCAAAGCTCCCTTTCCCAAGGACCAAAATCCTCCCAACGGCATCTTCTATTTAGGTTGGCGCAACTACCTACTCAGCGGCATATTGTTGCTTCAACAACAACAGTCCGACCTCCTCAATCAACGAGAGTTGAGAGAATTTAAAGCCCATAGTGAAGCGATCGCCGACGCCCTCGAAGCCAGCGAGCCTCCCTACCTACCTTCCTACCCCAAAGAAATTTGGCCCGTAGACACCTTCCCCGCCATGCTCTCCCTACGGGGCCACACCAAACTCATCAACAACCGCTACGAACCCATCATCGACGCCTGGCTCACAGAAATTAAAGCCGAACTCCAAGACAAAGACCTCCCCCTGATCGAGCATCGGCTGGAGCCCTTTATCCAAGGACCTCGGGGCACATCCCAGGCCTTGATTCAGCGCTTCCTGCCAGAACTCGACCCTGACTGGGCAGCCGAAAGCTACGTCCTATTTCGCCAAGACTTTGTCACCCATCGCCTCGGCTTGCCCGGCATCTTGGAATATCCCGCCAGCACCGAGAGCAACAACAGCACGGAACTAAAGGGCGACGTTGATTCCGGCCCCCTCATCGCAGGCGTCAGCATGTCTGCCACCGCCGTCGCCCTAGGCACCGCAAAGCTCAACGGCGACGAAAAGCTTCACCGCGCCATCTGGCAAGCCAGCGAATTAGTCGGACTGCCCAGCGGTCGCAAACAAAAGCGCTATTGGTTCGGCCTGTTGCCCGTCACCGATGCCTTTTTACTCTGGTCCCAGACGGCAACCCCTTGGTTTGGTGAGCCTGTAGAAGCCATTGACCAGGGCTATCCCAACTGGTGGCGCTGGCCGAGCCACGGTCTTTCCCTGCTCCTCTGGATAGGCATCATGTGGGCAGTGAGCGATCGCCGCAAAGCCCGCCAACAACGCCGTACAGCCTTAAAAAAACGCCGAAACGACCCACCCTCATCAGTCAAAGCATCACTCTCCAAAACCTACCGCTAACCAGTAAACAAATTTCTATGCCCAAGCAAAATTTTGCCAAAGCTATACTGCGAGAACAGTCCCGTCCCAATAACACTGTTTAGCGATCGCACAACCACCATGGCTTTCTTGCTCCGCAATCTGCTGCCCGCCTCACTCCTCACCAGCCTCATCATGGGCAGCAGCTCTGCCCTGCTTCTCCCAGCCATAGCGATTCCCCTGACCGAGGCTACCGAGAAAATAGCCGAAGCCGAAGCCAGGGAAATCCTCGAAATAGAAGCTGGGGAAGCCACTGAAATAGAAGTCATTCCTGCCCCAA
Source organism: uncultured Pseudanabaenaceae cyanobacterium (assembly GCA_938002085.1). GTDB lineage: Bacteria > Cyanobacteriota > Cyanobacteriia > PCC-9006 > JAAUQQ01 > JAAUQQ01. The sequence continues at coordinate 125,148 of CALLAT010000035.1, forward strand.
CTGCCACAGCAGAAGAACCCACCAATGCTAGGGAATCAGCGGCAAGGGAATCAGAGGAAAAGGACCCCGCGATCGCCCCCGTCGCATTTCCCAAGGCTGGCCTCACCCTCATCCCACCCCCAGACTTCGAGCTTGCGACCCTGTTCGACGGCTTCCAACAAGACACCAGCCAATCCTCCATCATGGTGATCAGCTTCCCCGGCCCCACGGAAGAGATGCTCAAAGCTTTTCGTGACGAAGAAGGTCTTGCCCAAAATCAAATCACCTTGCTAAGCCAAGAAAACATCAGCATCAGCGGCCAACCCGGCCTACTCATTCAGTTAGAGCAGGAAGCCCATAGCCTTACGTTCAGCAAATGGATTTTGATCTTCGGCGAAGACAATCAAACCACAGTCATCAACGCCAGCTTCCCTCAAGACTTCACAGAAGCGCTATCTGCTCCCATCAAAGCCAGCCTGCTCAGCGCCCAAGTTGATGACAGCCTAGTTGCCTCCCCCCCTGAAGAAGCCAGCGACTTTAGCATTACCCCCACCCAGGACATGGCGCTGGCCCTCGAAATCAGTGGCACCCTGCTCTACAGCGAAGACGGCGAACTCAACAGCGAAGACCCAGCAGCACCGCTATTCATCGTCTCCCCTTCGTTTTCAGATGTTCTGGCATTGAACCCCGGCAAATTTTCCCGCGATCGCCTCCAGCAAACCAAACAGATTGACGCGATCGAAATCCTCAAAGAAGCCCCCCTAACCATCAACGACCTAGAAGGCTACGAAATCACCGCCACCGCCCAAGACCTCAAGACCGGCACCCCACTTCTGATTTACCAAACCATCCTCTTCGCCGAAGATCGCTACTACATCATGCAAGGCCTCGTCGGCGAAACAGGCGGTGGCCCATACCTAGCCGACTTCAAAACCATGGCCGAAAGCTTCCAGCGCCAATGAACTTGCCCCCCCACAAGCCCTTAGGATAAAAATCCCAAGGCTAAAAGCTCAAGTCCGTTAAAACGGACTAAAAGACAGGTTGCATAGTCTTCCTGCCCCCAGAAACAATGCAAGACCCAACAACAACGCCACAACAATAGAAGGTGCTTCCAGTCCCCACCCACAAACACTGAAGCAACCCAGCCCCTTGCGCAGGGGGGAACCCGATGGGGGAGGCGCTTCGTCCCCCACGGCTGGGGTGTGGGGAGAGTTCCCCACGGATTTGCTGCCTTGCCGATTTACCGACTTGTGGATTTGCACTCCAAACAAAAGCCCCCGCCTGCAATGCAAGCGGGGGCTTTTCAATCAGCGCTTAAAAGCGACTAACCACTACTTCTTAGCAGCAGCCTCACGCTCCTTAACTTCCTTAATCACTTCCTCAGCCACATTACGAGGGCAAGGAGAATAGTGAGCAAACAGCATCGAGAACTGACCACGGCCAGAAGTCATCGTCCGCAAGTCACCGATGTAACCAAACATCTCACTCAAAGGCACCTCAGCCTTAATGCGAACGCCCATAGCGCCAGCTTCCTGAGAC
>CALLAT010000036.1 GCA_938002085.1 uncultured Pseudanabaenaceae cyanobacterium
CTGGGTTCGACCTCATTGGGGACAGGGCGGAAAGCGCACACCAGCTATGGCCATGGGATTCATCACAAGACCTATCGCGATTGCCGAATTACTTTTGAGTAGGAGCTTTAAGAGCTTCACTCTTTAACTGGACAGTGCCGATTCCCACGCCTTAATGTTCGTAGTCTCTCAATATTCTCCGAGCAAACAGCCGTTTTCTCTGACGGCTCCACTTCTGTGAATCAAGGACCCTACATCTGATTGGATCTGGCACTGCGGGCTAGGACTGCTTAAACCGCTCCTTCGCTTCATCAAAGGCCGATCGCATCACGCCTTGAATCTCCTCAGGGTCCGGCGTTTTCCCGCCCATAAGATCGCCAAAATAAACACAGGCGCTTTCTCCCAGAGCCCAGGTATAGGCTGCGGCCCAGGACGCCGCCACAACACTGCCAAAGATGGGAATAAACTTGACTAGCTCCCGCCCGATCGCCTGGGCTAAAAACCCCCCGGCAATACTGCTAACAACGCCCCCGGCCTGGGATGGACTGAGCGTTTGGCCATAGAGCTTACCGAGTAATCCCACCATGGAGGCCTGGAGGGCCGTGAGCACTGGCATGGTGGCAAAGGGCAGGGGCACGGCTGCGGCGGTGGCTGCCATGATCGAAAAGGCTGAGATGTAGCGACGACCCACATTGCGGTAGAGGCTGCCCAGCTGCTCATTGGCTTCAGTTTGTTCGTTGAGTAACTGCTCCAGGGCGCGGGATTCGGCTTCCGGGAGGAGATTGGCTAGGCGATCGCGCAATTGCTCCAGCCCATACAAGGCGGGGTTGTATTCGTCTTCTTCGAGGGTGAAGTCCAGGAGTAGCGCTTCGTCGTACAGCCCGGCAAAGTCTTCCTGAATGGCTTCAAAGGCGCGGGTCACGGCTTCGAAGGTGGGTGGGTAAGCGGGGTGATCCTCCTGGGGATTGGGGTATAGCTCATGGAGGCAGGTGACGGCTAGGAGGATGGGGATGGTGGGATAGGTTTCTCGCAGGCTGTGGGCGATCGCCCGCAGGCTGTCCGTGGCGAAGTCGTTGATTTTCACCGTCAGAATCAGAATCCTAGCGCCCTGGCCTTCTCCATCTAATTCATCTGTGAGTTCTCCCAGAATTTCCGCTGTCGACTGGCTGGCATCGCCGAGACCGACGGTGTCAGTGAAAATCAACAGGGGCAGTTCATCGGAAGGATAGGCGTAGCGCTCGGTGTGCTGGGTATGGGGTCGATAGCCCTGGCCAATGATTTCCGCTGAAACCCCTGTCAGCCCTCGAACAATCGAACTTTTGCCCGTTTGGGGTTTACCGATGAGTAGGGCTTCAGTTGTGGGCAGTTCGGCCCGGACTGTAGCCAGGATTTCGGCGACGCGGGCTTCGCTGACGTTGAAGTTGCTGTTGAACCAGTCACTGGTGCTGTCGCTGACTTTTAGTGCAGTGTTGCTCACCTGTTGAGCCGCTTGTTGAGCCGCTGTTTGGGCTTGCTTCAGGGGCAGGCGTTGCTGGAGTTTTGATTGGAGAGCGCCAAGGGGCTGTGCTGCCTTGGTCAGAATTTTGCCGATTCGCTTCCAGGCTGCGGGTTGCTGCGGACTAATCTCTGGGTTGGGGTCTTCGGTCAGCCTCGATTCTGCCAGTGGGGATGGCTCGGAGGCAGAGGTGTTCTGGGAAATATCTTCCGTCATGGCAGTAGGCCCTGGGCCAAAGTCCTCGACCTGATTATCGGTGGCTCTCTCACTACCTGACTAGGGGGCATATCCGAATGGGGGAGGGGGATAGGCCGTCCTAGACCGGACAAGTATGAAGGGGGCGACAATCTTAAATCAATGGACTTGGGTGGGATTTGAACTATGTCAATTGGTTGGGGATTTAGGCCTTATCAATGGCTCGGTATTTGCGTTAAATCGATGTGTAAAGAACGACTCGTTTCCCCACGCGCTCTGATATCACTGTCATCTCTTTTTTGAGGGAGAGATGATGATGGCAGTCGTTTGCTCCTAAGCCACAATCATCTGGGCTGTTTTGCCCAATGTTGGAATTTTAGAGAGGGCATTCTCGCCCAGCCATGCTCTGTCTTGGCTGCTTTACCTAGAAAAGTAATCAAGAGCTAAAAACCCTGCAAACGTATATCTAAAGAGGATCTAGCCAGCTTTTATGAGTGATTCGGCTGCTCAATATGATGTTGAATTTTAATCTCATATAGAAAGAGGCCAATCTAAAAAACTAGATTGGCCTCTTTCTATATTGGTTAGCCTATTTAATTGACTGCAAGAGTCAGTGAGGCTTGTTGAATTTATACGAGAAACAATCAGTAAGTTAGCCGTTTTATAAGCCCTCAAAAGGAGGTTTGGCTAACGAGATTTAAAGGGTGAACTTGCGTTCAGGTCTATTCAACCTCAAACAATGTGAAGATCTTGTGAATAGGTTATTTCAATGCAGATAATTGAGACGTTTGATGCGACCAGAAGGCCGCATTTCATGCAAGAGAAGCTCGAAGGGCTTGTGATTTGAAGCTCGATTCAAGCTCTCTTAGAGATTGAAAGCGCACAGAAAAGACATGTAACTTTACTTTTCGTAGTGGATCTGTGAGTTTTCTAGACGGATACTTAAGAGAAGCTAAATTATTTGGCTCCCATGAAGATCTTGGTTATTGAAGATGACGAAGCCTTTTCCGCGCTAGTGCAAGCTGCCTTAGAAACACAGCATTATCAGGTGGATCGGGTGACCGATGCCCAATCTGGATGGGATTGGTTAGATGCCTATGAATACGATTTGATTTTGTTGGATTTAGTGTTGCCGGGGGAGGCGGATGGGCTGTGCTTTTGTCGGGAGCTGAGAGCCAAGGGAAACCTCACACCAGTGCTCTTGATGACGGCCAATGAGGCTCAATCCATTAAGGTGCAGGGCCTGGATGCAGGGGCGGATGATTACTTGGTTAAGCCCTTTGACTGGGATGAATTGTTGGCGCGGGTTAGAGCCCTGTTGCGACGGGGGCAGGATGCTCTCTCTCCTCTATTAGTTTGGGGTGTTTTAGAGCTGGACCCCAGCAACTGTGAGGTGGTTTGCCAGGCAGGACCGAGTCCATCTGGGGCGATGGATGAGCCGAAATTGCTTTCCCTCACGGCAAAGGAATATAGCCTGCTGGAATTATTGCTGCGCAATCCTCATCGGATTTTTAATGCGAGTGCTTTGCTGGATCGTCTTTGGGATTCCAATGAGGCTCCATCGGAAAATGCGGTGCGAGCCCACATCAAGGGGCTACGTCGGAAGTTAAAGCTGGCCAAGGTTGGAGACCCCGTTGAGACGGTCTATGGGCTGGGATATCGCTTGCGAGAATCTCCCCAGGTGGAGGTTCAGCCTGAGGCATCCCTTCAGAGTGAACCTGCCCAGGCTGAGCAGAGCGCTGTGGTAGGGCAGTCGACGCCCATGCTGTTCCAGCAACAGCTAGAGCAAGTTTGGCGGCGGGCTAGGAAGACCTATTTGGAGCAGGTGACGGTTCTAGATGACATTGTGGTTCGCGGGCAACAGCAGTCCGAGAGAGCTTCTCTGTCTTTATGGGCACCAGAGGATTGGAATCAGATGCGTCGTCAGGCCCACAGCCTTAAAGGCGGCTTGGGGAGTTTTGGACTCCATGGGGCGGCGTCGGTTGCTGCCCAGTTGCAGAATTTGGTTGAGCCGGTGTCTTGCTTGTCCGGGGATGGGGGCAATAGGCCTGGGTCTGGAGAGCTGACGCCTTCTAGACAGGAACTCCTGGGGCTTCTTGCGCAGTTACGTCAGGCTTTGGAGGCCGCTGTGACGCTGCAGCTTGCTCCTTTGGAGGCAGAGTCTCCTCAGCCTGTCGGCCAATGTTGGATTGCCACGACCGATACTCAGCTAGCAGAGCGGTTGATGGCGATCGCGACCCCTCAAGGCATCACCATTGATCTTCTTGCCCCTGAAGATTCCTTAGAGCAATGTTTGCTTCCCCGGGAAGATGGTTTGTCGGCTGGAGGAGGAGCCTTGCCGCAACTGGTTCTGTGGGATTTGGCCACGGTGCAGGATGGGCTTGGAGAACGCTTGGAGGGCTTGCCCTGGGTTGCTTTGATTGAGAGAGATTCCCTGGCCCAGAGGGTTCAGGCCGCCCAGGAAGGTAGCTGTTGCTGTGTGGATCGTGAGGGCGATAGGGATTTCATTTTGGACGTGTTGTCCAATCAGTTGGAACGGCTACAGCAGAAACCGTTAAGGGCAGCTAAATTGCTTGTGGTGGACGATGACACTGCCTTGCTTGACTTGCTCGAGGGGCTGTTGCAACCCTTGGGGGCGCAGTTGACGCTATTAAGCGAGCCCGAATCGTTTTGGAAGGTGCTCCAGCAAACCCAGCCGGATTTGCTGCTGTTGGATGTAGAGATGCCTGGCATTAATGGGGTGGATCTTTGTCGAGTCGTTCGGCAAGACCCTAAATGGTGCCGATTACCCATTTTGTTTATCTCTGCTCGCCGAGATGGCCCGCTGCTGGAGCAGTTGTTTGCAGCGGGGGCAAATGGATTTTTGAGGAAGCCTCTGATGGGGGAGCTGCTCTTGGCTAGGGTTCGTGCTTGTTTGGAGCAGTTCCCTCGGCAGGACTCCTCAGCTCGCTTAGGGGCTGCGAGGGCGGATGGGGGGGCGCCGCAGATGCCGCTGCCGTGATGTTGTAGGAGGATGAGTTGAGGCACTGGATGATTCCCATGGTTGCCTGGGGAAAGACGTCTCAGGAGTGGGGGCAGCTAAGCGGAAGGGCGGTGCTATCGCGGTCTGAAAGCTGATTGGGTGGCTCTGGGTTGGATCGTCCGTTCTTTGTGTTGGTGTTGATTCAGTCCAGCTCCTAGGGTCTATTTCGATGAACGACTCTAATCAAATATTTGCCAATATTGCGCTCAAGATCCGCCAGTCGCTGGAGCTGGAGGACATTCTGGAGACAGCAGTGGCGGAAGTGCGTCAGCTGTTGGGCTGCGATCGCGTTCTGATCTACCGCTTTTATCCCGACTGGAGTGGGGTGGTTGCGGTGGAATCGGTGGTGAGGCCTGATTTGGCCATTCGCAGTCATGTCATTAAGGACCCCTGCTTCGAGCACAATTGGTTGATGCCCTATCGGGAGGGGCGGGTGCAGCTCACTGCTGATGTGCGTCAGGCTGGACTGCGTGATTGCCATGTGGCATTTCTGGCCGATTTTGGAGTCCGAGCCAATTTGGTGGTGCCGATTCTGCTGAGCGATCGCGCTGAACCCCTCTGGGGGCTGTTGATTGCCCACCACTGCGATGCACCTCGGGATTGGTCCGATTCTGATGCACAGTTGCTGAAGCAATTGTCAAACCAAATGGCGATCGCCATTCAACAGGCTCTCTTGCTCCAGCGCACCCAAGCCGAACTGACCGAGCGCCGTTTAGCCGAGGCTAGTTTAGAAGAGAGCGAGGCTCGTTTTCGGCGCCTGGCGGAACAGGCTCAGGATGTGATCTACCGCTATGTGTGGCGGCCGGAGCCCCAGGTGGAATATATCAACCCTGCCATTACCGACTTAACGGGGTATACGCCCGGAGAATTTTATGCTGATTCGGAGCTGCTCTTTTCCTTAGTGCATCGTGAAGATCTACGGCAGTTTCGTCGGCAACTATTGCCGCCTCTCAGTCAGAAGAGTGATGATGCGCAGCATCAGCCCCCATTGACAGTGCTGCGTTGTGTTCATCGTGATGGCCATGTTATTTGGGTGGAGCAGCGTTGCACCGCCCTGCGAAATCAGGCGGGAGAGCTATTGGCGGTGGAAGGCATTGTGCGAGATATTCGCGATCGCATGGTGGACTTGGGCTCCCCAGAACGACCCCTTCTCAGTCGCAAAGAGTCTCCAGCCATGGGGACAGATAGCCCAGGACAAAAACGGATAGGGCAGTTTTGGCAGTTTTGGAAAGGGCCGCTTGCTGCCCTAGAGAGGTCTCGCTGGACCAGTGCCGCCATCATGCTCGGCATGGTGGTGGTGGTGGAGGGGCTGCGCCAGGCTGGGCTATCTACAGGGAGCCAGATGCTGGCGTTGTGCCTAGGGTTAACTTTGTCGGCCAGTGTGGGTGGCTTACAGGCTGGATTGTTGTCGACCCTCACCCTTTGGTTCTATCTTCTGTGGCGATTGGGGCAGGATGGGGCTTTGGGGCTGCCGAATGGGCTGCTGTACTGCCTTTTGTATGGTGTTGCCACGGCTGTCGTGGCTATTGTTGTAGGAAAAACTAAAGACAGTAGCCTTTTAGCGGATCAGGCTCTGAACCAGGTGAATGCCACGCTAGAACTCAAGGTGCAGGAGCGGACCGCTACCCTGAATCGTACTAACCATCAGCTCCGTGAGGAGATTGAAGAACGGCGGCGAGCCCAGGCGGCTCACCAGGCGGCAGAAACCGAATTACAACAACTCAACCAGGCGTTGGAGAGTCGCGTTTTTGAACGGACCGCTACCTTGGCGGCCTCGGAGGGGCGTTGGCGAAATGTCATCGATACGGTGCGGTTGTTGGTTGTGGATATTGGGGTGGATGGCCGGGTGAACTATGCCAACCCTCACTTCCTGGCTTTGACGGGTTATGAATCCGAAGCGGTGATTGGTTGCAATTGGTTTGAGACCTTTGTTCCTCGCCATCAGCTCTCTCCCACTCGGAAAATTTTTCAGGAGTTCCTTGACGAAGGCTTTCATTCCTATTTCCAAGCCGTCATTTTGAAAGCCTCGGGGGAAGAAATGATCGTGGCTTGGAATAACACGCTGTTAAAGGATGGCTCGGGCCAGCTCCAAGGCAGCCTCAGCATTGGCGAAGACATTACGGAGCGCTACGCTGTCTCTCGCATGAAGGATGAATTTATTTCCGTGGTGAGTCATGAGTTGCGTACACCACTCACTTCGATCCATGGTGCCCTGGAGCTGTTGGACTCGGACGTGGTGCCCTTGGAGTCGGAGCGTGGCCGTCATGTGTTGGCGATCGCGGCGGAAAACTCCCAGCGACTCGTGCGTCTCGTTAATGACATTCTCCAGTTGGAGCGACTGGAGTCAGGGAAAATCAACTTGAACCAGCAAAGTTTGTTCAGTACTGATGTGACTGCGCGAGCCCAGGAACTGATGCAAATGCTGTTAGAGCATGCCAATGTCGAGCTGGTTTTGGAAGATCCTGGTCTAGAAATTTGGGCCGATGGCGATCGCATTATTCAGGTGCTGACCAATTTAATTGATAACGCGATCAAGTTCTCGGAAACTGACGGCCGTGTGAGTCTCCAGGTTGAAGCCGCAGCCTCTCCCACTGTGCCGCATCCCATGGTGCTGTTTAAGGTGAGTGACCAGGGGCGAGGGATTCCCCCCGATAAACTGAGTAATATCTTCGAGCGCTTTCACCAAGTGGATGCGTCGGACTCTCGTCGTCGGGGAGGGACAGGTTTGGGTCTCGCGATTTGTCGCAGCATTGTTCAGCAACATGGTGGGCAGATTTGGGTGAATAGTACCCTGGGCCAGGGGAGCCACTTTTATTTCATGTTGCCATCGCAGTCTGATGCGCCAGGCGGATTGTCTCCAGTCAGTATGTCTCCAGATAGGCCTTGGTCCCAGAGGTGATGAGCCGGGTGAGATTCGCTTGCAGCAGTATTGATGATGAATGAGAGGCCAAGAGAGATGACGTCATCGAATCATGTTGAAAATGCAACTAAGAAGCGGATTCTGATCATCGACGATGATGATGGTATCCGCGATATTGTGGCCATTTCTCTAGAGGCTTTAGCCGGGTGGGAAGTCCTCAACGCGAATTCTGGCCCCGCAGGGCTCGCCCTCGCTTGCTCAGCCCAGCCCGATGCGATATTGCTGGATGTGATGATGCCAGGGCAGGATGGCATCGAGACCTTAAAACAGCTTCAACAGCAGGCTGAAACAGTTGATATTGCAACGATCTTTCTCACGGCAAAGGCTCGCCCTAGTGAGCAACAGCGGTTATTAGATTTGGGTTGTGTGGGGCTGATTACAAAGCCCTTCGAGGTCCATCAGTTGGTGCCCCAGATTTGTGCGCTATTGAAGTGGCCCTTGGCTTAGGGAGGCCTACGAGGCTTGTGACTGTACGTCGGACTCAAGGCTGGAGTTGGATCGAATTTTGCTGAGCTTGGGGAAGATTTTAGGCCTGTTGCTCCCGCTGACATCACAAGAATCTCACATTCTCGATTTAGGCTGAGATGAGTCGATGATGGGGGCATAGGCTTGGTTAAAGAGAGCAACCTGCAGGATCCCTTTCGCTTTGAACGAGAGATGGCGATCGCTATTCTAAAAAAGCGAGATGCTGCGGCATTGAAGGCGCTGAAGCAGTTTTTATGGAATATGTCTGGGCCTAAGGCAATTGAGACGGTGCTGGCCCAGGCCGTTTGTGGCTGTGCAGAGGCTTCGCCAGAAACATTGGCTTGGATTTTGGCTCAGGCAAAACTGCTAGAGCCAGAACTCACCTTAGAGCGCTGGGCTCGGCGGCGGGTTGCTCTTTACTTGGGGCAATGTAACAAGGCAGGGGAGCCAGCATTTCGCTTCGAGCAGGATAATCATTCGCAACAGTGGCGATTGTCCCTAGAAGGGCAGAAGACTGGACAGTTGCTGCGGGCAGGTACCTCTCCGGGAGAATGGCTGTTGCTCAATCAATTGTTTGAGATTGCTCTTGAGATGTGAGGTGCGGCCCAGGATTGAATAATCCGCCCAGTGGAATGCTGGAGAGCTGAAACTTAGTAAGAATCACAGGATCTTCACATTGTTTCTTTACTGTGAAACATAAGAACAAAAATAAGATGTGATTGGGGGAAAGATTTGATGTCCCAATATCCTGCCTGCCCTTGCTGCTCCTATGAATTGCTACATCGTGTGAGCGCTAAGGGTGCCATCTGGTTTTGCTCCCATTGTTATCAAGAAATGCCTGGGCCGGATGTCAGCCAGCGTATGCTTTCTGGATCTTTGGCGTCACAAGTTTTGAGAGGTACGCGGAAGTCATGATGGAATCCATGTCTAGAGACAATGCCCGAAATCGCAAGCGCGATCGCGAGCGCCTTCAAGATCGAATGACGTTGGGGGAGATTATTGATGAGTTTGTTTCTAGTTGCCCATCACCGTTGTATGGCGAAGTGCTGTGCCGTCCCGTTGTGCGTCGCTACTTGGTTGAGTACGTGCTGAAGCGGGTCCAGTGGGAACTGCCACCAGCGCTTTTGCGGGTGGATGAAACTCAACCGGGCGCGGCAACTCAGGATGCCATTGCCTTTCGCGAATATGTGGAATGTGCCATCTATTGGGGCATGGAGGAGATCATTAGCAAGCGCCTCGACCTGAGCCTGGTTGATGGTGAGTCGTCGAATCCTATGGTCTAAGTTCTCTTCGAGCGTCTAGCTTTCGGGAGTCTAGCTGTCGAGAGCCTAGCTAAGGAACGCGAATTTAATAAGACCGAATTCTACCGTAGGGGTAGGGTCTCCCTACCCAGCTCTGCCCAAACCGAGACAGGGCGGGGAAACCCAGCCCCTACGTGGCGATTGATAATGAACGAGATTCAGATCTTAATGAATTTCTGTTCCTAAGGGTGAGCAGTGGTTGACTCTAGCGGCGATAGGTACTGCCATCGGGCATGGTTGCCCCCGCTAGCTTTGCGCCATTGAGATTGGCACTACTGATCTCTGCACGGACGAGAACAGCCTCGGTGAGGTTCGTTTGGGAGAGGTTGGTCCGGGCGAAGTATCCCTCCGAGAGGATGCTGCGCTGGAGATCCGACCCAGTGAAATCAGCTCGGCTAGCGTCACAGCGGGCGAGCTTGGCATCGGCCATCACAGCGCCAACGAAGCTGCCATGTTTGAGGTTTGCATCGGCCAGGGTCACAAAGGTGAAGTCGCTATTGTTGGCTTTGGTGCCAATCAGCTTGGCACGGTCCAGGCGAGCGTTTACTAGGCTGGCGTTCTCTAATGTGGATTCGCTGAGGTCCGCTTCGGTAAGGATTGTGCCACTGAGGTTTGCCCCTCTGAGGTCTGCGCCCCTCAGGTCTGCTCCCCTCAGGGTGGCGTCGCCTAGGTCTGCTTGGCTGAGATCAACACGGGCGAGGTCAGCCCCAGAGAGGTTCGCGCCGCGTAGATCTGTTTGATGTAGGTTTGCCCCGCGCAGATTGGTGCTGCGGTTGCTGCCTTCTTCTCGCAAGTTGGCCCCGCGTAGACAGGCCCCGCTGAGGTTGGCTCCGCTGAGGTTGGCATTGCGCAGGTCGCAGTCCATTAAATTGGCATCCAGCAGATTTGCTAGGGTAAGCTGGGCTCCCCGCAGGTCTGCCCCTTGTAGGCTGCTGCCATGGAGATCGGCGTTGTTTAGGCGGGCGCGGATCAGTTTGGACTGGTTGAGGTTGGCACCGCTGAGACGGCTATGGCTAAGGTTGGCTTCGCTGAAGTCAACGCGGGTGAGGTAGGCCAACATGAAATTGCCGCTGCTCAGTTCCGCTTTGGACAAGTCGACGCCGATTAGGTCGGCTTCAAGCAGGTCAGCACTGCGAATACGGACGCCTTGGAAACTGGTTTTGCCGGTGGCGTATTGCTGGAGGAGTTGGCGGCTGTCCATTTGTCTCGTTGGGGGATGAACCCTGGTTTAGGGGAATGGTGAGTCGTTAAGGATAGAAGGGGCGCAGGGCACGGGCGATCGCACCTGCTGCATTCCCATATTCATCGCTGGGCATCATTTGGCAGGCCATGAGCTTTAGCTGCTCGTCGAGGCTGCTGTAGCTTGGGAATTGATCCATCAGCCGCAGAATCAAATCTCCCAGGGTTTCGGTTTGTAGCTTGGACCAGTCTCCACCCGAGTTGAGGTCGAAAGGATAGTACAGGGTAGAAAACATTAAAGCCTTAACCCGCAGCGGGTTGGCATAGCGCATTAGCTCCACCCGTAATTCGGCCAGGCCTTTCCAGTCCAAGGGGCGGGCGGGTTGTTCTGCCGGTGCTGCGGTTTGAGCCGCTTGGGGAGAATGGGCATAGTCCGGATTGTAGTCCGGTGCTGCCCAGGATTCTTGAGATGGACTACTCTCGGGGCTGGCATAGGGCGGGCGTTGATTGGAGTTTTCTGCCTGGATGTCAGACTGTTGATTGGCAGTGGCTCCCATGGGGATTAGCACCCCAGTGGGTTCTGGGGCATCGTCATCGTCATAGAAGCCCAGGGGGACTGGGTCAACACCGCTACCGGGATGACGATTAGGGCCTGTGCTGAAGGGTTCTTCTTCTGGGTAAGCCGTTGGAGGTGCGGAGTCGAACCCACTGTCAGGCTGATGGTTTTTGGCGACTTCTTCCAAGGGAGCGTAGAGACGATGGCATTCGCGCTGGATCAGCTGGGCTACCAGCTCGTATTCCATCTGTCGGTTGAGGGTGACCACAACGTTGCGCAGGGCGCTGTGTAGCGCCTCTTCTTCAGCGGACATTTTGTGGAGCTGTTTGAGTAAATTCGTGAGGCGAAACCGACCCAGCACGACGGGGTCATTACTCCATTCACCGCTACAGACTGCGTAGAGGAGTTTCTTGATGCGGGTGGCACTGGGAGATTGCTCCAGGGTTGCCGCAATTTCGTCGTAGGGCAGGGGGGGGAACGGATGGCTCGTGGCATCGCTCGCTCGCGTCTCGAAGGGAGAGAGACGCTGGGCAGCGGGGTCGCTGGGGTTGAAACCGTCTAAAGATGCCTCTGAGGGGAGAGCGACTGCACTGCCGTCGCCTTGGTAAGCCTGGCGAGCAACCTTGAGCAGGGTTCGGGCAGCGGGGATAAAGGCTTTGCTTTCTGGGGCTTGGCTGAGGGCGCGACGTAGACCTTGTTTGAGTTCTTCGAAGCTACGGTAGTTCCGGGTCAGATCCTGAACCAAATCCCGCAGACGATAGAGATCCAGGAGATTTGGATCCTCGGGCCAACGGTGTTGATGGGTGGCAAAGGCCAGCTGGTGAATCTGTCGGCGCTCGGCCTGGGATTCGAGCTTTTGGGCCACTTCGTCGAGGAGCCAGGACGGTACCATAGGGGTTATTTGCGATCGCTTCCTTGGGTGTGCTGGGCTAGATGACCCAGACTGCTCTGGGGAACCATCACCCGTTTGCCACGGTTGGTCATAGCCGGGCTCAAGCTGCAAAGCCACAGGACGTAAAACCCAGGAAAGGCTCGGCTTACTGTCTTTTTGACCATGTTTCAGCGAGGAAGGTCGGTCGGAAAGAAGCTAACCGATGTTTGTAGATGCTTTGCCTGACGAGTCGCTAGCGTGACCGAAGTCATTGCCAGCCATGTCCTGAGACTAGGTGAACTCTCGCTAATCATACTGAGTTCTGGAAGGGCTGACTTGAAAGTTCCTAGAAGTTTGGTTGAAGAGATTGTTTTGTTTGTAAGGTCAGCTTTGTATTTGTCGGTTTGAGTCGTGATCTTGGCATTGGCTGTGATGCGTACAGGTGAACTGTAAATGTTGGCAGATTACGCCTGTCGCTGGGGTGAGTGACTTTCTCTCAAGTCTCGTGCATACCTACTTGTGCATACCTACTTGTGCATACCTAACGGGGCTCGGCAGTCGGGATCGTCTTGGCCGGGCTTGTTGACTCGTTGACTGACGGCGTAGTGAGTCATTTGGTCGGCATCGTAGGGCTGCATTAAGGGTTGTAGCTGCTGAGGATCGGTGACTGCTGGGTTCAGCCATTGCTCGTAGTGGGCAGGGGAGAGAATGACCGGCATGCGATCGTGGATGGGGGCCAGTCGAGCGTTTGCTGGGGTGGTGAGAATAGTGCAGGAGGTAATTACTTCACCCTTTGGGCTACGCCAGCGCTCCCACAGTCCGGCAAAGGCGAAGGGGCTTTTGTCTGCCATCTGAAAATAAAAGGGCTGTTTGCCAGCTTCGGTTTTTTTCCACTCGTAAAAGCCATCGGCGGGAATCAAGCAGCGCCGTTTGGCGAGGGCTTCGCGAAAGCTGGGTTTTGTGGCTGCGGTTTCTGAGCGAGCATTGATCAGTTTGTGGTCGATGCGGTGGTCCTTGGCCCAGTGGGGAATGAGGCCCCAGCGGAGCAGCTTGAGCTGTCGCGGGGATTGGGCATTGGCTCTGCCGATGACGGCAATCTCTTGACCGGGGGCTACGTTGTAGCGGGGCAGCAGCTCCGGGACCTGGGGCAAGTCAAAGGCTTGGGCGAGGGTCTGGCTGTCTTGAGTTTGGCTATAGCGACCGCACATTCAGCTTGGAATGAAGATTTGACAGGACAACGAGGGGACATGGCATCCATGTCCCCTCAATCTACAGAGCATCCTGGGATTTTAGCCCAGAGGAGATGGCACGATGCCAAGCTCTGGGTGGAGCACGCTATTCAAAATCGTCTCGGGTCTAGCTTTATGGTTCCAGGCAAAGGCATGCTTGAAGGCTGCATCTTGGCAGGCCCGCAGCTGGTCAAAGTTAATGATGTTGTGGGTGAGCAGGTTTTCGTACTCGAAGGGTAAGCGCACGTTATGTAGGCCTGCGTTGTCGGTGCAGATGGCCAGATCGACACCTGCTTCAAAGCAGCGGTCAAAGACGACTTTGAGCTGATCCAGGCTCTCCAGCGTTCCCGTTTGTAAATAAGTGGTGGGGCAGATCTCGAGGCATTGGCCACGGGCGGCAACATCTTTGAGTAGCTCGGGATAGAGCAGGGGAATTTGGATACCGTGGCCGACGCGTTTGAGGTAAGGCAATAGCTCGGGGAAGCAGCCGTCGGTGGTTTCAAACAGGTGACCGGTGGTGTTGATACCTCGGGCGAGGGCGTACTTATACAGCTCAACGAATTCGGGCAAGCGCTCTTTATATTCCAAGTTGCCCCCTGCGAGATCGACGCCGCAGACGTACTGGGGGAACTGGACGGCCAGATCGATCATGGCCTTGTTGACCTCGAAGGGTAGCTTCGAGTGCATGCAGAGAATCTGGCTGTTGACGATGGGGTAGGGCTGGTTCTGACTCGCTTCTCCCACCACTTGGATGATCTGGGCCGTGGCGTCGATGCGATCGCTCTGACTCCAATCCTCTGGCGTGCGCAAATAAGGGCTATAGCGCAGCTCTAGATAAGCCAAGTTCTCGAAAACATAGGCTCCTCGTAACAGGCGATAGATGAAATAGGGCAGGGTTTCTGCCGTTTGCACCTTTTCAACGATGGTGTGAAGCTCTAGATATTCATCGAGGGTGTTGCGCGGGCGGGTGTAGAAATCCTCGAAGTCTGCGTAATCTGCAAACTGTTCAGACTGGCCCGGCTCATTGCGCTGGAAGTAGCGCCACAGAATGCGTGGGACAACAGATCCGCCGAGGTGACGATGCAATTCTGCGTAGAGGGCCATGATTTCTTTCTCCTAACAAGACGAACGGGGTATAGAAAACTGAGCTGCAACATCAGGGGGCAGCCTAGGAGCAATAAGGCTGGGAAAATCAGCCTTCAGGTTTGAAAATTCAAATTGGGGGCAGGGGCTAATAAAAGTTGCGGAAATGCCAATACGATTTACCGGTTCATTCGCAGCTGCCAGCGTATTAAAGAAATGTTAACGCAAGGGCCGCACCTTTGCCGGATTGTGCAATTTAACCTGTGCGGGGTCTGACCCAGGGATCACGTGAATGCCTCTATGGTCAGACAATCAAGACCTATGGCGATTGATAAATCTTCGTGACGAAACCGTTGTAAAGCAGTACGGAACTGGACTTGAGGGATTGATATGGAGGTATGAGCCAAACGAATTCTGATCCCGCTGTACAGCCTTCGGTGCGGTCGTTCCCTGATAATGTGCCGCCTACACCGGAGCCTACCTACGAAGTGGTCCAGGCGGCGATGTTTCAAATGTGGGACGCCGTTAATCAGCTGAGTGAGATTCCACCACCTCCCTGCGAGCGCTATCGGGTGACGATCTTTGGTTCAGCTCGGCTTCAGCCGACGGATCCGCTTTATCAAGATGTTCAACGTTTGGCCAGTGAGCTGACTCGCATGGGCTGTGACATTGTTACGGGAGGTGGCCCTGGCCTGATGGAAGCAGCCAACCAAGGCAGTGTAGATGCCGATCCCCATAATCAAACCCAGTCCATTGGGCTGCGCATTGACTTAGATTTTGAGCAACATGCCAATCCCTTTGTGGAGCAGTTGCATAACCATCGAACTTTCTTCTCCCGACTACATCACTTCGTTTTGCTTTCCAATGCCTTTGTGGTCGTGCCTGGTGGTATTGGTACGGCGCTGGAAACGTTGATGGTGTGGCAGCTCTTGCAGGTCAAAAAACTGGACCAAGATATGCCATTGATTATGGTGGGTGATATGTGGAAGGGGTTGGTGGATTGGGCTAGCAATTCCATGCTGGGGGCCAATCCCCAGATGGCGAGCCCAGGAGATATGGAGATCCCTCGCTGTGTCTCGACAATGGAAGAGGCGATCGTGGCACTCAAGACATCCAAGTCACTCTGGGAACACAACTGTAATTGCGACTAATTTGTTCTACTTGCAACTTCTTTGCCGCTGAAAAATATTGTGAGTACTGGGTTGTGGTTTTTGATACGTCTGAGATTTGAGCCATAACGCGGATGGCTGAGGGAACCAGATTCCCGTGAAATAGCTGAATACTTTGGCAATCAAGCTTGGGTAATCTGAAATTAATACCTTCGACATACTAGAACTTTGCCCTGGCGTGACTGCCGGGGTTTTCCTTTGGAACATTGCTCTGGACCGGCGATCGCTTCAATAATTCATCGGACCTGGGGGATGGGAAGGTTGTGAATAAAACTGCCCCAAGGGGAAACTTTCACGTTCTGTGAGTCATCTATGAAGCAAAGCATTCCTGGGGAAAGTGGCTTGGAGAGCTGCAGTCGCGTCAGATTCGATGTGTGGCTTACAGTTGGGCTGCAATGATGCAGTCTGGCACTCCATTTGAAGACGCCTCTGTCCTCTTGGGGGCTAAGCTATTTTCCGGAAAACTGGGGATTTCTATTGTAGGGCTGGCCTTAGGGTGCTTGGAATGAATTTGAACTGGCTACTGCTGTGACCTATTTCCTGCCTGCGATGTGGACGCTTGTGAATGGTTTTTCCCAAGCTCATTTGCCCCTAGCCATTAGCGCCCGAGGGTTGCGTAATTTTGTTGAACGGGGCTCTTGCAAGGTGATTCCGCCCCTGTGCAACTTGGCAGATAGCCGCTGGA
The DNA here is from genome assembly GCA_938002085.1 of uncultured Pseudanabaenaceae cyanobacterium. Taxonomy (GTDB): domain Bacteria; phylum Cyanobacteriota; class Cyanobacteriia; order PCC-9006; family JAAUQQ01; genus JAAUQQ01. The sequence continues at coordinate 16,150 of CALLAT010000036.1, forward strand.
TCTCGTGGAACTTGTTTTTGGCATTGATTCCGTTGGTGCTCAGTTTCTGGCTATTTCGTCGTCAGGCGGGCAATAAGCGATCGCTGTTCTGGTGGCCCATTTTTCTGGCTTACATGGCGTTTTTGCCCAATGCGCCCTATCTCCTGACGGATGTGATCCACTTTGTGAACTCCACAAACTATGGCTATTCCATTTGGGTAGTTGTGTTGCTGGTGTTGCCGATGCACTTTGTCGCGATCGTCGGGGGCTTCCAGGCCTATGTGCTGGCGTTAATTAATCAGCAGCATTACTTGGTGCGCCAGGGAGCCGCTCGCTGGGTCAACTTAGCAGAATTGATAACCCATGCGCTCTGCGCTGTGGGGATTTATCTGGGTCGCTTCGATCGCCTCAACAGCTGGGATCTCGTCCAAGATCCGACGGCGGTGCTCTACCGCGTTCTCGATACCCTCACCGCTAAGCGGCCTGTGCTGGTGACGTTTATTACTTTTGCGATCATCACAGTGCTGTACTGGGTGATGAAGCAAATTACCTTGGGGCTAGTCTTGCGGTATCGACAGCTTAGAGCAGGGGATCCCTATGGCGTTAAGGGGACGTTCTTTTAAGGTTCTGAATGCAGCAGGGGCTTACCTTCAGCCCCGTTTTATTTCCGGCAGACCTAGAGATTGCATGGCGATCGCTAAAATCCCAGGGGCTCAGCGATCGCCATGTCCTCTGAGGTCATGAGGGAGGCCAGTTGTTGGGGGCTGAGTTGAGCATTGGCCTGGCTTTCGACCAGTTTGTTGGGGTTGAGCAAGAACTGTAGCGGCTGGTCTGCCGTTGTCTTAGTCATGCCGTCTACGCATTTCACCTCGTAGGTTTTAGGCAGGGGTAAGAGATCGCTATCCGCCATGCGACAGAGCGACGGGGGAGAGTCAATGGGCAGAACGATGCGATGCTCTAGGTCGGCAGCAGAGCCGGAGAGGGCTTCGATGATGAGGGCTATTTGCTGCTGGGAGGATTGCCCTGCGCTGGGGGCATTGTCTTCGGGACGGTTGAGGATTTGCTGGTCGGCGGAAACGACGGGCAGGATATCTCGCTCAAAGTTGATGTACCGGAGGGGATCGCAGTTGTGGTCAAAGACGATGGCTCGGTGAACGGCTTCGATGGGCATGAGGAAGCCGGTGCCGCTAATCTCGAACGTGATCAGCTGTTGTTGGGCCTCGACCTTGCGATCGTTGAGGCGGGGTAGGCGAGCAGCGCGGGTGGCCATGGGATGGAATCAGGAGGTGAATGGAATTGCTAGGGACAAAAGGGTCTCGTCCTACGAAATGCTTAGGGCCAAGGGGTTAAACCGCTGCCAACTCCGACAAGGCGAGAGAGTGGTGATCTGATGGTGTAGATAGGTCGATTAACTGTTTCAAGGTTTGTAGCAGTTCATTCTGTTTGAACGGCTTGGAGAAGTAGTCCGCTGCGCCCAGACTCATGGCCAACTGACGATGTTTGTCTCCGCTGCGGGAGGTGAGCATCACAACGGGAATGTCTTCGCAGTTTTCAATGCTCTTGACCTGGGCGAGGAAACCAAAGCCATCCAGACGAGGCATTTCCACATCGCTCATGATGACGTCGACTGCGATGCCCTCCTGGAGTTTTTCGATCGCATCTTGGCCATCCTTGGCCTGTTCCACGTGATAGCCTGCCTTTTCCAAGGTGATGCTGAGGAAGCGCCGCACGTTGATGGAGTCGTCAATCACGAGCACGGTGCGTTTGTTGCTCATGGCCACGGGGAGCGCTAGGCGTTGCTCATTCACGTCTTGACGTTGGGCATCCCGCAGAACCCAGTTCATGAGTTTTGCCATTTCGACTAGGGGAACGACGCGGCCATCGCCCAGAACCACGCAGCCCGAGAAACCTTGGGGCAGATTGATGTTGCCTTCTACGGTACGGGTTGTGACTTCCTGCTCTCCCCAATAGCGATCGCATTCGATGGCGTAGGGCTCATCTCCATGGGTGACGATCAGGGCTGAGCTTTGATCAATGATGGGCGTGCTTTCGGTTTCCAACTTAATCAAGGGACGGACAAAGTGGAGCCAGTCCTGCAGGTGCAGGAGGGGAACGGTGTAGCCTTGCCATGCCAGCAGGTTTTGCTCGGCAGCCTGAACAATGTTCTGTTGGTCTAGCAACAGCATCTCTTCCACGATGTTGGCGGGAAACGCCATGAGCATGCCTTGGCATTCCACAATCAGCACTCGCGTCACCGAGAGGGAGAGGGGCACGGTGAGGGTGAAGGTGCTGCCTTGGCCCGCGCTGGTTGCTACGGTGATATCCCCCTGTATTTCGCGTAGGTTGCTGCGCACCACATCCATGCCTACGCCTCGACCGGAGAGGTTTGTGACTTTTTCTGCGGTACTAAAGCCCGGTTCAAAGATGAGATTGACCAGCTCTTTGTCGCCAGAGGCTTCGATTTCCGCTGGAGTGAGGCCCATGGTGAGGACTTTGCTGCGAATCTTCTCCAGGTTGATGCCTGCGCCGTCATCTCCGATGGTGATGGCCACTTGGTTGCCACGGTAGCTCGCGCCAATTTCGATATTGCCCTGGGGGGATTTGCCTTGGGCAAGGCGAGTCTCAGCATCTTCGATGCCATGGTCAAAGCAGTTGCGCAGCAGGTGCATGAGAGGATCTTGAAGCGCTTCCACGATGGTGCGCTCAATTAAGGTGCCGCCACCTCGAACCTGGAGCTCCACTTGCTTGTCATGGGCCATGGAGAGTTCCCGTAGCAGACGGGGGAAGCGATCTGTGATGGCCGAGAGGGGGCGCATTCGCATTTGGTTCATGCCCACTTGGAGTTGTTGGGCTGTGCGATTGAGTCCACGGGACACCGTTTCGGTCTCACCGAGGGCCAGCTCAATATCGCTGGTGACTTCCTGGATTTGCACCACGCTTTCAATAATTTCTTGGGAGACAAGGTGCAGTTCGCTGTACTGATCCATTTCCAGCAGGTCGAAGCCGTTGGCCGTGGACTGTGTGGTCTGGGGGGCGGAGGTTTGTGCAGCATCGCTGTGGGCCGAGGCTGACTGGGGTTGGCTGACCAGTTGCTGGGTGGCCCCGCGATCATAGGACTGGCGCAGGATGTTGTTGGCGCTGTCCAACGACTTAACGCGTTGGTTGAGTAAGGTAAACAAATTGCCGAGATAGCCCAGCTGTAGACCGAGTCCGTTGCGCTCGGTGGTGAGTTCGCCGAGGAGTTCACCCAGGCGTTCTAGCTTGCGCACAGAGACGCGAATACTGGTGTCTTTGTTCGATTTAGCGATGGGCTCAGGTTCTGACTCTCGGAGCATTTCTGAGGTGAGCTGCTCTGCTTGGATTGCGATCGCTTTAGCCTGGGCGTTGCTGCTACCTGAACTTTCGATCGTGGGTTCTACTCCCGTCTCTGGCTCCAGATTGGTGAACTCTGCAAGTTCCTCTAGGTCAAAGGCTTCGTCATGGAGAAACTGACTGACTAACGCTTCTGCTTCTAGCCCTGTGGGTTGCTGGGTTTCTAAGGGCTGGGTGAAAGGTGTCGGGGTCTCTGATGGAATAACAATAGAAGACTCAATGCTGGAGCTAGACCAATCCTCAATGAACTGGAGCGATGGGTCTAGTTTGCTGGTTGCGGTAACGCTTGGGCCTTGTTCTGCGCTAATTTCAGAGGCTTCAGTGAGGGGAGGACTCTCTGTTTCTGCTTCAGCAGTTGGGAACGGAGTGATGTCGTCCGCCGTTGCAACATCCAAGGCAAGTTCTTCTAGGGAGAAATCCTCGGGGGTCATGCCCTCGAAGAGGCTGTCTAGGACTGGATCATCAGCGATCTCGATCGCTTCTACCGCCCAACCTTCGGGATTTTGCTCCACCTCGCTTAGCCCAGATTTATCGAAGCTGCTTTCAGCCGCTAGGTGAAGCTCAGGCTCCTGGTTCCTTGACGGGGTTTGCTCTGCTGGATATTCAGGCTGTTCGATCGAGCTGCTAACAGCCTCAACCCAAGTGTCTTGGGTGATATCTGCCGCGTCTTCCTCGACCAAGCTGTCTTGGGGGCTGTTTTCTTCAGCTAAAGCATCTTGGGGATTGAGGCTGAAGATTCCCCCTAAGTCTATGGTGTTGTCCAAGGCTCCCGCAGCATTTAAGCAATCAGCGAGTTCCGTAAAGTCTGAGGTGCCGGTGAGCTTCCCCGCAGTCTCCTCGACATCATCAAGGGGAGCTTGGCTCTCTAAAGAAGCCGTCGCTGAAGATTCAGCTTCGCATTCTGCTACAAAGGTTGTATCAGCATCTTGATCTGGCTGAGCTGCTGCGGGACTAGAAGCCATGGCAGCTTGCAGGGCTTTGGGAAGGGGGACTGTGTCCGGAATGAAATCGGCTTGGTCCACCAGAACAAGGCCGTGGCTGCGTCGAAGGGGCTTGAGTACGGCCTGGCAAACCTCAACGAGATGTTCGTCGGTGCAGTCCGTGCAGAGCTGTAAACCGTGATGACACAGGGCGGCAAACTGAACTAGGTCCAGCATTTCACCCAAGCTACCCATCTCGGCACAGGCGATGAGAAACTCCTGGCGTAGCAGGGGAATGTCTGGGTCTTGCATGGCCCCTTCGAGGCGATCTAAGCAGGGACCAATTTCACTTTCGAACAGCATGACGCCCATGTCGCCGCCTGCATCCGCAGCGAGGGTGGCTTGTTCGTCAGCGGCTGTGGGGTCACCGAGGCGATCATAGAGTTGATCCAGCAATGGCTGGGTGTTCTCTTGGAGCCAAGGTTCATCAATGGCTGAACGTTCCCGGCAGCGCTCCAGCATCTGCCGCATTTTATCCACCGCGTTGAGAAAGAGGCGTTCGAGTTCGCCTTCAGCCTCATAGCGCCCCCCTTGAAGAACTTTGAAGAAGTCTTCCAAGCGGTGGGCCACTTGACTGAGTTCATGGAACCCCATTAATGCCGCGCCCCCCTTGATGGAGTGGGCGGCCCGCAGAATCCCATCCAGGGCTTCGCGGGGCAGTTTTTGCTGACCCAGTCCGAGTAAGGCTGACTCGATGGTGTCCAGATATTCCTGGGCTTCCTCCAGGAACTGGAGGCGCACTAGCCATTCCTGGTCTGAAACTTGGTCTGACATTTGGTCCGACATCTGAATCTGGAATCCTAAAACGGGGTTGACGAAGATGGGGATGGGACGGGAGGAAGCGATCGCCTCCTCCTATCGCCACTGGGAACCCAGGGCCAGATTGTCTGTTGTCGTGGTGGACGATCTGGCGACTAGAGTTTCGAAACCATGAACTAGTTGGCGCTCTCCACGGTGAAGGCATTCACCGAACGTTGCATTTCCTCGGTGATTTCTGCCGTAGCTTGCAAAGAATCCGAGATATCGCGGGAAGCATGGGAGGTCTCCGTGGAGACTTGGGCGACGTGAGCCATCATTTGCTTCACCTGCTCGGACACGTTGGCCTGGGTTGTCGTTTCGTTCGAAATCCGCTGGAAAGCTCCGTTAACTTCGCGAGACACTGTCAGGATTTGCTCCAGACTCTTTTTGGCCTCTTCTACAGAGCGCGTCCCTTCGACCACCTGGCTGGTGCTGGTTTCCATCGCAGCTACAACGTTGCTTGTTTCCGTCTGAATGGCCGCAATAATGTGCTCAATTTCCTTGGTCGCAAGGGCCGACTGGGCTGCCAAGGCACCTACTTCCTCGGCTACGACGGCAAAGCCTCGGCCTTCTTCGCCCGCCCGGGCAGCCTCAATACCGGCGTTAACCGCTAGGAGATTCGTCTTCAAGGCAATTTGGTTAATCAGCTCAACCACCTTAGAAATCTGTTGAGAAGATTCGCCCAGGCGCTTCACCTGTTTGGCTGTATCTGCAACAGTTTGGCGGACCTGGGAAATACTGCTTACCGTGCTTTCCATGGCCTCACCCCCCGCTTTGGCCGTGGCCTCAGCAGCTTGGGAAGCTTGGGCCGCTTCGGTGGCTTGCTGGGCGACTTTTTGGAGGGTACTGGTCATCTCCTCAATGGAGGCCAGGGTGATGTTTATTTGAGTCGCCTGTTCAGTGGCGTCCTGGGACAACTGGCGAATGGATTGCCCATCGGTGTTAACAGAATCATGGACCTGGCTTGATGCCTGTTTCACTTGGGTGACAACGTCACGCAGGTTTTCCACAATGGCATTGAAAAAGTCTGCCACAATGCCAATCTCACCATCGGTGATTTGAGCGCGAACGGTGAGGTCACCGCTGCTGGCGCCTTCGACGTCAGATAGTAGTCCCATCAATTCCCGCTGGAGGTTTGCGTTTTTGGTTTGGGCTTCGCGGATTTGGGCTTGGGTTTGGAGAAAGCTTTCGACTGAGGTCAGCGCGATACCGAGGCGGTTGGCCAGCTGAGTGAGTTGATTAATGTCGTTGTCAGTCCATGTCCTGTCTGGGTCGCAGGCTTGGAGGCTGAGCCAGCCGTAGCAATCGTGGTTAACGATGACGGGGGCATAAAGAAGGGATTCCACCTGGAGAGACTGGAGTTGCTGTTGGAGCTCTGCTGGGAAATCTGCTTCACTGAGCCGAGGGTAGGCTTGGGTGGCTTGTTCGTCCTGGAAGCGAGAAAATTGCTCGTCAGAGAAGGCTGCTAGGGATTGGCCCAGGCTGCTGGGTAAATGAGATTTTGCCGCTTCGGCTAGGATGGTCCTACTGCCGTTGGGGCCTGTCATCCGGGCAAATGTGACGCGATCGCCGCCCATCTGTTGTTGAATTTCCTGGAGGATTTGCCCCAGGGGAATTGCCAACTCGTCAGTGCTTTTTAAGCGACCGATCTCGGCTAGCGTCGCTTCCAAACGTGCATCAGATTCCTGCTCGGTCAAGATGCTCTGAAGCTGGTCACCCATTTGATTGATGTTTTGCCCCAGCAGAACCAGTTCATCGCCCCCGTTAGCCACATGCAAGCGAGCATCTAATTGGCCGAGACCGATCTGCTCCACCACCTTGGCTGCCTGTAGTACAGGTTTAGTCGCTTGGCTGGCGAGATAAACAGCAATCAGGCTCACGATACCTGTGACTGCCGCTGTGCCAAATAGCAGGGTGATGAGCAACTGCTTTTGGGAGGCAAAGATGATCTCTCTATCGGTGCTGATCATGGCAGACCACTTTAAGTCTGGGAGATCAACGCGGGATGAGAAAGGGGAAAAACTGGCCAGCTGAGCCTGACCATTATTTTGGTTTATGGTCGAGACGTTACCCGCTTCGCGAGAGTCCCATAATGTATCCAGTTCGCCAAAGTCATCAGTTAGTGGAACACCGACTTGCTCTTTGTTGAGTGCTTCAATAATGAGGCCGTTTGCATCGACGATGTAAGACTGTTCGCCGTTGGCATCAAAGCTTTGGAGGATAGGAGCGAGAGCACTCGTGGGCATGCGGCTTCTGACCACGCCAATCATGTCACCGGTCTCGCTGTTGAAGATGGGAGCTGCTAGGTACACCGCAACTTCGCCCGTGGTTTGGGAGACCTTGGGTTGGCTAATGTAAGGCTTTTGGGTTTCAAGAACCGCTTGAATATAATCGCGGTCTGCGTGGTTTGAAAGAACTTTGCCCTCGGTGGATTGGGCGATCACATCCCCTTCGAGATCGAAGGCTGCAATGCTGGAGTAGACACCGGATTGTTGACGGTAGAACTCTAGTTGTTCCTGCTTTTCCGCGAGGCTCATACTGACCCGCACATTGGGATTGGCGAGGAAGGGGGAACGGGACAACACCTGAATATCGCCGTAACGTTCAAACATAAAGGCATTGGTACGCTCGGCCATTCCACTGGCACGGGTTAGGGATGCAGCAGTGAGTTTTTGCTCTAGCGCTGTGGAGCTAATGCTGTAGGCCAAGCTGCCGAGGGTTAAGGTCGGTAGCGTTGCGAGGAGAATGGCCGTCAAAGTTGCTTTGCCTTTAAGACCCAGCTGTTTCAAGGTTCCTTTGCGAGGTGCGGTTGAAGATTTTTGTGAGGTCACTGGAGCGGCTTGGTTGGCAGGAGAAGCTTGTTCCAGGTTGTGAACGACTTCCAAGGCGATCGCCTGGAACTCTTCAGGGTGTGGCGTTAGGCTGTCTAACTCTGGAATGTTTGCCTCAATCTCTGTAGTGATCTCTGGGCGGGCTTCGTTGGGGCTAACCATGTCGTAAAACCTTAGCTGGGGTAACTGGCAAAGAAAAATGGGCAAATGCAAAACGGAGCTTTATCCAACCCAGAATCACTGAGTCTGCAGGGTGCCAAGTGAGGCTGCTTATCAGACCGTCGACTGGGCAATACGACCGCGTAAATGATTGAGGCTGGGCATCGTCTCAAGCAATGGACTGGTATTGATCCAGGGCAAGAGTGCAGTGAGGAGATGTCATTGAAGCGGGCTAAATCTACAGCTGGCTCAAGAGCTAAGCGCATCTTGTCCACAGAGTTTTTCCACAATCTGTGGAAAACTGTGGAAAAAATAGAGATAGCTGTGCAAAACCTGGGGGAAAGTCTGTGCAAAACAGAGCTATGCTCGATAGCCGCTATAGCTTGAAATAGCGACTGCGTCTAGAACGAGGAGCATTTCACTTTCTTGGGGAATACAGCCCTTGAGGTAAGGAATTAATCCTGGGGAAAGTTCGTTATCAATGGCGGATTGAATCACTTCTGTGGAAAAACGAGCCACGCCTTGAACCTCTTGAACCGCTAGGCCGATGGACTTGTTGTTGACCCGCAGAATGGCCAAATGATATTCGGGCGATCGCGGATCAAGCGGTGTCAGGCCAAACAGCTCAGGCAAGTCGATGACCCAGAAGATGCGACTGCGGTGATTGAGGAGTCCCATGACCGGCGTGGGCATGTTGGGCATGACTGCCAAACGCTGTTGCGGAATGACCAATACCTCTTGAGCCTGATCCGTGTTGACGGCGGCTAAATGGTTGTCATCCAAGCGCAGACGAATATGGGGATTGCCTATGGCCTTGGCGTTTCCTTCACCCTGGGGGGTGATTTGGGGAATGGAGGCTAAGGCGATCTCGGTCGCGAGTGCAACTGTTTCGCTAACGGTGATTTCTCCAGCTTTGTTTGTGCCAGTGACTTCGGCTGCGTTGTCGCCCGAGATGGGAGCGGAGATCCCGTAGGAAGCGGACTCCGCTATCTCTGCTCCATCGCCATCCCAAGCTGTCTCCTCCAAGCTGTTTTCTGGAGTATCGGAGGTCAGTTCATTTGTCGTAGAATTCGCCATGGTCCTTTACCCCACGACGAAAGTTACCGCGTTGACGATCTCTTCCTTGCTATAGGGCTTGGTGATGTAGACGTTGATGCCTTGCTTCATACCCCAAAGGCGATCGAGCTCTTGGTTTTTAGAAGTACAGGCAATAATCGGCAAGGTTTTTGTTTTAGGGTTTTTCTTCAGAGTTCGGCACAATTCCAGTCCGCTCATGCCTGGCATCACCAAATCAGTTACGACCAGATCTGGTGATGCAGATTCTAGTTTTTGCAATGCTTCATTGCCATTGCTGGCATCAATGACGAGGTGACCTGCTTCTTTGAGGTAACCAGTCATGAGTTCGCGTTCGGAAGCGGTGTCTTCGACAAGGAGAATAGTAGCCATGGTTGATCGGATTTAAGTCTGAACTGTGGGGATAGCGAGCCTTTATAGAAGCAAGCCGATCCCAGCACAGGCTGGCAAAGATGAGGGAGATAAAAGCACGCTGACCTAGGACCTAGGGCAAGCTATTGGATGGCTTTTGCAACAAAAACCATGCGATAACCTGCCTCATTCATCCAATCTCTAGGAATTGAATTGGAGCAATTTAGTCACTCAGATAGCGCAACACTATTTGCAGCAAATCTTTCTGAGTGAAGGGTTTTGTCAGGTAGTCTGTTGTACCTGCCATTTTGGCTCGGGCTCGGTCTAGAAGGCCCTTGTTACCAGTTACCATTACGACTGGAATATGCTTCAGCAAAGATGATTTTCGAATCATCGTACAGACCTGATAACCATCTAATGCCGGCATGCTGGCATCCAGTAGGATTAGATCTGGCTTGATCGAGATGATTTTCATCAATGCTTTTTGAGAGTCATCAATCATCGTGATCTCGAAGATCTCTTGCTGGAGAAATCGTTGAATTTCTCTCAGTACTGTTGGACTATCGTCGATGCAGACAATTTTCCAAGTGCGCTGTTGACTGCTGTCACCATCCACATTGAGAAAGCTGCTGTCCGCTGAGGGGCTGCTGCTGAGCGGCCCTGAACGGGGACCTCCACTGGAGAATGGAGCGCTGGGCTCGGAGGTTTTGATATAGGCCTGACTGAGGCGGGGCAATCGATCATGGGGGCTGAGAGGCTCCCGGAGTACGATGATGCCTTCGTTGATTAGAGGCGCAAAACGTCTACACAGCGCGAGCTCATCCTGCTGCAGTAGCATGGCGAGCTGGCGAAAATTGAACCCCAGTAGTAAGCGAGAGAGCTTATCAGCCATCTTGGGAGATAGCTTTTGGCGGGCTCGCTCTTCCCCAATGAGATAGGGACGCTGATAGGGGGAGTTAATCCGCGGGGCCATCGCATTCCACTGGTCCAGCCGTTCCCACATGCGGGGCCAGAGCGATTCCAGCTCGAGCTGACAAATGCTAGGGAGCTCTCCCATGGAACGGGTGTGTACTTCGTAATCCCCTTCGGGCAGAAGTAGATAACTTTCCAAAACCTCGGCGGACATTTTGCTCGCTAGGTTGGAAAGAGAAGCACCATCGCAGTGTCCCTGGTCAATCAGCCAGCGTAAGGCTTGATAGTCCGCTGTGAAATTTTCCGGTGGAGTTTCCTGCTCCATCTGTCTAACCTGGGTCCGCAGATCACTGTTGGACAGGTCAGACATTTGAGGCAAGCCTTTGAGGTAGCGTTCTAGGCGCTCAAAGGGGTCTGCATTATTGGTGGCATAAACAAGCTGGCCCCGTTGGACGTAGATGAACCACTCAAGAGTGGAATCTGCTACATGTAAACAGCCGCTTGTCAGCGTGGCGAGTTGGTCGACTAGCTCTGCAGGAGAGCAATGGGTTGGGGCGATACAGGTTTCCTGCATTAAAGGTAATCCTTGCACTGGAGCGTTTGTTGCACCCTGCTCCGCAAGTGAAAACCTGACTCTATTAATAATTGAAAATACCAACGTAAGCTTGGCAGAACCTTCTCAGACTCTGTCAAGAGTTTGCTGTATTTTTCTGGGTTTCTAAACTTCTTTCACAACCCCTGGCAAGTAAGTTGCTTTAGAAGTTTATTGGTCAATGCTTAATTTTAAGATTCCCTTATTTAGACCAAGATCTATATCATTGTGCTGAACTGTTTGGTGGTGATTCTCAGGTGTTTGGCTGAATTTAGGACGACTCGTAGTTCCACGTAGCATTCCTTTCGATAGGCAGAGGCTGTTTGTATTGATCGATGCAATGTGCTCTCTGGGTGGGATTTTCGAAAGAAAGATTCATTCAAAGTTGATGCTTTTTCAATTTTGAATTTGGCTGAATTGAAGGAAGTTTTGCTGGGTCACTGTATACCGAAATAATCCATCGTCAAAGACTGGCGATGGATTATTTCGATAATAAATCTAATTGCTTAGATGTCGGAAAATGAGCGCTAATAAATCTTTTGCACTATAGGGGCTGGCTAGGGTATCAGTTGCTCCAGCCATCTTGATACGGGCACCGTCAAATAGTCCTTTCTTAGACGTGACTAAAATAATTGGCGTATTTTTTAAGAGGGGAGATTTGCGCATCAGCGTGCACAGCTCGTAGCCATCGACCACGGGCATGTGGGCTTGGAGAAAAACCAAGTCTGGTGGGTTGGTGGTAAAGGCTGATAAGGCTTGGGTGGGATCTTGGTGCTGCTCAATCGAAATTTCAGCATCCGCAATCAGCGGACTAATGGCATTCACCAGAATTTCGCCTGGATCAACACAGGCCAACCGCCAAGTTGCGGTGGTGGTGCTATCAATGCCCAGAGTATCTTCCGAAGGCTCTGCTGAGGCCAAAGGACCAATCTGAATCGCAGTGTGTTCTGGTTGGTCGTCGTTCTCTGCCTCGAAGGGATCCTGATAGCCCTGGTCTCCTGTTCTTAAGGAGCTGTCGGGACTGTCATGATTGGGATATGGAAGCTTGTCGAAGGGGCTTAAAGGCTGGCGTAGCAGAATGATCCGATCCGCCATGAGGGGATAAAGGCGCTGGGCAAACAGCAATTCATCCTGGCCAACGATGGTGCCGAGCTGGCGAAAGTTGAATCCGACGAGGAGCTTGCTGAGTTGCTTGACTCGGCGTTCCTTGAGACGAGTGAGAGCCATGCTCTTGCTCGCCAGGTATGGACGCTGATAAGGCGATAGCAGATGGGGCCCCAGGCTTCGCCAGACCTTGAGGCGCTCTTCTACGCGCTGAAGAAAGGGACCTAGGTTCAGGCGGCAAAATACTGGAAGATTTGTCAGGGAGCGCCGCTCCACTTGATAGTTAGCTTCGGGGAGTTGAATATAGCCTTCCATCACTTCTGCTGTGATTTTGCTGGCTAGGGTTCCAGCAGTGATGGAGTCTACGTAGAGCTCACTGACGGCCCAGGATAGGGCGGCATAGTCGCCACAAAGTCCGGTGGCGTTGTATTGGGAACGGTAGTCTGCTTCGTCTCCAAAGCGACCCCGCATATCGTTGCGGACCTCTTTGGTGATGCCTGGGACAATGTCTGCCAGGCCTCTGAGATATCGCTCCAATCGCTCGAAAGGATCAGCGGTGTTGCTGGCGTAAATGAGCTGTCCTTCTCCAAAATAAAGGTGCCAGGTAATGGCGCGATCGCTAATGCGCACATAGCTACTACTCAAATCCGCTGCATCAAGCAGCGATCTGGGATTGCAATATTCAAATGCAACAGCGGTTTCCACGGGCGAATCCTATTCTTGGCGGCGGCGCAATAAGAGACCTACGAGAGACCCCATGACTTTGGTAAACCCTTGGACCCAGACATTGTCGTGACGACGGGGAAGACAATATGTTGCCTAAACCCTTAACTGATGTCGTACCCCCTAATTATGCCCGGAGTTTCGGTGAACTAAACCTCCAGAGTTGTGGCGGTTTGGGAGTCATTTCAGGCTAATCTCCCTATTTGTGAGGGTTTTAGGTCAGTAGGGAGTAGAGCTTACAACGCATTTGGCAGGCTGGACTCTAACTGTTGTAACTGATCTTTTAGGAGAGCTACTAAAGGGTGAAGACTCTCTGGAAAATGTGGCGTGATGACCCTTCGTAAAACTGAGCGAGTAAGAACAAGACCCAGCGCAGTCTGCTGCGGCTTACGTACTTGCTCGGGTTGGGCGTATTGTTTGGCTGGAGTTGTTATGCGTTTCTAACCTGGTATAGCTCCGGGAGCGAGGTTATGTTAGATCTTAAGACGTGTAACCTGCACCTGAAAATGTCAAACGTGGCCGATTTGTCACCGGAAAATTTTGAGACGGCTCAGGCCGAAGATGGCATTCTGTCCTGCCCTGTGGATCTTTCCACGACGGCGGAAGGACGGCAGCGAGATTTGTGCGCGTCGGTGACAATCCCCTGTGCCACAGAGACGGTTTGGCGGATTCTAACCAACTACGATTGCCTGGCGGATATTATCCCGAGTTTGGCTGTCAGCCGTCGTTTGCCTCATCCTGATGGAAACGGCAAGGTTCGTTTGGAACAGGTTGGTTCCCAGAAGATTTTGAAGGTTAATTTCTCCGCTCGGGTGGTCCTGGATATGGAAGAGGATTACCCCAGTGCTATCCATTTTGCGATGGTTGAAGGGGATTTCAAGCATATGAAGGGCTCCTGGAAATTGGAAGCCTTGGATAGTGAGGGCGATCGCCCCCAAACTCGTCTGTCTTATTGCTTGAGCATTTTGCCGAAGCGGACTATGCCTGTCCGTATCGTTGAAAGCCGTTTGAGTCAGGACTTGGCAATTAATCTACAAGCGATTTATCAGCAGGCGATTTCCAGTGCTGCTTCTGGAGATATTGAGCTAGCTCCTGCCGTTTGAAGGTTGGTCGCATACTCCTAAGCCTTGCGTTAAAAGCCCCTCGGTTCGCCTGTAGACAGGAGATGAACCAAGGGGCTTTTGAATGGGCGTTTTCTACTTGAGGGAAAACGCCCATACGTTTTAGATGGGCTCTATTGGGCTTGGATGACTACAGCACTGGAATCAACAGGCTCAACCTTGCCTTGGCGCTCGAGAACGAGCTGGAGCATTGCGGTGGCTTCCCCACGGGTTGCAGGGCGCGTTGCTTCTAGATCTGTAGTGCTGTTTGGATTCACTACGAGGCCTTCTGCTAGGGTCGCAGCGACCTGAGCCTTGGCCCAGTCGGGGATACCTTCGGTGTTGAAGCCGCTGAGAATTGCATCTGGATTCTCCGGTGCAGCGAGGTTTAAGCCACTGGCGAGGGTGACAAAGATTTGCCAGCGGGGGATTGGCTCACCGGGGCGGAAGGCCAAGCCGCTATCGGTGGCATAGCCGCTCATGAAGCCAGTGCTGCTGGCACCACCAATACCTTGGGCTGCCCAGAAGGTTTCTTCGATATCGGCAAACTCGACCGCCGCCGCCGCTGCATCACCGTTGGCTTGCTCAGCTTCGTTGATGAGGGCTGCAAATTCGGCACGGGTGACGGCAGCATCAATGTCGAAGGCTGCTGCTTCCTCACCAGTACCATCAGGCGTGGGCAAAGCGCCAAAGCGCTCTGCTTCGGTGAGAGAGCGGGCAAACGGAGCGACCCAAGAATCATCTGCGATCTCAGGCACGCTGGTGTCTAGGGCTTCAGATGAAACTGCCAATGGAGCTGTGGCTTCTGCTTCAGGAGCTGCTGTCTCAGGAGCTGTCGCTTCAGGAATTGATGTTTCGGCATCAGGTGTTGGGATAGAAGCTTCTGTGGCTACAGCTGCTTCTGTGGGGGCTTCTGCCGCATCGGTGCCAGAGGCTGCTCCAGCCGCAGCGATCGCGCCACCTGCAGCAGCTGCACCCAGGCTGCCTTTGCTAGGCAATAGGCTTATATTGCTGTCTTTGCCACCAATAGCATTGCCAAGGCTGGAAGAAGGAGAGGATAGTTTGCCGCCAGTGCCTGCAACCGCTACGGGAGCAGCATCAACATCGGCATCCGCTGTGCCTTCACCGGTGATGGGTGCGATCGCAATCGCTTCACCATCACCATCTGTCGAACCCACATCACCTACGAGACCTGCATCACCCCGTCCAAGCCAGCCACCACCATTGGCTGCGGTTTGGGGTCGTAGGCTCCAGAAGAAAATGGTGCCAATGACGCCAAAGGCAACCAATATGGCAATCCACTCATCAGCTTCTAGAGATTTGCCTTTGGGCTTGGCCGCCGCTGCGGCTTTTTCATCTTCACGGCGCTTGAGTTGATCTTCTGAGGAGTAAGTCATGGGAGCAGAGTTTCACTAAAGGAAATGTGTCAATCTTGAGCCAAGGCTCACTCGGGTCATGGCGTCGCGCTAAATGCGAGTAATCACTCAACCGCGAATAAAGCGATAGATTTTGGTTATACCAAAGTTAATTTACTGATTCTAGGCATAATAATCCCCTTGGGAAAGAGTCTCTAGGCTGTTTTCACAATCTGTGATTAGACTTACCCTTCTGTAGGGTTCCAAATGGCTCTGAGCTTAGTCTTGACCTACATTTCCTGCCCAATATCTATGCTCTGCAGGGCTGTTCATTGGAGTTGCAGGGTTTCATCTACGATCGCTTTATCGCCTTCCCGAACCAGTAGCTGGACTTTCCCGTCTCCAGCATCCTCTGTTATTTGAGAGATGAGGGCATAGCTGAAATTGCCATTGCGCCAGCCCGTTACACATTTGCCATCACGGCAGGTCGCCGTGCCGCCGGTTAGTTCTAGGCAGTTGCCATTTGCATCGCAGCCGCGATAGCGAAAGTCTCCCGTGCCGTTGATGCCGGACCAGGAATCACTATTGCTGACGGTTACGGTCCAGTTCGCATTGCGATAGGTGGTGCTATCGGTTGGCGTTGCTGAATTGGAGGTTATGGCTTGGGCGTCTTGGGGCTTGAGCTGCGTTACCAAGGTGACTTCTTTGCTCTTGCCACAGGGCTCAATACTTTCGCAGTCGTTAACGCTGCCTAGCTCGTAGGTGATCTGAACGGTTTGGTTGAGGTATTGCTCGGTGCAAATGTCGAAGCTGCCGCCAATGTCGAAGCTTTGGCCTTGGCTATCGGTGAAGCTGAGATAGCACTGGAGATCGCCTTGTTCGACGCGGGTTAGGGTGGCGATAGCAGGTAGCGCTGCTTGTTCAGTGGTTGTGTCTGGCTGGGAGTTGGCGATCGCGCTTCCTTCGCTGGGAGAGCGATCTGCTTGATTAATGGATGGGGCAGAAGTCTCAGTTTCTACGGTTGGTTGACAGCCAACGGTCAGCAAGGCTCCGATGAGTAGCGTTTTGGAAAGGAGAGCTTGTTTCATAGTGCCTTGCGCCTATCTATAACGTTGTCGGTTTACATGCGATCGAGGACTTCAATGCCCAGCAGAGAGAGACCGAGCTGGAGCGATCGCGCTGTCAGATCACACAGCACTAATCTTGAAGTCCGCTGAGGCTCCTCCGCCTTCAGTACCGAGCACTGCTCATAGAACTGATTAAACTTCTGGCTCAGCTCAAACAAATACTGACAGAGGCGATTGGGCAGCAGCTCCTGCTCCACGGCATCCAGCACTTCGTCTAGCTGAAGAATATGCTTCGCTAGGGCAAATTCGGTTTCTTCTGACAGAGACAGTGCCACATCCTGACCGGCCAACGCCTCAAAATCAATCCCGCCCTTGCGGCTGATACTACGCACCCGCGCATAGGCGTAGAGCATATAAGGCGCGGTGTTGCCTTGGAGCGCCAGCATCTTGTCGAAGCTGAAGATGTAGTTGCTGGTGCGGTTCTGACTGAGGTCGGCGTACTTGACCGCGCCTAGGCCCACCTTCTGAGCCACGCTGCTGACAAACTCTTCCGTCTCATCGCGCTCGTCATCGGCAATGCGCTGTTCGATGTCCTTGCGAGCCCGCACCACGGCTTCATCGAGCAGATCCTTGAGCCGCACCGTTTCGCCGGAGCGGGTCTTAAACTTTTTGCCATCCTCGCCTTGCACTACACCGAAGGGCACATGCTCCAGGCTCACATCCTCAGGAATCCAGTCAGCACGACCGGCGACTTGGAAAACCTGGGCGAAGTGATTGGCTTGACCTGCATCGGTGATGTAGATGATGCGCTTGGCGCCATCTTCCCCGGTGCGGTAGCGGATTGCAGCCAAATCAGTCGTGGCGTAGTTGAAGCCGCCATTGGATTTCTGGACGATCAGGGGTTGGCGATCGCCCTCCTTATTCTTAAACCCTTCCAAGAAAACGACCTGCGCGCCATCGCTTTCTTCCAGCAGCCCTTGCTCGGTCAGGCCCTCAACGACATTGCCTAGATAGGGGTTATAAAATGACTCACCCCGCTCTTCCAGCTCAATATCCAGCAGGCCATAAATTTCCTGAAACGCCTTGCGCGACTGCTCACAGAGCACCCCCCAAGCCTTGAGCGAATCTGCATCGCCGGACTGCAAGCCCACAACGGCCTGGCGCGAAGTCTCCTTAAATTCCTCATCCTCATCAAAGCGCTTCTTGGCCTGCTTATAGAAGGCAACCAAATCGCCGATATCGACAGACTCAGAATCGGTCAGGGCTTCAGGGCAAACGTCTTTGAGGTGGGTAATCAACATGCCGAACTGCGTGCCCCAATCCCCCACATGGTTGAGCCGCAGCACGTCATGGCCTTGGAATTCCAGCACTCGCGAAATCGAATCGCCGATAATGGTGGAGCGCAAATGCCCCACATGCATTTCCTTGGCGATGTTGGGGCTGGAGAAATCGACGATGACCTTTTGGGGCGTGGCGGAAGGTTCGATGCCGAGGCGATCGCTGCTTTGAATCGTCTTGAGCTGTTCTTCGATATAGGTGGGCTTCAGCTTGAGGTTAATGAAGCCAGGGCCCGCGATCGCTGGTTCCTCGCACAGCGCTGACACATCCAAGCTCTCGACAATCTTCTCCGCAATCGACCGAGGCTTATCCTTCAGCTTCTTGGCCAGGGACATGGCCACATTGGCCTGGAAGTCGCCGAACTTAGGATTGCTGGAGGGCACCAGAATCGGGTCTGTCCCAGCTAGGTCTTCACCAAAAGCCTTGACCAAGGCGGTCTCGAAGCTGGACTTGAGCTGGGCGATCGTCGATTTCATGGAGGCTGGAAGAAACAAAAGCGGGGGTAGGTCCTGAAAACCTTACCTATCTTAGGTGGATTGTTGGGACTATCTCTCACTCAGTTCTCTGGGCTTTTTGTTTTTGGGAGGAGTGAGCATGTTGATCTAGAAGCTCCTCTTTCCCTGATCCTCGAACTAACTGGTTTGCGATCGCCGCTTCATTCGTTCAAGCCAGTCTTGATGAACTGACTGTTGTTCCACCGCCAAGTAGGGCAACATCGCTTCCACAGCTCCAAGCTCCTTGGCGCGCCGAGCACTGCGTATCGCTTCATCCAGCTGTTCAAGATCCGAGGCTAAGCTGGGCTGTCGTTCCATCAGTAAAGAGACAATTTCACTAGAGCCTGCGGCTGCGGCTGCAATCAACGGAGATGTTCCTTGGCTCCAAGTTTCAGCAGATGCTCCAGCTTCTAGTAAGCACTTTTCCGTTTCTAAATGCCCACCGCTACAGGCATACATCAGAGGCGTCACCTGGTCTTCTCCTAGAGCGTCAGCCTCTTCACCAGCAGCCAAAATTTTCTCGACTAAGTTGGTGTAGCCCTTGCCTGCTGCTAAATGCAGGGGATATTCTGACAAGCCATACCTGACATCAGCTCCATGTTCTATCAGGAGTTTTGAGATTTCGTATTGCCCGCTTTCAAGGCTCTGCATCAGCAGCGATTCGTCGCCAGGAGTCTCAATGCCATCCAGAGCGGCACCATGCTGAATGGCCAGTTCCACAGTCGTGATGTCGTTGCTCTCAATCGCCTGCTTCAGAGATTGGGTTGGGTTTTCCATGGCTTTTTATTGTGTCATTCGTCTGAATATTGAGATAGGACGATCATCTCAAGCTCAGTCAATCAACCACAAGATGCCCTAACCGCCTCAAAATCCTCACCACCTGGTGCAAATCATTGCCCCGATTCAACAGTGAAAACGTATTAGACAGCGAGTATTTGGGCTCAGCTCCACCTATTAATTTGATGAAGATAAACTCCGTCCCGTTCAGAATTGCCCCAAATAAAGGCTTCTGCTGCTCAGCCCCTGCCAACAAATAGGCCAAAGTTTGCGGCAAGGCCTTCGTCAACGACAGCTCCGAATTTTTTGCCTCAATCACCGTTACCTAGAGCTTCTGTTGCACGACCAAGACATCAATATTGCCCTGGATGTCCTCATCCCCATCCAGCGCTGTCACCTGAACCCCCACCTCCCCTGCCACGCGGAACGGTGGATTGTAAAACCCTGCCAGCTCCAGCACTGGTGAGAGCACAACCATTTTGACAATGCTTTCTAGAACCGGGTATTCCAGCAGATAGAGGTAGTGGGTGCGCACCTGATCCAGCCGCTCTTGCTCTGCCGCCGTCAAACTCGGAAGATCTGTCTCCCACTCGGGGAAAAAAGACGCCTCATCGCTGCGGCAGAGGCCAAACTTTTCTCTGAGCTTGCTGAGCTGCACCTTTCTAGCGGGTCTGGACTGAACCATTCGAGAGAGCCTGGGAGAGTGACTCAATTTTAGCGAGCCTTGCACCTGCGCTTGAGTGATGTCGCTGTCGTTCTATGGCTTGGCGAGGGTGAAACAAAGTTAGGGGGAGTCCTCAAGTCTAGTATTCCCCTTAACTTAAAACCCTAGCTCCGTATGGCTTAGAGCCTGATATTCGGCTCCGTGCTTGGGGGTAGCGCTGCTTCCTAAATTGGGGGCATGAACAGCAAAGAACTCCTCCTCCTCCAAACCTTTCTGCGCCAACAGGGCCTCGATGCCCTCTGCCAGCGCTACCAGATTAAAATCAACCGCCACAGCGAATTCCCCAATCTGGTCTGCTTCAAATACTCCCAGCGCGAATCTCCCTTCGCTGAACCGCTAGTGCAGCAGTGCCGAGGCATCATTCTCGACGAAGCCCAGGATTGGGCGATCGCCTCTTACCCCTACGATAAATTCTTCAACTATGGCGAGCCTAACGCTGCCACCATCGACTGGTCCAGCGCCCGCGTTTACGACAAACTCGATGGCTCCCTCATGACCCTCTACTTCTACGCAGGTCAATGGCGAGTTCAGTCTAGCGGCACGCCCGATGCTAGCGGAGATGTGGGAGGCTTTGGCTTCAGCTTTCAATCCTTGTTTTGGCAAGTCTGGAAAGAGCTAGGCTACTGCTTGCCGAACGCAGCCTTACCTGAAGTTGCTGCTCAGGATTACTGCTTTTGCTTTGAGCTGATGACCCCCTACAACCGAGTCGTCGTCAGACACCCAGAAAATCAGCTGGTTCTCCACGGCGTCCGCAACCGCATCACCCACCAAGAAGCGGACCCCAACCTCTGGGCAGAGCGCTGCGGCTGGAGCGGCGTTAACACCGTGGACTTAAACAACTGGGACGACATTCTCACGGCGGCCCAAACCCTCGATCCTCAAGCTGCCGAAGGCTACATTGTTTGTGATGCAGCGTTCCGCCGAGTCAAAGTGAAATCGCCTCAGTACGTCGCCCTCAGCCATCTACGCGATTCGTTTACGCCACGCCGTCTGATGGAAGTCGTCGTGCAAAACGAGGGGGACGAGTTCCTCACCTATTTCCCGGAATGGCGGGAGCAGTATGAGCGCATTCAAGCGACCTACCGCGAGTTGATTCAAGCGATTGAAACCGATTTCCAAACTAACCGAGATATAGCCAATCAGAAAGACTTTGCAGCTGTGGTGCGATCGCTTCCTTATTCCGGCATCCTCTTCGCCCTCCGCTCCGGCAAAGTTCCCTCAGCAACTGCTGCCCTCCAAGCCCTCAACCCCAAAAAGCTAGAACAGCTTCTGCTCACTGCCTAGACCTCAACCAACCCATAAAAAAACAATCACCATGAAAAAAATCATCATCCTACGCGGCCTCCCCGCCTCCGGCAAATCCTCCTACGCCACCGACCTACTCAAGCGCAAAAAAGGTCAGTGGGTCCGCGTCAACAAAGACCTGCTGCGAGAAATGGCCCACGCCTCAGAGCACTCCCGTAACAACGAAAAATTCATCCTCCAGCTGCGCGACCAGATCATCTTGCAGGCATTAGAAAACGGCAAGCACGTCATCGTCGATGACACCAACCTCAACCCCATCCACATCGAACACATCACCGAGCTGGTCAAAGGCCAAGCCCAAGTCG
>CALLAT010000037.1 GCA_938002085.1 uncultured Pseudanabaenaceae cyanobacterium
TGACCCTAAGGACCAGGCCCCCTTTGGGTCTCGTTTGACATAACTCTGGCCAAACTTGAACGTGCTCGTCCGGCTAATGCCATCTTCATCAGGGCCAAAGCCAAACGGTGAAGGCAAGTTCTCAAACAGAAACGTTTGGCCAGATTGATAGGTAAACCCTGTCGTCAGAGCTAATTCTTCGTCATAGCGGCGGATCACCGGCTGGCGGAAATTCAGTTCATAACGCTGAGATGTCCCACGAATATCTAATTCATCAAACGGCTCTTGAACTACTTTTGTTTCACCTAGAGTAGCTCTGGCTTCCAGCGTGCCCTGCATCGCGTTGAACGGTCGACGATAGCTGAGGTCTAGGTTTTTGATGCCGAGTTTACGAGTCAGAGCAACGTTGGCCTGAAGCTCATCTCCATCTCGCTCTTTGCCCCATAAGGTCCGAGTTAGGAATGAGGCTTCTAACCGCTGAGAGCCTACGCTTGGCGGAGCATAATTATTTACAGAAAAGCTTAGATCAGCTAATTTGGCTTCCTGAACTTTAATTGTCAGGTCTGAAAAGCGTCTCCCTGTTGGCGACGAATGCTGTAGTGCCTCACTATCACAAGACTCGGTTATAGAGGAACTAATTGCAACATCCTCTTTTTCAGATGCAGACTCCCGAATCGTTGCCTCAACATTCTGAAAACGTGGGTCTGCTTTAAGCAGTCTGAGAGCATTTTCAAGGTCGTTGTAGTTGAGGGGAGTGCCAATACCGACTTTGATACGATCCACAACATAGTCACGCTTGAAGCTGCGCTCGTTAATCCAGCAAACCTTAAGGTTATTAATTTCCCCTTCTCGAGCTTGCAGTACTAGCATGCCGTCTTGCAGCTCAATATCTTTCTCTTCGTTACTTATTGCTGAAGTGATAAAGCCACGTTTCACATACTCTTCAGTAATATGCGTAATCAGATGTTGAATCTGTTTCTCAGGATTATTGCGGATATACGCATTGAAGCGCTTAAGCTGGTCAACTGTCTCAAAAAATTCGGAATTAGAAATCCTTAGTTCTTTAACATCTTTTAGATATCTAGACGCAATAGATTCATCTGAGGAAATTAGAGATTTAGGGAAATCTTCAACACTTTCAATGGAGCTTTTATAAGCCTCTAGTGGCAATTTATTTGGAGTAGAGTGAATCCAATACTCTTGATTAGTCTGGGGAGAAGCGACTTGGGAGATCGTGCTAGACCGCTGATATTTTTGAGCTTCAATGACTAAGGATTCTTGAGTGATAGGCTCCACATTGGCCATAGAATGAGCCATATACAAAATATTTTGCTTTTCCGAATCCGGAAATTGAATTCTGTAATACTGTCCATCTTGTCGCCACATGACAGATGCCGTTGCTTGGCCTAATTGCCCAATCTCTGAAGGAATCAGATACCCCTCAACTTCGGTAGACAATGTAATGGGGTAAGCTTTCAAACGATGCCGCTCTAATTCTGTTGCAGCAGCAGGCGAGAAATAAGTTGTGATGGAACCTTCAAGACAGTCTCGAAGCTTGGGAGAAGAACACGATCTGACTTGTCGCTGTAGATGCTTTTGATCTTCAGATGCGATAGGAGTTATGGAAGCATCATCGCCATTTGAGCTGCCAAAATCTATATATAGGCTATCCGGGAGACGAGTATGATGCTCTGGCTCTAGGGAATCTCGCAATTGCTCGAACAGATCAGGGCTCCTAAATAACCCTGGTTGCTGCTGTTGAGCATAAATAGGCTCTTGAGAAAGCACACCTAAGACAAATGGCATGCAGAAAGCTGAACAAGAGAATTGAATAGCGAATCGCATCTGTCGGTGATGTTGGAATAGAGCCTGACTAGAAACAAGAGATATCACCGATACTGGTGGCTATACTCCCCTGTCTAATTTTCATCTCAAAGCTGGAAAATAAACATCGTATATATACTGACCAGTTAATAATTGATTAAACAGTCATAGGCTGGAATCCGTTCTAGCCTTGCATAACCAGTTAGCGCCCAACTCCAGCATCCTGATTTCGAGTATCACTTTGCTGCTGAGATTTATAAACACCACTACGCTCCAAAAAAATCAACCGCACATCAGCGGATTGATAAGCCACCCCCGGCTTCCCTGGTTGTCCTTGCTCAAACTGGAAAGCCACCACCAACTGCTGCCCTAGCTGAGCCACCTTCTCCTGGAACGGGCAATTCCCAACCTGCCCAGCCTCACGCATAGCCCCCTGTAACTCTTGATAGCTTGGACTTTAAGACTACTGCTGCCGCTGCGTTCTCAGACCGAACTTCACCAGGCGTCGAAGCGCTGTACTTGCGTTCCAAAAAATTCCTGAGAATGCCCAATTTTTAAGCTTAGCTTCTGCTAAGCAACTTTCTGCTGAACTCTAGATCTTGGCGTTATGAGATTGACTTTTATAGCTTGATCAAGTGTTTTCTGGAAGAAGATATGATCTATGCGACTAAGAGTGAAATTAGGATTGTTGAAGTTAGGGTTGCGATCGCCTGTTGGCTTCTCTGCCTCCCGAGTCCCAGCAATCTGCTGCCGTCCCAAATCCTGAATATGCTTCAGCTGAGCTGCTGATTGCCCGAGCTGTTTGGCTGCGCTGTACCAAGCCAGGAGCTGATGACGTTGAGGCGATCGCACCTGCTCTGATAGTTCGCGATCGCGTAACATCGCCCGCCACCCCGCCTCAGACAACGAGAAAGTCGGGTTGCGAAACGCTGGGTCGCGTTGAGATGGCGACAACCGTTCCAAAGGTGAATCAGCTAAAAACTCCACAGAAAGTGCCTTAATCCGCTCAATGTAGCGAGGCGATCGCCCATTAATCCTGGCATCTTGAAGCCAGTCCCGCAGCTCCTGAAGACAAGGCGAGTAGCCTGCTGTTTCAGGGGGGGCTTCTGCAGGATTTTCTGGAACGGCGATCGCTTCTGGTGCCACCACTTCCATCGCCTCAGCATCCACGTTTAGCCCAGGCTGCTCAAACTCAAGCTGATGCTCAATCGATAATTTTTGAGGGATAGGTTGTCGTGCTTTATCCTGCGTGTTTGCTGTGGCTTCTTGGGGTGACGAGCGTCCCAACCCTGTATCAGCTCTGCTGACTTGCGCCACTGGCTGAGGTTCGGCGATCACCTCATCCACCTCTACCAACTGAGGCGTTTCCAAACCCAGCATCTGCCGCGCCAGTCCCCGCTGGTCAAAGGCATAGAGCGGTTTACCATTGTCGTAGAGATAACTCAAAACCGCTGGAATTTGCTCCCCTTCTACCCGCAACTTCATCGTCCGCCCTGTGGAAACGAACTCAGCCTGGGCTGCCTCCAGTAAATCCTCATCAAGGTAATAACGACCTCCTAACGCCTTGACCTTCGGCGTATTGAGAAACAGAATTTTCCGGTTGAAATGCACCGTCAAATTTTCATCATTACTCTTGAGACGTGTCGGCCCCTCCTGACCATTCTGCTGTAGAAAATCAAACGCTTTCAAGGGATCAGGCATCAGCACCGGCTGCTGCTCCAGATTTTCTGTGATGTCAAATTCCTTCGCCATCAGCAGCCCCTGGCGCACCTGCCCCCGATGGTCCGTGAAATTGATCAGTTTCCCTTTGTGACTCGAAAACGCACGAATGACATTCCCAGTGAAAATCTGGCGCTGTTCACGGGCCAGGGACTGACATTGATCGAAGAGGCTGTAGATCTCCTTATGGCTAAAGCTTGCTGTAGCCTGGGCCCGCAGAATAATCCCTGTGGGGGAAGCGGTATTGATCTTAGAAAGGGGCATTCGTAACTTACCCATGGCATCTGCCACCTGGATTTGCAACTTCCAGGCCGCAGGATTGACTGGGTTGGCTCCCTCAGCCACTTTACGAATCACCTGCTCCACCACCCCGTAATACACCGCGCCATCCTGCTCGCTTTGCAGCCGCACGGTTTGTCCTGTGGGGAACTGCTCCAGGGTGGTTTGGATATGATTCGTCTGCGAATCAAGCTTCTTCTCCAGCACAGCTAGACGGGACTGAATCAGGGTCTCACGCTGCTCTGCGGGAAGCTTTCGAACTTGGGCTTGCGTACGAATATTGGCTTCAAAGGTGGCTTTATAACTGGGGAGGAATGAAAGCGCCTCCGCCATATCTTGTTCATTTCGTTGCAAAGCCATTTCACGAACCTCTTGGGGTTGATGCCCATCAAGGTTGGAGATCGCCTCCAACTCCACAGCGCCACGCACCGCATTCACAACCTCCAGTGTCGTCATAGGCTTCCGCAACGCCTTCACATCCATCACTTCTAGATGGGTCGGCTCCGCAAAGGGATTACCATCCGCTTCCCCTGGCATCACCTCCATTCGTGCCAGCGGCTTAGCATCCAAATCCAGAGTCTCTGCTTTGAGGATGCTCTGCCCCATCGCTTCCTCCCGTGCCACCAGCTCCAAATACTCCTGCTCAATCAGTTGATAGACCTGCTCCTGTTGCTGGAGAGAGAGCAGCGGAATCCGGCCCGTAATCTTCGCAACGGCTCCGCTAAAGTCTATTTTCTCAAAGTCGCTATCGTCGCTAAGGTATTTCATCGGTCGGCCCAACCGTTCGTGAATATCAGGTCGGGCTGCCATCAATTCCACGGCCACTTGGTCACCGTAGGCATTCATGAAATCTGTAACCTGGCCCAAATGAAAGCCGCTTTCCCGCGCAGCCGTTGTATTCGCATTGAGGGAAGCCATCTTTTTGAGCAACACCGCCGCAGGCCGTTTCTCTGCTGGGATGTCACCCATCAACAGCGTAAAAGCAGGTTTAACCACTTGGCCGGTGCGATGAATGCGGCCCAGGGTCTGCATAAACACATCAATGTTGAGATCTGGCTGGGCAATAATCATCCGGCGAGGCCGCTGATCTCCAAATCGCTCCGAGGCATGGAGACTGATTCCCGTTGAGCCTGAGCGGTTGATAATCAGTGCATTGATTTCACCAGCGTTGAATCCATTCACAGCCTCGATCTTGCCTGCGGATGCCACCTCATGGCTGCTGCGGATTTGATAGCGTAATTCCCCATCAGATGCATATTCAACTCGATGGCGTCGCCCTGTAATTTCTCCCGTGCGATAGCCCGCCTGCTCTAAACGGAAGCGAATATAGTCAATGGGAGAAATGGGATTTTCGCCCCAGTCCCCACCCTCGATAAAGCGAACAGCTCGTTTATAGGCAGCCACACCCGCATGACCTAGCTCTCGATCGCTGAGATAATGACGGGCTCCGACACTGGTATAGTCCTTAATCAGCACTTCCCGAGAGCGCTCCAGGTAGCGACGCAGCATATCAGCAGTGGACAACAAGATTGGGTCACCCGCC
Source organism: uncultured Pseudanabaenaceae cyanobacterium (assembly GCA_938002085.1). Classification (GTDB taxonomy): domain Bacteria; phylum Cyanobacteriota; class Cyanobacteriia; order PCC-9006; family JAAUQQ01; genus JAAUQQ01. Next base: position 5,345 of record CALLAT010000037.1, read on the forward strand.
GATAAATCTTGCTCCTGAGCCGTTGTCTCAATCAGGCTCCCCATCGTATTTGACAGGGCTATCACCGGTTTCTCATTCTTTTCCAAAGCAGCGATCGCCGCTTGTACCGTAGCCTCTGCTTTCATGGCTAAGAGGCTCTGGCCAATCAAGTTGTGCATCACCGACGTGAAATTGGTACTGGTGGCCCCAGCCGACCCGATCGCATTATCCATCCCCCGCTGCTTCGCCTCTGCTCGCAGGGCCTCATCTAGCTCTGCAACCCCTTCAGCCTTGGCAGCATCAAAGGCCATGACCAAACTCATCGCTTTAGCAATATTCCCAGCGATATCATGATCCACCGCAGCAATCTGCGCCTCAAACTCAATCCCTTCATAGGAGCGCTCACGGCGAACATACTGGCCTGCCTCCGCCAGCTTGGAAGCGAGCATTTGTTGTAGAGGTACCCCACCCGACTGGACCATCTCCACCAATTCTTCGCCCATGGCAACTTCGCGCATTCCGGTTTTGGCGGCATACAGCGTCATCGTGTAGGGATTCTTCGCATAGGTCGCTGAGGAATAGACGACCCCGGCAGAGGCTTCCACTAGCTCTCGGACAAAATCAGCTCGGTCAGGAACAGCAAAAGCTGTTTTGTAGTTCTTCTTGGTTCCGCCAGCATTATGGCTTTCATCCAGAATCAGCACAGCCTGAGGGGCTAGCTGGCGCAATAATTCTCGGCGATGGGTCTCTTGGCCGCGAACGGTTTGCAGCTGAGAGTAGGTGGTGAAAATGACATCGTATTCCCCAAGATTCCCAGCAATAGCAATCTCCTCAATCACGGCCTTATGGGTCGCTGCCGCAGGCGTCCTCAGCAAGTCACCTCCCGGCAATGGAATCCGCAAACCATTGTTCGTTAGTAATGGGTTGAGGTCGTCAACACCAATATCATTCAGATCACGAAACATATCCGCATAGAGCTTGTCGTCCTGAGTCACAAACACAGGAATCAGCCCTCGCTGACGAGTCTGCTCAATAATGGCCGCCACAAACCGGCCTTTGCCCACGCCAGTCTGGTCGCCAATGATGAACGACTGTTGCTGCGCCAAGTTGTGAAATGCCAGACCCAAAGCATCAATCTGTTCTGCTCCAAACCGTTCGTATAGCTCGTCAACTTCTCCAAGCTGGAGCTGGTCTGCAACAAAGCGATCTACATTGCCAACGCGCTGCTCCAAATTGGTTAAAGCCTCTGCCACAGCAGTTTGCATATTGGTGGGAACCAGGGTGTCAAATGACTGAGCTTGGCTTTTCGGTCGATAGCTCACCTGGGTGGGTTCTGAATGGCCATTCATCATTACACCTCGTGACAATGGGCACTCATGGCGCTGAGCCATTCTTCGAGCATCATTTCGGTCATGGCTTCGCGGACTTCCTCCGTCATGGGACTGGGTCGAAGTGGAAAGGGGAGAAAGAGTTGCTCTGGTGATAGGTCGGGAAGGCTCAACGTCCGCAGACAATCCAGCAGCGGTTCGTTGTACAGCGTCACCGCCCAAGCCCATTGCTGGGGTGATTCCGTCAGTTCTGGTTTGACTAGGGTTTGCATCAGGCCGTAGTCCAGAAAGCTGCAAATTAAGTCGTAGGCCACTGCCAAGGTCGGTTCTTGGTAAATGAGCCACTCTACTTTCTGTGCCAACAGATGTGGATACACTTCCATCCCAGAAATGGGTTTGTCGTTCCAGACGAGAACGCTGGCCAGGCGTTGGGCCGAGCTTGACTGAGTTGGCGGTGTCCAAAGATAGGGCGCGTTGAGATAGTTCATGGCTGAGGTACTCCCTTAGCTGAGAAAACTGCTGGTAGACGCGGGGCAGGTAAGCAGCAGGTAGCTTTCTAGCTGACTGTCCGCGACCTGCGATGACAATGAGATCAACAGGAAATGTAGTGCCCTGCTTGCGGTAAAGGCTTCCCCCCAAACAGATGTGGTCAATGACGTTGTAGTTGTCGTAGAGACTCTTGTAGAAGGCTCGATTCTGCTGGCTGTTGTAGGTTTGGGCGGAGCGTTTGCTATTCCCCGTTTTGTTAGAAAGCGGCGCACCTAGCAGAATGACTGCTCGTCCGTCATCCTTCATCGCGAATAGGGAATTGAGGCAAATGGCATGGTCAATCTGGGTTGTGCTGTAGGTAGCTGTTGCATCACCACCTTTAACAGCCCAGCGTTTGGAAAAGCCTTGGTCATCTGGAATGCTTCCGAAAGGAGGATTCAGAATGACGACATCTAACCGCTGGGCTGGGCGGTAACTGACAGCATCTTCGGTGGTGACCCGATAGCCCCGCTGCCGAAGGACTTTAGCCCGAAGCGGATTGAGTTCGTTGCAGAGAACTTTTCTGGGTGATGCTTCCAGCAAGAGAGCACCATGTCCTGCGGTGGGTTCGTAAACAGTAGTGCCAGGAGTAATGTTTGCTAGTCTCGCAGCGACCCAGCCGATAGCGATTGTTTTGTTTGTCAAGGTAAAGCTGCATCAGAGCAGTTGAGCTCAATGTCCTGCAAGCCTTCTGCCTGAGAGGGGTTGAGCTTCCACATCTTGTTATCACGAGCGATCGCATTAACGATAGTGAGGAGT
>CALLAT010000038.1 GCA_938002085.1 uncultured Pseudanabaenaceae cyanobacterium
CCGCCTGCTACGAAGGGGTTGCAGCGGCAGATGCGCCAGAAACCGAGCCAGGTGCCTCGGGTGACGCCGAAGCGATCTATGGCTGCTATGGCGTATTGGGAGCAGGTGGGGCTGAAGCGGCAGGAGGGGGGAAACATCGGAGAGATGTAGCGCCGGTAGCCGTTGATGAGGCCGATGAAGATGCGTTTCATTGGCTTATTTTAGGCCAGGTTCAGAAGGTTTTCTGCACAACAGAGTTCCCTCCTGGGATGGAGTCAGAGTGGGTTTGCTCAAGCTTGAGGCTTTGGCCAGGGCAGACCCACCTCTACCTCCTCCCGAGAGGAGAATCTGTGGGGGTAGGTGCATTTGGGATTGCTACGTTTGGATGGAGCTTATTTGGCGGGTGGGAGCTGAAGCTCGGTGGGGGCGATGCCGAATTTTTGACCGAGGTCGGTGACGTTGTTGGCGAAGTCGGTGGCGGTGGCGACTGCTCCGCCTGCAACGGTGGCGGCGGTGAGGATGGCTAGGAGGCGTTTTTTGATGCGGGGGAGGCTGCGTTGCTCGGCGGGTTTGTTGGCTTGTTCTTCGAGATCTTCGAGTTCGATGAGGATGTCTTCGCGCTGGGCTTCGGGGAAGGGTTGGGCTTGGTCGCGCAGGGTGGTGATGATTTGAAGGAGGTCGGCGGTGGTGGCTCCGCTAGTTTGGGTGAAGTTGCTGGCGGTTTGTTGAGCGTTGTCTTTGAGTTCGTTGGCGAAGTTGCCGATGTTTGCGCCTTGGAGGTTGTTGGTGTAGCTGCTCACAGGGGTATTGGCTCCTTGCTGTTGGGTGAGTGAAATCTGATTGATGATGGTTGGGCTGCCCGATTCTGGATTGCGAGTTTGGGCCTGGCGCTTGTCGATGGGCTCGTAGCCGTCTAGCAGTTGGCGCAGGTCTACTTTTATGCGCAACTTGCCTATGGGGTATTCCCGTTCGCCCATGGCTTCAAGGCCGAGGAGTTCTTTGTAATCCAGTGGTGGATGGTTGGGATGCTCAGGCACGGGCACCCATTCAGTTACGTCTTCGGGGTCGGCGAAGGCGCTGTGGATGGTGGCGAAGGTGTCGCGGATGAGGCTGAGGAAGATGCGGCGGGTGCTTTCGCGACCATCAACGGAGATGAAGACTTTTTTGTCTTCGGGGTCGGCTTTGATGCGGGCGAGGTTGAAGGTTTCGTCGCCATCTTTGTAGGCGAGCATAACGCCGCTGCGCCAGTAGGTTTGCTCGTGGATTTTCTCGTGCATGAGCACGATAAAGCGGGAGAGGACGCTGGCGGGGAGGACTTTGTAGTGGTACTGGAATTCGAGGGTTTCGCCGTCTAGATTTGTGTTGCGCGGTTCTTCTTTGGGCAGTAGGCCGGGGAGGAGGAAGCGCTTTTCCTTGGGACAGTTGGGTAATTCGAAGCCGAGCTGGAATTCTTTGAGCAGTTCAATGAGGTAGTAGTGGCGGCTGGGGGGATAGCGCTTGGCATCGAGAATGCGGCTGAGGTCTTTGGGTTGGAGGATGCCCTTGGTTTTGGTTTTGAGTTCGTCGTCACTAAAGAGGGCGTAGATGCCTGCGGTGACCCAGTCGGGGTTGAGGACGTTGGTGTTGCTGAGGATGGGGTGGTCGCTGTAGTTGAGGACGAGGCCGAGGTTGTGGAGGAGGCGGATGAGTTGTTCTTGGTTGTGGTCTTCGGGGATGTTTTGGTCTTCGCAGAGGCGTTCGTATTGGCTGTATTTGATGAAGTCTTGGTCCATAGCTTCGAGCTGTTCTTTGACTTCGAACCATGTGAAGGGGAGGAGATCGTAGACTTCTTTGAGTTGGCTAACTTCTGTCTCAATCGCCTTTTTGAGTTTGTTGATGCCGTCGCCAGATTGGCAGGAGGTGGAGAGGATGGCTTTGACGTTGGGGTACTTTTCCCGCAGGGCACGCCGGTTGATATCGAGAGGCTGTTCGTCTTTTTTGTTACCAACGATTATGACGGGGGAGCTGCCGCCGAAGCTTTTGATCAGTTTGAGCCAGTCTTCTAAGCAGTTGTCTTTTTCATTGGTGCGGCAGTTGCAAACGAGGAGGTAGAGACTGCGCTTGGTGAGGAAGAATTGGTGGGTGGCGTGGTAGATTTCTTGGCCGCCAAAGTCCCAGACGTTGAGGCGGATGTCTTTGCTGTTGACGTGGATTTTCCAGTCGTGGATTTCGAGGCCATCGGTTTGGGATTCGTTGCTATCAAACTTGTTGTTGAGGAGGCGGTTTATCAAGGAAGTTTTGCCAACGCTGCCTTGGCCGACGAGGAGGAGTTTAGCTTCGTTGAGGGGGCGGACTTCGCCACTTTGGAGTTGTTTCCAATAGTTGAATATTTCCTCTACAGAACCCAACTCTTCATTGTCAGAAATCGTCTCGCTATCGTAATCCCGCAAAGAACCTAGAATCTCTGGAGAAATCGGGAGCGGGTTCGATCTAAGATCCAAATACTTGAGTTTGGGAAGGTCATTTCTGGAAACAAAAAACTCCTCGATCTTGTTGCTATCTAATCCTAAAAACTCTAACTGAGAAAGATTAGAAATACTTGATGATATCTGATTAATACTATTGCTCTTTTTCCATCCTGCCCTAACTAGAGGGTTTCCTGTCACTGGGCTCTTGAATTCACTGCCATGATGGTAAGTTTTCTCATAACGTCCCAAATACAAGAATTTTATATTTTCAAGAATGCAAACTGATTTGAAATCAGATAATTTATTACTACACAATGAGAGAACTTCAAGCTTTTTAAGTTTGTCTATATCTCGGGGTATGGCCGAGATATTATTTCCGCCTAAATATAATATGGAGAGTGATTGATAGAAAGACAACGATTTGGGAAATGAATAGACTGTATTCCCACTTAAGTCTAAGCAACTTAAGCTCTCAAAAGGGCAAGAAGCATCTGGAAATTCGAGAAGAGAATTATTTCTTAAATCGAGATAATGCAGATTAGTTAGGGACGATATAGACTGAGAAATTTCAAGTATTTTATTTCCCCTCAAACACAGAATCCTTAGCGATTTGAATTCTTTTATTTCTGGTTTTATTTCTGTGACGAAATTATTTCTGAAGTTAAGTGACAAGAGTTCAAATAGTTGGACTATCTCTATCGGAAATGTTGAAAATTCATTTTTGCTGAGATCTAAATGTCGTAATTGCTTGAGTTTGCCAATCTCAGCAGGTAACTCCTCCAACCCTAACCCAGCTAAATCTAACTCCGTCCACCCCTCATCCGCCGCTTGATCAATCAACCGCAGCAGCTCAGCCTTCGTCGTCACCTTCCGCTCCGCCATCGCCGCCCAGTCAAAAAACACTGCGCTGATCCTAGCGAAAATCCCCTAACCACACCGAAAATGCAGCGAAACTTGAAACATTGGCTGCAATGCAGGGCAAACCGGGCTTCGGCAACTGTTGGCCCCCATCCCTTAACCCCTTGCCCCCAAATCTGGGGGAAGAGGAATCAAGCCCAATCCATCGCCCTGGCTGCTTCTCCCCTCTTCCATACTTGGGACGAGGGGCCGGGGGGTGGCCTGACCAGGCCAACCGAGGAGAGGGCAGTTTTCGATTCAACCCCAACAATCTCAGCCACCTCTCAGCCCCGTCTCAGCCAACCCCGCCAAACTCAATCTAACCGGGCTGACAAAGAGAAATGGCAAAGCAACAACGAATCAGCAAACTCCCAACCCTCCTAGGCCTAACCATCGCCGGACTCGGCCTCTGGATCCTCCAAGCTGGAGGCTGGGACAACTGGAAACTGCGCCACTTCGCCCTCGCCCAACACTTCACCAACCAAAACCAAGAACTCAACGACCTCCGCAACGCCGGAATCGACCCAGCCCAAACCACCCGCGTCTCCCTCAACCAAATCCTCAACGGTGGCCCACCCAAAGACGGCATCCCCAGCATCGACCACCCCAAATTTGACAGCCCCCAAACCACCCCCTTCTCCCCCGACGAAACCGTCATCGGCATCGTCATCAACGGCGAAGCCGTCGCCTACCCCTACGGCATCATGAAC
>CALLAT010000039.1 GCA_938002085.1 uncultured Pseudanabaenaceae cyanobacterium
ACAAGTGCGGGCTTACGTGAGAAGGATACGATGTTGTTCGCATTTACTTTGTTTTGATCCATTGATTTACGAGAGATAGATCGCTCTCGGCCTGAATCACACGGTGGTGTTCACTAACCCGTCGAAACCATTACAGCCCCAAGACAGGCTCGTAAATGCAAAGCCCAAATGGACGATGCTTTTAGAGTTCTTGTATTATAGCTCGCGAATTTTGGCATCAAGGGGAAGATAACCGAATCTTCAGACTAGAGAGCCTCGGGGGTGAGGAGAGATGCCCGTCACAAGCTGAGAATCAGGTTGTGAAATAATTATTTCTAGAGAGAGTGTTCTCACCCAAAAATGATGCGAATTTATGGCAATACCTTCAAAAACACTGGCCTTTCCTGGTTCTGGTCATGGTTCACGAACAGTGATTTGTTGGCTTAGTAGGCCCGTTTGCTTGAGCATTACTTCGGCCTACTCCCTGGGTGATCACCCGACTTGTCGATAAGTCGCTTAAACGTATTGCAGCATTGTTCATATGTTGAAGCAGATCCAAGCCGGTGAGCTTTTGGTGGTTAGTCGTAATCGTCGCAACGGCATCATTATCTACAAGCGCTTCCATGCAGACTTTGCGGGACCCGGTGCAGCGGTGGGCGGTAGTTTAGATCGCGATTGCACTGGCATTTTACCCGTGGGAAATCTGCGGTTGAAGCAGCCTGCATCAAGTCGAGATTTAGAAGAGGCCTATCGCATTCGCCGCCAATGGACCATGCTGACTGGACGCATGACCGACACAAGCTCGCCAGAAAAGCGGGCAAAAATGATTTTGAGCCAGTTTGAAAATTATTTTGAGCCCAAAGTGGTAGCTTCAATTCCCGATGAGGCCTTTGGATTGATGGTAGGAATTTTCCCAAAAACGATCGCCGAAGTACGCCAAAGACATTAGACGCAACCATCCATACGCCTAGGCTCAGATTGAGCTCCGTATCCCATAACCTCACCCAACGCGATCGCCCAAAGCCTGCCCTTTTGCCCCCAGCGATCGCGTCAATCTCTCAGCCACAAAGCAGGAGCCAAGAATCCGCATCGAAGGACGTTGCGCTACAGAGTTTCCAAAGTTGAAGTCAAACGCTCTAGTGTGCGCTGATTCTCCGCTGGGCTACCGATGGTGATGCGTAGACCGCCCCCCGTATGGCGGAGAACCGTGCCCTGGGCCTTGAGCTGTTTGCGGATTTCGTTCAGGCTTGCTTCTGGGTCCGCGACAACGCCAGGCTTGAGCTGGGCGTAGATAAAGTTGGCATCTGTGGCGAAGCAGTGGAGCTGGGGTAGGGCGTTGAGGGACTTGTGCAGGCGATCGCGCTCTCCCACAATTTCATCCACCACCGCGAGCAATTCCCCCCGATTGGCCAAGGCCACTTGGGCCGAGGTTTGGGTCAGACTGGGCAGGTTGTAAGGCAGGCGCATCTGCTCTAAAACGCGAATCACAGCAGGATCGGCCACGCCATAGCCCACACGGTGGGCCGCTAAACGAAAGGCTTTAGAGAAGGTGCGGGTAATGACCCAATTGGGTCGAGTCAGCACTTCGCTAACCAAGGTTTGGCGGCTGAATTCGTAATAGGCTTCGTCGATCACGACCAGGGTGGAGTCGGGTAAGGACTTGAGCCAGGCGATTTCCGCTGCGGTCAATGCGTTGGCCGTGGGCGAGTTGGGATGAACCATAAAAACGAGGCGCACTGGGGGCTGGCCATCGTCTTGTTCAGCCTGCGTCACCGCAGATTGCGCAGCTTCTAAGTCCACCTCGAACGTCTCTGCATTGCGCCCCACCTGAATGACCGGGACGCCCAAGGTTTGAGCGATGATGCGGTACATGGAGAAGGTGGGATTGGCGACGAGCACTGAGCCTTCGCCGCCCAGGCAGGTGGCAATGATGAGGGAGCGAATTAGTTCGTCGGAGCCGTTGCCAACGGTGATGTGGTCTGGCGTGAAGGTCGGAGAGCTTGAGGCTTCAGAGACAGAGGCAGTTTCTGACACATAAAGCGCGATCGCCTCCCTGAGTCCGCCATGGCCTCCATCGGGGTAACGATTGCTCTGAATTTGCTGCTGAATTTGCCAGGCCAGCTTGTCCTTCAGCTCCGTGGGTAAGTCATAGGGACATTCATTGGTATCTAGCTGATCAAATTGCTCTGGCTGGGTTTCGCCATCGGCATGGGGAGCGTAGCCGCTGAATTGGGCGAGGTCAGAGCGAATGAAGGGCAGCATGGCAGCGAGATATCAAGGGCACCTTCAAGCATAGCTGCCCAGCATTAGCCGTGATGGAAAGCTTGGGTCTGAACTTGGGGTTTGAATTTGAGGCCTGAACTTGGGGTCTGAGCGAGTGGCTAGGGCAAATCACAAAATGTCTGAATTTCTCGCCAAATGCGTGAGACCGAATTGCCCAGGCCGTGGTCGCTGTCCAGTTCAATCAACTGCGTCCAAGCCCTCGCTGCTGAGTAGTCTTGGCTGGCATGAACGGGCACCGTTTCGTCATGGATGCCATGGAGGATTAGCGTGGGCAGCGATCGCGTCAATTGTGCTTCGTTATAGCGCTCCAGCTCCGTTACAAAGCCGTAGCCCAGCAGTTCTTCCTGGCCCTGACCGTAGTGAAAAAACTCGACTTGTCCCACCTGCTTCCACCGCTGCAAAACTGCGTCACTCACCACCGGCAGCAAGCAATCGCTCAAAAACTTAAAGGCCGGTGCCAGGAGCACCAGCCGTTCCACCTGGGCGCTGTTCTGAGCGACCCAAGCTGCTGTTAATCCACCAAAGCTAGACCCGATTAAGGTCACTGGTCCCGATTGTTGATTAATCCAGGCTTGGGTTTGAGAGATTTGGCGTGTCAGGGTCAGTCCCGCAAAATCAAACGCTCCCGTGCTGTCCCCATTGAAATCTAGCAGGTTGAGCTCAAGGCCTCGGCTGCGAAAGCGAGCCGCTAAATACTTTGCCTTGGCGGAGTTGGGACTGGAGCCCAGGCCGTGGAGATAGAGATAGCGCAAGGGAACAGAATGGGAAAGGGAGGACTAGCTTAACGTTGAGGCGAGAACTCGACGACATCTTTGCCAATGCGGATATCGTAATTGCCAAAGAAATCATGGCCCAGCAGACCAATGCTCATGTCTTCGGCGATCGCCACATCCACATCACTGACTCTAGCTGCCTCTACCGCAATGGTATTGACTCGACCGGTGGGAAACCGCACGCGGCTACCATCGGCAATGGAAGCAACAATTTCACCGTTGTGACGCAGTTTCAAATTATCAGCCATGCCGCGGGTGATCAGCGTGCCAGAAGCTCCTGTATCCAAAATCATTTCGTAGGTCTGACTATCGTTAAAGCTCACCTCAATTACCGGAGTCAGACCCGCTCGACGAATGATGGGTACCTGTACAACGCCATCACTTGCGGCCGCTGCTGAATTATTGGAGCGATTGTTCGCAGTCGCAGCGCCACTGCCCTTGCTCGCACTGCTGCCAGAACCATAGCCACACAGGCTGCCCAGGCTAATGGTGTTGCCCGCTTCATCCACCATGAAGCAGCCGCCCTGATCATTGGCATGGCTTGGAGCCAGGGGGAGCATTGCCCCAGAGAATGCAAGCGTAGTAGCGAGGAGAAGCTGCTGGAGTTTAATCTGCATGGTGCGCTGAGCCGGAAAGACCTGAGTTGAACAATCGAGGATGCGAGTTTCAAGGTTCCCGCTGGAGCTGGGACACCAGTCAATAGAAGCTTTGGGGCAGTATCGGGTTCCGGTTGCGCTTTGACCAGCGGGGAACAAGGTTAAAAGTTTAGCTTGATAGCCACAGATACCCGACCAAGCTACAGATTTCCGTAGGAATCATCTCCGTGGAATTGCCAGACTTGGAGACTCCGTTGGACTCCATTTTGCCACGGCAAAATAAAACCTGACGGTTCCATCTGGCAGCTTCCTTAATTCTCCTCTTGGGCCTGCATCATGGCTTTGAGCATGGCTTGCTGACTCACGGTTTGGTAGACCTCCCGGAGATAGGTCATGGCCATGGCAGCACTCGATGCCCCCACTTCCCCTGCGGCACTGGGTAAGGGAATGGGCTCCAACACATCTAGGACCGTTTCTGCACCGGAGGGAGCAATGACCACCAGGCTGGACTCCAAAGGTTCTTCGTAGCGCCAGAAGTTTTCTAGGCCAGGGCCAATGCTATGGAGTTGTGGTGCTGAAACGACTTCTCCTGCTTTGCTTTGGCGCTGCTGGCGCAGACCTTGGAGCAGTTGTTCACGGGTGCGACCTCGCAGTTGGAAGAGAACAAAGGGATCTTCGCTGAAGCGATCGCCCATTAAGTAATAAACCGCGCTGATGTGCTTACAGGGATTAGCTTTGTCTGGGCAGCTGCATTTGGAATGGACCTCCCCTAGATTGAAGGGAAATAGGCGTAGGCCATTGGCTGCGAAAACCTGCTCGATGTTCATGGGCATTTCCCCAGCCAAGAGCTTGGCAGAGAAAATCGCTTTTTCTGAGAGCGTTTCGACCACAAAATCCCAGTCTTCATCGCCCAGGGGATCTAGCCACAACGACAAGTGATAGGGCTTTTCTTCCGTGCCCTGAACCTCTGCTACGACTTTCTGTCCCTTGAAGCGAATCGAGAGCACATTACCTTCGCGGGCATAGCGCCAGCCTCGCTCCAGACGTTTTTTAAAGCGATAGGAATTAATCAGATCCAGCCATTGCTGGGTCCACCATTGGCGTTGCTCGCTAGCAGGGGCATCGTTCATGGGTCCGATTCTAGAAATACCGTTGCAACGGTTTAAGGGTGATGGCGACTGGCGATAAGCCACCCATCTCTAAGGCTGGAGGATTGCTCTAATCGATGGCCCGCTTAGACTGGGGCTTGGCCATGGGCGGCTTGCCTGGGGAGGGATGGCCTTCTCGTCGAGGCAACATTTTCACCTCATCTTGAATCGCGGCCAACTCTGCATAGCTATCCACTAGGTTGAGCAATTCATAGCCCGTACTGCTACCCAAGCCCAACAGCTCGACCCTTACGCCTCGCTCCCCCACCCGCTGCACTGCATAGGTCAGGGTGTCGTTACTGCTGACCAGAACCATCGTGTCGCAATGCTCTGAGAGCTTCATCATGTCCACGGCAATCTCGACATCAATGTCCAGCTTCTTGTTGCCATCGGGAAAATGCTGAACCGCCTTGGTCACCACGCGGTAGCCATGGTGGCGCATCCAAATTAAAAAGCCTTGCTGACGGGAATGCTCTAATTCCGAATCCACTCCGGCATAGAAAAAGGCATGGAGCAGGCGCCCATCGCGAGCGAAATAGCGCAGCAGCTGCTTGTAATCAATTTCAATGCCCAGGCTCCGAGCACCATAAAAAAGGCTGAGTCCATCAATAAAAACGGCCACACGACCTCGCTCCTCACCCAGGGGAGGGGGAGTGGGTTGAGATTTGGCTTGCCAATTGGGACGGGGGTGCAGCTGCTTGGCGATCGCCGGTGATGCGTTTGGGGCTTTTGGTGCCTGCTCGGAAGGGGCCTCAGTCATTGACGTGCTCCTTTAGGATGAACTGTCAGCGCAGTGGGAGCCACCCTGTCATGAGTCCACAATACTGAAGTTTTCGAACCTTTCCCTTGAAACAGTTTAGAACTGTAAATAATCTCGAAATCTGGAAATATTTATTAAATATGGCTGCTTTTTCGTTTAAAGGCGGTGATCTAACACCAGACAAAAACGGGAGAGCAAGTTCTGAACGTTGGTTTGATGTGGCTTGGCTCCACATGTCATTCCCGGCGTCAGTAACTAATATATGAATGGTAAAAATCCTGATCCTGGCAACTTCCCCCTATTCCTATGAGACGCCGTCGCCAACCCTCCTTCATGCAACGCTGGTCGCGCTACCTAATTGGTGGTATTGCCACTACGGGAGCTGCCCTCACGGGTTACCTCACCTACGTCAAGCTCAGCAATGGTGATGCTGCTTGTCCCATTAAGGGCTGTTCTCAAGTGCTGAGCAGTGACTATGCCACGATTTTTGGGCAGCCGCTGGCGTTGTTTGGCTGTTTGGCGTATCTGAGTATGGTGGCTTTTGCGCTGGTTCCTCTGTTCATTGCTGAGGAGACCCAGGCAGAGCTGAGGCAAAAATTGGATGACTGGACCTGGACGCTGTTGTTCTGGGGTGGGGCAGCGATGACGGTGTTCAGCGGTTACTTAATGTATCTGCTGACGACAGAATTTAAATCCTTCTGTATTTATTGCGTGGGCTCAGCGTTGATGAGCACCTCTCTTCTGGTGCTTGCAGTCTTAGGTCGTCATTGGGAGGACGTCGGCAAGCTCATTTTCCAGGGCATCATTGTGGCAATGGTGACGTTGGTCGGTACTTTAGGGGTTTATGCTTCTGTCAATGGCAATGGTCCAGTTGTCATCGAGCGCTGGGAGGCTCAGCCCACTAATAACCCCTCCTTTGAGGCCACGACAGAATCTGGTCCGGCAGAAATTGCCTTGGCGCAACACCTTCAAGAGATCGGGGCTACGAAGTACAGTGCCTGGTGGTGTCCTCACTGCTATGCCCAACGACAACTGTTTGGCCGCCAAGCTTTTAAGTCCATTGAAGCGGTTGAATGTGACGCCACGGGGACGGACCCCGATCCTCAGGCTTGCCAAGCGGCTGGGGTGCGGAGCTATCCAACTTGGGTTATCAACGGTACAACTTATCCCGGGGTGATGGAGCTGAGCGAGCTGGCTGAGGTGTCTGGCTACGATGGGCCGACTGATTTCCAGCACAGTGCTCAAACGATTCCCCAGGATATGCCGATCATTCAGCAGTAAGAATGCCTGTCGGGTTGGGGCTGCACTATCTAGCTTTAGTGGTTTCAATGGACTGAGGCTGTAAGCCGAAACGAGAAGGGGGGATGCGATCGCATCCCCCC
>CALLAT010000040.1 GCA_938002085.1 uncultured Pseudanabaenaceae cyanobacterium
AGGCTACCCTTGAAGCTGAGGTTGCCGCTTGGGAAGCTCAACGCAATCAGCTGAAATCGACGGTTGATTGGCAGTTCTCCTGTGCTGATGCGCGGATTAAGCTCAAGCAGTTGTATCCCTCGATTCAAGCCTGACTTGGTACTAGATGATCACGCATCTTCAGGAACACATGTCCCTTGGGAAAGGCGGCTCGGGCTACGGTTACTGTGGTCGGCGGTATTGTCCAGTCAGTTTGCGGATGAAGACTCATTACATCCTGCTCCAGCTTAAGTCTGCTTATGAGTCTACTTGGTCTAATTCGCCAACAGCATCATTCATTTCTAGGCTAAGAGCGTTTGCTGTTGCAAGCTGTTGAACTCAGGTAGTCATAGGTATTTGGAGCATAGGGCTGCGACCGCTCCACGTAATTGCACGAAGTCATCTCCACTCATAGTTGCTCAGACACTTTTTGTTTGTATGTTGCCGAGGATTTCGAGGTATTCGCGATCGTCCTTGAAGCTCATAGCTGGATGAGGTCTTGTTTGATGCTGGGGCCAACGTATTTGCGGTCTAATAAGTCGGGGAAGGAGACATCAACGGTGAAGCCGGTGAGGGTTTCGAGGTCTTCGATTAGTCCCATGGGAAACCATGGAGTGCGTTTGCTAGGGTCGCGATCGCACATAAAGTCGATGTCGCTGTCTGGGTTAGTTTCGTTGCGGGCGACGGAGCCGAAGATGCGAACGTTGGAGCAGCCGTGCTTTTTGAAGGTGGCTAAGATTTTGTCGCGGTTTTCCGAAGGTCTTCTAGGGTAGGGATGCTCCGCGTTTGAGTTAGAGCCATGGTGCTTAGGAAGGAGTCTCTGGCTCCATTATGACTTAGATTGCTAGTGTGCAATTCAGAAGTACGCCTTACAGAATTGGTTGTTTAGGTAATGCTTTTGGGCTTGATGGTGTCTTTGTAAATAGCATAAGAGCCAACGACGCTGTCCCAGCTGCTGTCGCCCAGGTCGGCATGACTGAAGTCAATGTTGCTCAAGTCAGAGTCGAAGACATGAGCCTTTCTCATAGAGACGTGACTCATGTTGGCTTTTTGCATCCGGCTGTACTTGATCGAGACATCATTGAAGTTACTGTGAGTCAGAATAGCCTTTTGAAAATTGGATTGTTCAATACTGGCACCTTGAAAGCTGGCTCCAACAGCGGTAGCTTGTTTCAACGAGGTCTTGTAAAAGAAGGCATTGACCAAAGTAGCTTCACTTAAGCTGGTGCGTATGAAGAGCGCATTCCCCAAGTTGGTATCGGTCAAGTTGGCATTACTCAGGTTCGCTCCCCTGAAGTCAGCATCCTGAAAGAAACAACCGATGAAACTGCTGCCGCTGAGATTAGCATTTCTAAATTTAGCGTTGTTCAAGCTAGCGCCATCCAGAACACAATTTCTCAAATCAACACCAGTAAAATCCCATTCTCGAGCAGCATAGCGCTCCAACAATTCTTCAGCAGTCATAAACTCAATTGCCAAATTTTACTACCCCATATTAAGAACAATTCCCTGGAGAGCGGCTCACCCAACGCGAGTCAACTCGCTGTAATTGTCGGGAGATTGGGCACTGGCCTATTAAGTAGGGAAGAAATGAAAGCCTCTAGATAGAAGCATTTCCTCCAGGCTTAAAACACGCTCAACAAACCCGAGCGCCATGGCCGGAGTGACCCCCGACGACCAGTGAGGACGTATCCAGTTATGGAGCAATCTTTGAACGGCCAGCACCCGTTCTAGACCTTCAAGGGTCTTGGCATAGAGATTTTGTCGTCTTCGAAAGGCACTACACCGACGACGCCGAGCGGCATTGTGGGCTTCACAATGATTGGCATGAACCTCAGACTCGGGACTAATCGCGCTCCAAGGATGCTCAGCCTTGGGCCAGACTCGGCGGGCTCTGCCTTGGGAGCCTTTGACTTTCATCGCAACTTCTAAGCCCTCCCGCCAGACTTTGCGTAAATCGTAGACCGCAGGGAGACCTTGTTGAGTTAACCAAACGGCGGCGAGCAACCAGAGATATTTGCTGTAGCGACGTTCTCCATCAGTGAACCAGCGAATACTGCGAGATTCCTGGGCCCAGGCCCAAGTCTGAGCAACAATACGCTCAAACATCTGTTGGTCTCGTTTTCCACTGACGGTACTGACCCAGTAGCGACTGGTGCGCTCAATGAACAAAGCAGTTCAGCCTTCACTTTCGTGGGCCGGTCGATTCCGCTCGACTTTGGTATACAACTCATCCCCCTCTAGGGTTAATTCGGTTTCGGCTGATGGGGTCGGCGACCAATCCTCCTGATGCTCAGCCAGACGAGCTTCCCAGCGGGCAACGCTGCTGTGGGAGTTACCGAACACTCGACCCGCTGCCCTGAGCCCCAGACCTTATCCTCGAGCTCGGAGAACCGTCGCAATCGCTTGGGTGGAGGTTTGCATCCGATGCATCGGTGTCCCAGCTCGCTCGTTGAACCGTTTGCTGCAATCTAGGCAGTGGTAATACTGCACTGACTCACCGCTCTGGAGCTGCCGCACTCCATTCTTATGCAAACGCTCACTTTCACAGTCGGGACAACGCATTCGGATAGCCTGAAAATACTGATATGAATAGCTTTACACATCACTTACTTACCAGACCAGTGCCAAGCTGGGGCGTCTAGTCTGTATACAGACAGGCAATTATATTTGCATCCAAAGGTAACGCCTTCGGCAACGACTCACAACCCCCTTCTTCCCGTCACCGTTCATTGCGGTGACGGGATTTTCGTCGCTCACCATAAAGAAGCTGATGCGATTAATATCCCCAGCTTGCCATAGCTTTACTCACAGGAGTGCGAGCATCAGCATGGCACAGCTAGAAACATTTAGAGAGAAACCTAACTCTCCACTTCTTCACCACGCTTCACCAAGTGAATATGTTTATAACCCAACTTAACGTCAAACTCATCACCAGGCTCCAAGCCCATATCTTTCGTATAGGCACCTCCCAATAGGAGCTGACCATTCTTCTGAACGCTAATTCGATAGGTCTTTTCACGACCTCGACGCTTAGATTCAGTATCAGAACCGAGATTTAAGCCTCTCGCTTCTAATAAAGCTTCATAAAAGCCCGCAACGTTCACACGCGTCGAACCTTTCTTTGTTGTTTTGACATAGCCACACAGGCTGGCTAATTCACGTCTTGCAGCATCAGGAGAAGCCTTCTGGAGTTCTTTAACCTTCTTCAGAAGCTCTTTACCTGTCAATGGTTCAGTCATAATTCAGTACAACAGAGAGAGGATAAACAATGATTAAACAATACTGCAATAGAGTACTACATCAATCACTCCAAAACGAAAGAGTAGCAGTTGATTTATGGGATTTCTTAAAGTTGTTTCCTTTCTTGTAAAAGTAAATTAATCCAAGGCATAGCCATACCCAGCAACGATTCCTCGACGATCACGGTAGAAATGTTCGCAGCAGTTTTTTCGATCTATCTCTCTTAGAGATTGTTTGAAAATTTGAGGCTTAGCCAAATTTTCAAACTCGAATCAAGCTGAAGTCTCTTGGATTCCCCCTCCGTGGTGCACAACAGAGTCATCTGAGACAGCTCTATGCCTTTTCAAACAACCTCTTAAAGACCAAACTCTTGTTGAATGGGGAGGCTGCTCTAATAAAATCTTCTAAGACTCTCGGCGATCTACTAGTAGGGTCCCCTCAACAGCAAAGCTGTAACACCAAAAGTCCCAGATGATAATCATCTGGGACTTTCCATGGCTGAGCCTTGAAACGAGGGGTGCCAAGACAAAGTCGAGTAGCACTTCTACCCAAAACTAGACAGCTAATGCTAGATCTTCAACAACGATGCTTTGAAATAGACCATTCAAGGCATCGCGAAAATCGCCCTGATGCTGGGCTGAACATAAGCCTTGAAAGGCAACCTGATGGCGGTTCAACTCTGCCTCGATGAAGTGGTTCAAGACCTTCCGGGGCTGCATTTTTTTAATCTCAGGCGCATTACATTTGAGATGTAGTAGCTCAGCAATCTCTTGCTGCAACTCAGCAGGAGCGTGCAGCTCAACCAATTGGTCAAATTCAATCGGGGGAACTCCCAATCCTGCTTCAATGTGCCGCACTGCCAGCAAGGGTCGCAGTGCATAGAAGTATTTCTTCAATTGCACCTCTGTTTTACCCAATAGATACCGCTGCGCATTGCCATGGGCCATATGACTATAGTGATGGCACAGGGCTACGCTGTTGAAGTACTCATAGGACACCTGCCGAAGTTCATGGCAAAAGTGCTCACAGCCCAGATAGCGGATCGGGCTATTGAGCCATTCCAACAGAGCACCGTTGGTCTTGGCACACAATTGCAAGGCCTTTTTAATATCCCAACCATTGCAGTCAATCTCGTCCACAATCGGCAACTCAATCACATCGCGTTGCCGCTCTACGTCAAAGCTGAGATACCAGCTTCTGGGTCGAACATAAATGAATCGGACATCATAATCTGAGTCGGGAGAAGCAAATCCCCAGGCGCGGCTACCGGATTCCACCGCCAGTAAAATATGAATCCGTTGCTGCTGCTCTAGCTTGTGCAGGCGGCGGAGAATCTCGCGTCTCATGACTCTATCTCGGCTGGCTGACAGACCACAGGACCGATCCCCATGGCATTGCAGCATGCAAACAAGTCAAATACTACGAATGTAGTATACAATGAAGAGAGTGAAATGGCAAGGGTCTCACGCAAGAGCCTTAGAGTGCCTGCTGCTTAGATTGGCAGAATGAGATGGGTGATTCATAACCAGTCTCCAACCAAATTGAGCTCATAAGGTTTGGCTCACAGCTCTAGGGCAAAGCTTCCTAGAAACAAGGCCTCAGCCATCGTTTCATAGGTGATATTTTCACTGCCGATGCAACTTAAAAAGAGGTCTCCAGAGGATGTCGCTCAAATAAATCTGCAATCTGCTCTATCTCAGTCCGATAGAGGCCCTACATGGGATAGATCCACCTGTTCAAAATCTTACTCAGCCCGCGAAGCATCCTGAGCAATTGGCCTAAGCCCCTGAGGGGGTGCTTGAGAATTTGGCTCAGCATCCAAGTTAAATACTAGTCAGCCAGAGTAATGTTGAAATTCCATTGCTTTATGGGTCATCACAGCGTTACTTAGGGACTTCCAAGGAATAAAGCATCCGAAGTCAAACAGTTCTGCCAGAGCTGCATTCAACCCTTGCTAGCTTGGCTTCATCTGGCTGCTGTGAGCTAAAGTTCACAGCTTAAAGCTCAAGTCCGTTAAAACGGACTGAACAGCTCTAGACTCTGAGATTTCAGCCCACTTTAGTGGGCTTTTGCTCTTAGCCTGGGGATTGATCCCCAGGCGTTTCGGAGAGGTATTTCAAGCGCTATCAGACTCAGGTTGGGATATTTTATTTTTGGGACTTCCCT
>CALLAT010000041.1 GCA_938002085.1 uncultured Pseudanabaenaceae cyanobacterium
AGCAACGGCGACAACGGCCAACCTCCCCTCGACGTCCCCCTAGATACACCAATCGAGCAAGACGGCTACAACATCCGCTACTACCCCTGCGCCCCCTTCAAACGCTACAAATACTCCGCCCCCCTCATCCAATGGCTCAAAACCAACGCCCATAACTACGACATCGCCCACATCCACGCCCTCTTCTCCCCCCTCAGCAGCATCGCAGCCCGCACCTGTCGCAAAGCCGGACTCCCCTACATCCTCCGCCCCCTCGGCACCCTCGACCCAACAGATCTGAAAAAGAAAGCCCTCGCCAAAAAACTCTACGCCACCCTCCTCGAAGCCCCCAACATCGGCGGCTGCGCAGCCCTCCACTTCACCAGCCTCAAAGAACAGCAAACCTCCGAACGCTTCGGCCACAACCCCAAAGACTTCATCCTCCCCATCGGCGTCACCCTCCCCGCCCTGCAAGACCAAAGCTTGCCTGAGCAACTCCGCCAAGAATACAGCCTCCCCACCGATCGCCCCCTCCTCCTCTTCCTCTCCCGCATCGCCCCCAAAAAAGGCTTCGACCTCCTCCTCCCCGCCCTCCAACGACTGGTCAGCGAAGGCCTCAACTTCCACCTCATCCTTGCAGGTGGCAACCCCCAAGACCCCGCCTACGAACAGAGCATCTACGATCAAATCGACAACTCCAACCTCAAAGACCACGTCACCAAGACTGGCTTTGTGCGGGGCGATCGCAAACGCGCCCTCCTAGCCCTATCCGACCTCTTCGTCCTCCCCTCCTACTACGAAAACTTCGGCATCGCCGCCGCCGAAGCCCTCGCCGCAGGCGTTCCCCCCGTCCTATCCAACGGCGTCGACATCCACAAAGATGTAACGGCAACCGAATCCGGCTGGGTCCACGACTGCAACCTCGAAAGCCTCACCACCCAACTCCGCAACGCCATCAAGAACCCAGCCGAACGGGAAATTCGCGGTCAAAACGCCATTCATTGCGCAGCAGACCGATATGGCTGGGACGCGATCGCCCAAACCCTCCAAGGCCACTACAACCAAATCGTTAGCTCAAATAACAACGCAGCCTAGCCATAGGCTTCCATATACAGCCGCATAAAATTCAGCAGCAGCAACAAACACAGCCCAAAACAAACCACCGCCCCAAAACGATGCCACCGCTGCCGAGAGGTCGGCATCATCGTCTCCCGCACCAACAAAGCCAGGCAGTAAGCCATAAAAAACAGCAGCGCCAC
Source organism: uncultured Pseudanabaenaceae cyanobacterium (assembly GCA_938002085.1). GTDB lineage: Bacteria > Cyanobacteriota > Cyanobacteriia > PCC-9006 > JAAUQQ01 > JAAUQQ01. The sequence continues at coordinate 1,239 of CALLAT010000041.1, forward strand.
AAAACCAAACGGCCAAACATAGCCCAGCACCAGCGCCAGCACCACAGACAATGCCCCCGCCATCAGCAGCAGCAACTCAATAAATAAATAAGGGCTCGTCTCCCAGACATATGCCAAGGAGCTCAGTAGCTCTTTGCCCTGCTTTAAAAACATGGGTGGTAAAAATCTAGTCAATCAGGCACCGATTTACCAAGCCTTCCAATCAAGCTGGCAATAATCCCAATTATGCTCGATTCCCCTGGCTCTAGTCAGGCATTAGCGAGAGGTTATTGACTCTTCATACGCCGGTAAGCTCCAAACCTCTGGCTCAAACTGAAGCAGACTATCGAGCACCCCATCAGCATCCGAAAAAAGCGATCGCGGCAAATCAGGGTCCGGCACCATCACCACCGCCATACCCGCTCGCCGCGCCGCCTCCAACCCCGCAGGCGAATCCTCAAACACTAAGCAAGTCTCAGGATTTGCCCCCAAACGCTGGGCCGCCAACAGAAAAATATCCGGCGCAGGTTTACCTGCCTCAAGCTCCGCATCATCCCCCCGCACAATCAAATCAAACAGGCTCAGCCAATCCTGATGACGTTCCGTCTTCATCTCGAAGTTCTTCCGGTGGGAGCTAGTCGCGATCGCCATAGGCACTCCCGTCCGCTGCAAATGCGCCGTCAATCGCTGCGCCCCTGGCATCAGCTCCGCATCACCATAGCGCTCCCACAGCAATTCATAGCGAGCCTCCAAACAAGCCTCCGCCGTCAGCGGTAACTCCGCCGCATCCACAAACGCCTGGGACGATTCCAAGGCTCGTTTCCCCACCACCTGAGCCTTCACATCAGCACTGTAAGCCTTGCCATAACGCTGGGCAACGATTTGATTGACCGCTTCATGAATGGACTCTGTATTCAACAGCAGTCCATCCAGATCAAAAATGACGTGAGTAATAGTTCTAGTCATGAAGCCGAGGCAGCAGTCCCGAGCAAAGCAAACATCTACATTAAAAATATTAAAGGGTATTGGGCGATGACATGGTTTCGCCCCCCATCTTTAACATGGTCAGCCTTGCGACAGCTGGCCTGAGCTAGCCCTGAGAAGCACCACAATTCAAGGCCTTAACCGGCAATGCCGCCCCCGCCAATAGCTGCACTTGACCACTATCACTCATCGACCATCCCTGGGCTTCTGTTAGAGGCTGCGCAGTATTCAGGGTAGCCGCTGATGCGGACCATTCAGCCTCAGAAGCTTCCGGCTGAACCTGAGCCAGCTTGCCTTGGGCGGCAGCAGGATCTTGCCATAGCGGAACCGACGATCGCACATTGCTAGGGCTGTCGGGCAAGCCCCCCTTCCCAGTGCGGACAAAGCGATTGTCTGGGCCAGCGGTACAGCCAGGTGCAATCTCTGCATTTTGAGTTGCAGCGGATTGTCGCAATGCGACCCAAATTTCTTCACCACTTCCATTCCCTCCTTCCGCTGACTGAGATTGCGTGGCAGCTACCAGCTGCGCCAAAACAGCAGGGTCTAATTCGCTGGGGCCGGGACTGACAGGCACAGTCGGCTCGTTCGGAGGCACCACAGGCGGCTCTACGGGGGGAAGCACGGGCGGCTCAACCGGGGGAAGAACTGGAGGCTCAATCGGAGGCTCCACTGGTGGTTCTATGGGCGGTTCAATTGGGGGCTCTATGGGCGGTTCCGTGGGCGGCTCAACCGGCGGCTCCACTGGCGGTTCTATGGGCGGTTCTATGGGCGGTGCAGTCAGCGTTAGGGCTAAATTACCGCCCGTCACCAGATCATTCTCAGGCGTTAAGGCAGATCTCACTTCTAAATCCACCAAAGCATTCGCGGTGACAGCGATATTGCCCCCCTGGGCTCCATTAACACTGGTGTAAATATCGCTGTTACCAGAAGCGGTGATGTCACCGGTCGTCGTAATCGTTAAGTTTCCGCCATTGGCACCGTTGGCTAACTCTGTCTTGATTTCAGCACCGTTATCAATCGTGATGCCATCGGCGATCGCTAAGTCAATATTGCCCCCCGTGGCAGCATTCACCTGACTTTGAATCACACCGCCATCCAAGGCCAAAGTATTCGCCGTGACATTCAAGTTGCCCCCCGTAGAACCGTTATCTCCCAGGAGGCGAATGCGACTGTTATTCGTGACCTGCAGAGCAGTGGCTGTAATCGTTGCATTGCCCGCTTGAGCATTGCTATCGCCCTGAACCAGAATCTCGCTAAAACGACTGGGATCACCTGTGGTGTTGAGAATATTCAGAGCATTGCCGGTAATGCCAATGGCACCTCCCTGGGCTCCGTTTGTTGCCTGGGAAAAAATTCGTCCCCCATCATCCAAGGTCAGACTGGAGGAATTGAGATTGAGGTCGCTTCCCAAGGCTCCGTTAGTCGCAAGGGTTGTGATTTGACTATTGATTTGACCCTGACCCCGCACCTGTAAATCTGGAGCGGAAATGGATAGATTTCCTGCTGTCGTGGAACCGCCAACTTGGGCGAGAATTCTGCCGCCATTGACCAAGCCTAAGCTTTGATTGGCTGTGATTGTTAAATCGCTATTGCTGCCTCCGCTACCGCTGAGGTCTAGGGCTCCAATGCGACTGAAGCTTTGGTTATCTCCTGCGATGGTGATGCGATCGCCCGTCACCGTCAACGGCCCTGCTGTTCCCGTTCCCTGGAGATAGCTTGCAATAATGCCTCCCCCTGTGACATCCAAATCTGTCGCGTTAATGGCCACAGCACCGCTAGTACCGAGCGTGGCCTGATTGAGGATGCGGCTCGTGGAGGTTTGGCCATCGCCTGCCTGACTTGAGCCATTGACCAGGAGATCTGTTGCCTGAAGGGTCAGAGCTCCTCCGGTAACCGCCTGGTCGGCTCCCGTCAAAATTAAGCCACCATCCAGTAAGCGAATTCGGCTAGTGGTGATGTCAATATCCCCCCCATTACCGCCTTGAGCATTGTCAACCAAGCTAATAATTCTGCTGCCCGTCGTTGGGCCAGTCCCCTGAATCAGGATGTCCTGCGCGTTGAGGTTTAGGTTCCCCCCAACACCAGCGCCCCTAGGACTGAGGTCGATACTGCCCCCGTTTAACAGAGAAAGCTGATTCGTTGTGATCGCAACATTTGCTCCAGCGCCACTACTATCGAGGCCTCCATGACCATAGATTTGGCTGACCAGGCTACCGTTGCTATTGGCACCGTTGATTTCAATTAGGTTAGTTGCATTGAGATTTAGGGTTGCGCCATTGCTCGAATTCACAGTTCGGGCATCAATCCCCCCTCCATCCAGCAAGCGTAGCGTGGCCACATTGAGATCGAGCTGGCCAGCGTTACCCGTGGCTAAGCCGTCGGTCACCATCATGATGCGACTGACGGCACTAGGATCTAAGGGACTTTCTCCACGAATCTCTAGAAGGTCCCCATTAATGGCCACAGTGCTGCCATTGCCTGAGCCACTGGTTTCGCCCCAAATTCTAGCCCCATCGAGGATACTGATATTCGGTGCATTAACGACTAGATTGCCACCACTGCCTGGAACAAAGCCCCGCGTTCCTGCGCCAATACTTGCCACCTCTCCAGCACCATTCACTCCACTGAGCGAGAAGGATTGAGAGGCATTGATCAAGAGATCTCCACTGGGAACAATCCCGCTGGTTTCAGTGAATAAACGACTTCCATCTGCAAGGTTGATCTGACGGCCCTGTAGGCGAATGCTTCCTGGAGTATTGGCGACTGTTTCCAACTCACTGCCATTTTGCAGTGTGATGTCTTCAAAAGCGGTTACAGCACTGTAGTCTGCGCTTAGGCTTTCGAGCTGGGCAGTGCCATTACTGCTCACGAGCTCCACCTGGCTATTCGGTCCCACTGCTCCTGCTGAAAAATTCCGACTTCCGAAAGATATCTGGAAATCGTCGAGCGTAACGGGTCCACCCAGCAGATGAAAATCTTGCCCCCCCCCGTAGGTCCCAGAGAGATTGGCAAGCGATAGACCCGCAGCCTGAGCTCCCCATTGCAATCCGCTGGGGACATTAACATTCAACAAGGGGTCATTGAGGGCTCCTGCTGCCGCGCTAAAGCTGCCTCCCCCGGCAAAGTCCAACCTCTCAGCAGTGGTGACAAATAATGAGCCTCCCATGCTCAAAGAGGCACCATTGGAGAACTCAACCCCTGCAGGATTTAGTAAAAATAAATCCGTTGCCCCCGGAACAACAATGCCGCCGCGAATGCTACTGGGACTCCCCCCAGTGACCCGTGCAAAAATAACTTCTATATTGGGCGCACTATCAAAAGTCGCCCGTCCTCCAGGAATAATTGAGAACTGAGAGAAACTATGGAAAAGATTATTATTAATTGCCGTGCCACCAGTAATCCTGCTATTACTACCCAGCGTCAGCACGGACGTCGGCGTAGTCATAGTACTGTCGCTCAGAACCTGAGCCACAGCGACACCTGGCTTGCCCAAAGCACCTAAAAAGACGACGGGATAGATCAGCGACTTACGTCGATCCATATCTCAGCACAGCTCAACAACGACAAACGATCCCCTTGGGCCTAAGGGGGCACATTTAGTGGTAGTTGCAAAACTGGCTCAAACCCTATATTTCCCAGGATAGAGGACGATAAAACACTCCCCCAAAGGAGTAAGTTTGCGGTCCATGATCATTTACGCTGGAGAGCCAATAGCAAAGATTTCATGGGCGTTTCGCGTTTGCACAAGATTTGGCCAAGCTTCACAGTTAAATTCCTCAAGCTTTCGGCTGCGAATGTCCTTTCGAACCTGATGGTACCGCTAGCAAGTTTGATCGACACAGCATTTCTAGGCCATTTAAGTGAGATTCATCACCTAGGTGGAGTTGCTTTAGCAACTATTTTATTCAATTACCTCTATTGGAGTTTTGGTTTTCTGCGCATGGGGACCACAGGGCTAACGGCTCAAGCCATGGGACGCGGAGAGGTAGAAGAGCTGTGGCTACTGTTGGGACGCAGTGGGGGAATAGCGATCGCGATCGGCACAGCAATCCTGCTATTGCAATGGCCTATTCAAGAGCTGGGCTTTGCTCTATTGAATGCGACGACATCAGTGCAGGCTTCAGGCATTGCCTTTTTTCAAGGTCGCATTTGGGGGGCTCCGGCGGTCCTGCTGAATTTTGCACTGCTGGGTTGGTTCTTAGGCCAAGGTCAGGGACGGCGGGTATTAGTGCTGGCCGCGATCGCCAATGGCAGCAATATCCTGCTGGACTATCTCTTTGTGGTGCGTTTCAGTTGGGCCAGCTTTGGTGCAGGATTAGCCACGGCCCTAAGTCAATATCTGTCTCTAGTCATCGGGCTAGGCTTTGTTCTCCAGCAATGGCGCAACCCACCCATCCAATCCTGGCTAGCCATCCACAACAAACTCTGGCATTGGCCAGCCCTCAGAGCTCTCTTTGCTTTAAACCGCGACATCTTGATTCGCACCTTTGCCCTGGTCACAGCCTTCAGCCTATTCACCAACTTCAGCTCAGGCTTTGGGGAAACGGTGCTAGCAGCCAATACGCTGCTGCTGCAAGTCATTAGCATGGCAGCTTACTTCATCGATGGCTTCGCCTTCACCGCCGAAACCTTCGCAGGGCAGTTTGCGACGGACCCAACGCCTCAACGGCGACGGCAGCTCTTGCAATTAGGTCTAGGATTAAGCCTATTCTGCGGCCTCGGCATCGGACTCTTGTTTCAGGGAATGCCAGGTCTTTTTATGTTGCTGACCCACCATCAATCGGTCCTAGATAGCATCAGGCAGTACAGTGTTTGGCTCGTGCCCGTACTCAGCATCGGCTCAATGGCCTATCTCCTCGATGGATATTTCCTAGGCTTAACGGCGGGCAGCCTGCTCCGAAATGCCTCATTAATTTCGACCGGAGTATTTTTCCTCCCCTTAGGAATGGCAGCCGTTCAACAGAACAGCCCAGCCTTACTCTGGCTAGCGATGAGCAGCCTGATGATAGGTCGCGTTCTAACACTTGGTAGCAGCTTATTCTTTCACAGAACTTCCTAATGTAAGTTTCACTTCCCCTGCGAGGATGTTTGAAAAGTGCCTTTGCCTACATCAGGCTGGCTTCTCAGTAGCAAGCTCCCAGCAAATTCCAGCCCTAATCTATGGGAAATACCTGATAGTTCAGTGGCTTTGCTGACTTTTCAAACATCCCCTGACTGCGATGGGTTGCAATGTTGGGCAAGGGTATTTATTTTTGCGACCGTTGTCTCGGACAAAGCCCGAGGCGTTATTGACAGAGAAAGGAGAGGATTCTTGCAGGGTGGCTAGCTGAATTAACGATTCATTCGTTTTCTAGAGAGTCGGCATCATCTATTTTAGAGGACATTTTGAGGTCTTAAGCACTGACCAAATTCCATCCTAAGCAATCAGAAATTAGCGTTACTTTCCTCATCTAAATCACTTTTTACAAGTTTATTTCCCACATACAATCCGAAAGAAGGCGGGGAAGTATAAGACAATATGATTTTTCTGAATGTAGTCCCTCCCCTCAGAACACAATCCAAACTCCACTCAAACAGTCTTATGGCTAGATTCTTTTGAGAGACTTTTAGAAAATATTCAAGCTTATTTGAATGGATTATTCAAAACTCAAAGTGTTCAAAAAATCCCAACGAAAAGATAGTTTTTCGCTCGTCCCAAGCCTACTGCCTTACTTGGAGATTATTTGAGAATTTGGCTCAACCTCTAACTTGTGACGCCCCCAGCATCAATCAGGACCGGTAATTTACGTGAATTACCGGTCCTGACGAGTTCAGACGACACATCCCCATGCCTTTCTCACACAGCCTTCAAGGCTCTCAAGAATGTTCCGCATTTTTCATCTACTGAGCCTGACGATCTCTCCCTCGGGAGACCGTATCAAAAGCATCAGAACACTTAGCTAGATTCACGTGAATCTAGTTTCCCCCGCTTTTCTAGAACAAATGAGAGTCTAGCTTTGTGACGCTTCTTATTTCCATGAACGGTACTGCGACTCTATAATAGATAGGTTATTTGTTGGCTAAGACTTTGTCTCTTGCTTGATTATGCCTATCCGATAGCATTATTTCCTCGATTGTAGGGGTTACTGAAGTCAAATTAGGCCAATCAGCCTAGGGAATAGAGAACCTATGCTTCAAAAAGCACTCAAATAGTAACCATTTGCTTGAAGCACTGTTTTAGAGCAAACCACTTTGTGTTCCTAGCATCAGCCATGTCGCAGTCCCTTCCTCTTCAGATTGTTGGTACAACACCGGTCAGTCAACAAGACGCGCTACAGCTCTTGGCCCAGCAAGCTCTAAGCAATACCGGCATCACAGCACTGTTTGAAGCGATCGCTGCGACACTCAAATCCGTCCTAGGCATGCCCTACTGCCGCTGCTGGCAGATGCTATCGGACAACATCACGCTCAAATGTATCTCGATCACCGACAACCTCAAAGAACAGCAGCTCCCAACCTCATTTAGCGGTGCTGAGGTTCCCTGGATTGACTGCCTTAAGCAGCGGAAGCAGCCGTTTGCTTTAAAAAGCTCGCATCAGCGCTCTCCAGAGGCCTGGACTGCGCTTTTAGCACCAGAAGAGTGCAACACAGGCTTCCTCATCCCAATCCGGGGTGCGGACCAAGAGCTTTTAGCTGCCATTGAGCTCTACGGAATTGAGCCGCAGTTAGAGAGTAGTAAGCTACCGTTTTTGCAATCTGTGGCACATTTGCTGGCCACTGCCATTCAGCGATCGCGTTCCGAGGCTCTGCTGGCGACCCAGAGCAAGATATTGGAGCAATTGGCTGCGGGGGACTCTCTCCAGAACATTCTGAGTAGCCTCTGTTTATTGATCGAAGCCCAGTCACCCGGCAGCCTCTGCTCAATCATGTTGTTGGATGAATCAGGCACCAAGATGGTGGCTGGAGCAGCTCCCACCTTCCCCCGAGAATGGAACGATGCGATCGATGGATTGACGATTGGTGAGGGCGTGGCATCTTGCGGTACGGCACTACATCGCAAGGAACCCGTTTTTGTCACAGACATCGCCAAGGATCCTCTCTGGGCTCCCTTCAAAGATTTCGCCAAGCTCCATGATATTCATTCCTGTTGGTCCACTCCATTTTTCTCCAAAACGGGGGAGGTTCTGGGCAGCATGGCCCTGTCCCATCGCTCTCCCAGTGCGCCGTTGCAGTTTCATAAACAGCTGATTAAAACCGCTGCTCATTTGGCCAGCATCACCACCGAAAGCTGCCGCTCCACAGCGCAGTTACGGCATCAAGCTGAGCGTGATCTGCTAACGGGACTTTATAACCGAGCGACGCTACTGTCACGAATTCGATCCAGGCTGGAAAAGCCTAGTTCCGAAACTTTTGCAGTCATTTTCCTGGATGTGGATCAATTTAAGCTGGTCAATGACAGTTGGGGCCATAGTGTGGGAGATCAGCTACTAAAAGCCATCGGCGATCGCCTTAAGGCCTGTTTGCCAAAGAATGCCGTGCTTGCTCGGCTGGGGGGAGACGAATTTGCCATTTTGCTCGAAGGGTTATCTAGAGAGTCTAGGGCTCAACAAATTCTCCACGACATTGTTGAGCAGTTCTCCCAACCGTTTGACTTGGGTGAGCACTCCCTATTTTCCTCAACCAGTTTGGGCATTGCCTATGGTGGCGATCGCTACCAAGACCCCGAGGAGATTTTGCGAGATGCAGACATTGCCATGTACCAGGCAAAGCAAGCGCTCTCAGGCAAAAAGATTGCGGTATTTGACCAGACGATGCATGACCGGGTTATGGCTCGCCATGGCTTAGAGACGGGATTGCGCCTTTCGATTCAGCAGGCTTGGAAGTCTTGGGGCAAGGCTGCTATTACGGGAGAACGCCCAGCTGGGGTGCAGCAGTTGGAGCTGTATTATCAGCCGATTGTAAATTTGGCGACTCGAAAGATTGTGGGACTTGAGGCATTGTTGCGCTGGCAACATTCGAGGCAGGGGAGAATTGGGCCAATGGACTTTATCCCGGTGGCGGAGGAGACGGGACTGATTATTTCGTTGGGGAGTTGGGTGATGCGATCGGCCTGTGAGCAGTTGAAGGCGTGGCATCAGCAACTGGGAGACGAGTCCTTGATGATGAGCATTAATGTCTCGGGGCGGCAGTTGTTGCAGGCAGATTTTGTCGATCAGGTAGCGGAGTTGTTGGCGGAAAGTGGGTTGCCGCCGAGTTGCATCAAATTAGAAATGACGGAGACGGTGTTGATTGAGGCGACTTCGGTATTAAAGGCGCGGCTGGAGGCGTTGCGGGGATTGGGGGTGCATTTGAGTTTGGATGATTTTGGCACAGGGTATTCATCACTGAGCTATTTACATCAGTTCCCCGTGAATATGTTGAAGATTGATCGCTCGTTTGTGATGGATTTACAGCCGGGGCAAGATCAGTTGGTGCGGACGATGGTGGCATTGGGTGAGGGATTGGGGTTGGCGACGATCGCGGAAGGAATTGAGACAGAGGGGCAGTTGGCTCAGTTGGCAGCAATGGGTTGTGAGTTTGGGCAGGGGTATTTGTTTTCGCGGCCAGTGGACCGAGCAGGGGCAGAAGCCTTGTTGTTAAAGGGTTAGAGGTTATAAAGACCCTTTGCTCCCCAGTGGAGAGATTTTGAATGTTGAGATAAGTCACTGATTATTCCTCCCTCCCTTAAGCCAGCCAAGCAGTCTTCAAAAGACTCCATTTCCTTGCCAGGCAAGGGCTAAATGCTGAAATACCTGGGCTAAAGCAAAAACCAGCGATCGCCCCTAATCATCAATCGCCCCCATCAAAACCTCCACCAAACTCATATCTGCCATATCATCAATCGTCACCGTATCGCAGATATCAAACCGTGCCCCCACCTCGCGCAGCTGATCATCCAATGCGGCTAGAAAGTTCTTCGCCCGTGTATCGTTCCCCACCTGGATAAAGGACAACGCCAGCTCCTCATCGCGCTCCATCTTCTGCGTGGCATCAATGATGACTTCCATCACTGCTCGGCGATCGTTCGGCTCACCATCCGTCACCACCAAAATCGTCTCCCCATTAGCCTTCGTCTGCCCCGCCGCTTTACGCACAAAGTAGTTATCCAATGCATCAGCCAGCACCGCAGATAGATTCGTACTGCCAACGGGATCATTCTCTAGAAAAAGCTG
>CALLAT010000042.1 GCA_938002085.1 uncultured Pseudanabaenaceae cyanobacterium
TATAGGGGCACGCTACTGGTCAGAAATCTATGCAGATTGGCTGATTTTGTTACAAACTCAGCTACTGGGGAATGCTAAGCCGATTCCGATTTAGGAATGGAGGCGGGGTGGAGAAGAAGGTCCGCCGTGGAACGTTTTTCGACCATCTCACGGGTGATGGTGCAGACAGTGACATCCTTGCGGGAAGGCACTTCGTACATCATGTCCAGCATGATTTCTTCAACGATGCCTCGTAGGGCACGGGCGCCGGTCTTGCGGCGGTAAGCTTCTCGGGCGATCGCTCTCAAAGCATCCGGCTTGAACTCAAGCGTGACATTGTCCATCAGCATCAACTCTTGATACTGCTTGACGATGGCATCCTTGGGCTCGGAGAGGATGTCAGTCAGCATTTCCTCGCTCAGCGGTGCCAGAACAGCAGCCACCGGCAAGCGACCGATAAACTCAGGAATCATGCCGAAGCGAACAATATCCTGAGGCTCCATAGAGCGAAGGATATCAGCAGAACGCTTCTCGCGTTTGGCAGGCTTAATGTTGTTGTTTCCATCATTTTGCATAAAGCCGATGGATTTCTTGCCCATTCGCTGCTCTACAACCTTGTCCAAGCCAACGAAGGCTCCACCGCAAATGAACAGGATGTTGCTGGTGTCAATCTGGATGCAGTCCTGATAAGGATGCTTCCGTCCTCCCTGGGGAGGAACGTTAGCTACCGTACCTTCAAGCATTTTGAGCAAAGCTTGCTGAACCCCCTCACCGGATACATCCCGAGTGATGGAAGGATTTTCACTCTTGCGAGCAATCTTGTCGATTTCGTCGATGTAAATGATGCCACGCTGAGCCTCTTCTACATCTAAGTCAGCAACTTGGAGCAAACGCAGAAGAATGTTCTCGACATCCTCCCCCACATAACCCGCTTCGGTCAGAGTCGTAGCATCGGCAACTGCGAAAGGTACATCAAGTTTTCGAGCCAAGGTCTGGGCCAGCAAGGTTTTGCCGCTACCCGTGGGGCCAATTAAGAGGATGTTGGACTTCTGAAGCTCAACGGGGCTCTCTTCATTTTGGCCACCATTTTGGTGGAAGCTTAGACGCTTGTAGTGGTTATAGACTGCAACAGAGAGGACCTTCTTGGCCTCTTGTTGGCCAACCACATGCTCGTCGAGATACTTCTTGATTTCCCGAGGCTTAGGAATCTGGCTTAGGGAAATGGGAGCAGCTGTACTCTTACGCTTTTCTGGCTGAGCATCTCGCCGAGGAGCGGCAGTCGTCGGCTGAGACGGCATGGTGCCAGAGTCAAACAGTTCTTCGTCGAGTATCTCATTACAGAGATCGACACATTCGTCGCAAATGTAGACTCCCGGACCCGCAATTAACTTGCGGACCTGCTCTTGGGATTTGCCACAGAAAGAACATTTGAGGTGGGAGTCGTACTTAGGCATTGAGACCTCTACTGCACAGGGGCGACAACAGGAACGTTGGGCTTAGATAAAACGGCATCAATTAGGCCGTAGTCCTTTGCCTCTTCCGCAGACATAAAGAAATCCCGCTCGGTATCGTCTTGGATACGCTCTAGGGGCTGACCCGTGTGGCTAGCCAGCAGGCCATTGAGCGTATTCTTGTGATACAGGATTTCCTTGGCCTGGATTTCGATATCCACAGCTTGGCCCTGGGCACCACCCAAAGGCTGGTGAATCATAATCCGAGAGTTGGGCAGCGAGAACCGCTTACCCTGAGCCCCGCCAGACAGCAAGAATGCACCCATACTCGCAGCCAAGCCAAAGCAGATAGTAACAACATCAGGGGCGACCTGCTGCATGGTGTCATACATCGCCATGCCTGCGGTCACTGACCCACCGGGGGAGTTGATGTAGATCTGAATATCTTTCTCAGGGTCCTCTGCTTCAAGAAAAAGCAGCTGAGCCACGATCGCATCTGCAATGGCATCATCCACCTGGGTACCCAGGAAAATGATGCGCTCCCGCAACAGACGAGAGTAGATATCAAAGGCTCGTTCACCACGACCAGACTGCTCAATAACCGTGGGGACCATCGCACGAGGGGATTGGCCCTGGTGCATGGAGGTTAAGCCCATATCCCGCGAATTGTGGGATGTGATGCCGTAGGCAGACTGCTGCGAATGGATAGAGCCAGGAAACTGGGATGAGAGCATACGTGAATGCGAGGGGGCAAAAAGCAAAGGTGTCAGCAGCACTGTGGGCAATTGCCACGGAAGCTCGCGCAGCGATCGCGGCAGGATTGTAAATTCCCTTACCTAGAATCAAAGACTGCGCCTCACCCATTATGCCTCAACAATTCAGACTGGGCGAACTTCGCTTCCTCTTATAGCACCTCTGTAGGGAGTGACCCGTACAAATAGAGCTATCCACACAGCATCTATACAAGCTGTTGGGATTCAGCTTGCCAACCGAGGTAATCGTTGATTGCCTCGGTTGGCAAGAGATTTAGGACTTCTTAGGCTTCTTTTGAGTGGACTTCTTTTTAGGGGAGTCACCGTCTTTTCCGCCTTTCTGGTCAGCTTTGGCCTTCTTGGCTTTCGCAGGCTTTGCCTCCTCAGATTTCTCTGGAGCAGGCTCTGCTTTCTTCGCTTTAGCCTTCTTGGCTTCCGCAGGCTTTTCCTCTGCTGTCGCTTCTGCGTCAGCTCCGCCTTCTGCGTCAGCCTCGCCTTCTTCCTCCGCTAAGGATCCTTCTGGGACCAGCTCAACAGTTCCATTGGACTCGATCCAGCTCATAATCGCGTCTTTCAAGAGATCTTCTTTGACGACGCCTTTAAGGCGATCCATGTCAATTTCAGACTTGTCCTGAGTCGTGTTTTCCAGAACTTCCTTGACCTTGTCATCCACAGCTGAGTCTTCGACGGAGATAGATTCAGCTTTGGCAATCTCTCCCAAGGAAAGGGTGCGCTTGAGTCTTTCTATCGCTTCAGGCTTAGACTGCTCGCGGAACTGGTCGGCCAGCTCTTGGTTGAATATTTTGTTGATATCCATGCCCTGGTCGCTGAGGCGCATCAAGGTTTGGGTGAGGAGCTGGTTGGATTCGCGTTCAACCATGGTGTTGGGGAGCTCGACCTCGATCAGATCAGCGAGGGCCTTCGAAATGGCCTCATGCTTATTGTTTTTGGTCTTTTCGTCTGCTTCCTCTTGGTAACGCTTCTCCAGGCTCTCACGCAGCTCTTTGAGGGTCTCAAAGTCGCTGACTTCCTGGGCAAAGTCGTCATCGAGCTCAGGCAACTCGCGGGCTTTTAATTCTTTGAGGGTGATTTCAAAGGTGGCTTTCTTGCCGGCGACTTCAGGCTGGGGATAGTCTTCCGGGAAGGTCGCAGGTACCTTACGGGTTTCATCGGGCTTCATACCCATCATGCCTTCGATAAAGCCAGGGATGAATTTACCTTCGCCCAGCTCCACCTGGAAATCCTCAGCAGAGCCACCGGGGATTTCTTCTGGCTCTGTGCCTTCTTCTGCATCTTCAGGCAGGTCGAGGTGCCCTTTGAAGTCGATGATGGCAACATCATCTTCCTTAGCCGCTCGGTCCTCAACAGGAACTAAGGTTGCAAGCTGCTTCTGGTAGTCCGCTAGGACGGTGTCAACCTTCTCGGTGTCGTACTTAATTTCTTCAGCTTGAACAGTGATGCCCTTATAACCCGTGATCGTTGGGCTAGGCGGAACATCAACAGAGGCGGAGAAAGTCAGAGGCTTGCCAGGCTCGAAAGCGCCAATCAAGTCTTCGAAGCTTGACTTGAGTTGATAGTTGCCTAGGGCATCAATTTCTTCTTTCTCGATCGCCTGATCCAGCCCTTTCTGAATCAAATCTTCGATTGCAGAAGCCTTAATGCGGCCTTCGCCCAAGCGCTGTACGAGGATGTGGCGAGGCACCTTGCCCTTGCGGAAGCCAGGCAAGCTCACCTCACGGGAAAGCTTCGACAGGGTCTGGTCATAGACCTGTTTGGAGAGTTCGCCGGGGATCTCAATCTCTAGACCGAGTTGGCTGTCGGGTAACTTTTCCTGGGTGACTTTCATTCGATTCTCAAAAGTTAAACTGGTTGGGCGAGCCGATCTGCATATATTAGCCGAAGAAAATTGGCTCTGTCGATGACTAGAGCATTATTCTGCTTCGGTCAGACTTCGGTACCTAATCAGGCCCTAGCGCCGCATCGCTGCTGCTGTTGTGGTTGTGGCTAATTGCTACAAACCCCAAAAGAGAATAGCGCAATAGCGGGGGCAGTAATCCCTTTGTGACCCCTTGTAATCACAAGGGAAGACCCTAAAGGAAATGACTTTCTCGGCTTCTTGGGAGCTTTAAGGTCGTCAAACCGTAGTTAAATGAATTTAATACACTGTTGCGTGAATAAAGTTTGAGGCTAGTCGATTACGCTGCAGAGTCTGCCTCGTGATGCTTGTCTTCATTAAGGTTGACCTGTTCGTTTCAGGCCCATCTTGTTGCTTTTCAAGGTTTCTCGTTCTGCCGTTTGCTTCTGCGCGGTGTTCATCTCATTCGCTGTTGATCTCATTAGTCTTTCCGCGAGGCCATGGCCTGAGACTTTCCATCACAGCATTTTTGTTTCATCTCTACTGTCCTTTAGGAGGCGCTGAAATTGTCTCAGTCTTATCGGGTCGCAATCTTGGGAGCAACGGGTGCTGTGGGCACTGAGTTGTTAGCGTTGTTAGAAGAGCGTGATTTCCCTATTTCAGAACTCAAACTTTTGTCATCGCCTCGGTCTGCAGGGCAGAAGCTTCCGTTCAAGGGCAAAGCCATTACCGTTGAAGCGGTCACGGCAGAGTCCTTCAATGGTGTGGATATTGTCTTGGCTTCTGCGGGAGGCGGGACCTCGAAGGAATGGGCTAAGGCGATCGTTGATGCTGGCGCTGTCATGGTTGATAATTCCAGTGCCTTCCGCATGGACCCTGAGGTTCCTTTGGTGGTGCCAGAGGTCAATCCTGATGCGGCTAAGGCTCATAAAGGTGTGATTGCGAACCCCAACTGCACCACCATTCTGATGTGCTTGCCTCTATGGCCTTTGCACCAGGCCCAGCCTATCCGCCGATTGGTGGTTTCGACCTATCAGTCTGCCAGTGGAGCTGGCGCCAGAGCGATGGAGGAGCTGCGGGTTCAGAGCCAGGCTATTCTCAATGGTGAGGAGCCTAAGGCTGAGATTCTTCCTCACCCCATTGCATTCAATCTATTCCCCCACAACTCACCACTGGATGAGCAGGGCTATTGTGAGGAAGAGATGAAGATGGTTAACGAAACACGAAAGATATTCGGTGCGCCAGAGCTTCGGGTTTCTGCGACTTGTGTGCGGGTCCCCGTATTGCGAGCCCATTCGGAGACCATTAACGTTGAGTTTGATCAGCCCTTTCCCGTAGAGAAGGCCCGTGAGTTGGTAGCAGATGCTCCAGGGGTCAAGCTGGTGGAAGATTGGAAGGCCAATTATTTCCCCATGCCCATGGATGCTAGTGGGCAGGATGACACCCTCGTGGGTCGCATTCGCCAAGACCTATCGAGTGATAATAATTTGGAGCTTTGGCTCTGCGGTGATCAAATCCGCAAGGGCGCTGCTCTCAATGCGGTGCAAATCGCTGAGCTGTTGGTGGAGAAACAGTGGCTGAAGGCTACGGCGGCGATCGCCTAGGCAACCCTTGAGGTTCAGCCCTAGCTTGACCTCGCTGTAATTTTGCAGCAACCACAGCATCATCGAAGACTGAATGATCAATCCCTGGATGGAGCGAGGAATCGCGTGACTAATTTTGGGCGGGTTCTAACCGCAATGATTACCCCGTTTGATCGCGAGGGAAAGGTCAACTACAAAGTGGCCGAATCCCTTGCGACCCATCTGGCTGACCATGGTACAGATACGATTTTGCTCTGCGGAACGACTGGCGAATCCCCCACCCTGTCCTGGGATGAGGAATATGAGCTATTCCGTGTTGTAAAAGCCGCCGTGGAAGGGAAAGCTAAAGTCATGGCCGGTACTGGGTCTAACTCGACTCAGGAAGCCATTGAAGCAACCCGTAAAGCCCAAGACCTGGGACTTGACGGTACGCTGCAAGTCGTGCCTTACTACAACAAGCCGCCCCAAGAGGGAATGTATCGTCATTTCGAGGCGATCGCGAAGGCTTGTCCAGACATCTCAATGATGCTGTACAACATTCCTGGCCGAACGGGGTCTAACCTCTTGCCTGAGACTGTAGTACGGCTCGCTCAGGTGCCCAGTATCACAGCCATTAAAGAGGCGAGTGGTAGCCTGGACCAGGCTAGCGAGATTCGAAGATTGGCACCTTCTGAGTTTGCCGTTTATGCTGGGGATGACGCCTTGACCCTACCGATGTTGTCTGTGGGGGGCGCAGGTATTGTGAGTGTGGCAAGCCACTTGGTGGGAGATGACCTCCAGGGCATGGTGCAAGCCTTTGAATCTGGCAATGTGGCTAAGGCCCGAGATATTCACCTTCGACTGCAACCCTTGTTTAAGACGTTGTTCCTTATGACCAATCCGGTTCCCGTAAAGGCTGCATTAGCACTGCAGGGCTGGGAAGTAGGTAGTGTTCGTTCTCCCTTGGTGGAGGTTTCCGAAGAAGTTACGCAAAAGCTGAAGGCTGTTTTGAATGAGTTAGGAATTTCGTCTAAGGCATGAGGCTTTAGTTTGGAAGGTTTGGGTTTGATTTGAGTTTTCGTTGACGTAGGGCTTTTATGCCAGTTGGTTGGACTGTGAGTTTGATTTGAGTCTAGATCTCGTTTTTGATTGATGGCTTTGCCCTATTAGGTTTTTTCAGGTTGTTTGACCCTGCCGAATCGAATCCGCTGATTCGCCCTATGGTTTGAGCATTAATTCCTGACAGTCTTGCCTCGACTGCGAGGCATTGCGTCGCTACGGTAGCGGGAATAGTTCGTTTCACAACTATCTCCTTGCAAGGTTGGCGCACCGTGAGCTTCCCTCCCCCGTTTCTTGGGAGCGGTCTCACCCGTAAGTTTCGTGTCTATAACAAGTGTTTGAAAGCTAAGGAGTAACATGGCTAATCGCAATTCTAAGGAAGCGCTCAAGGTAATCCCTCTGGGTGGTCTTCATGAGATTGGCAAGAATACCTGTGTGTTTGAGTACGGTGATGAAATCATTCTGGTGGATGCTGGCCTAGCCTTCCCTTCCGATGGAATGCATGGCGTGAACATCGTTCTGCCCGATATGACTTATTTGCGGGAGAACCAAGACCGCATTAAGGGCATGATTGTCACCCATGGTCATGAGGACCACATTGGTGGCATTGCTTTTCACCTGAAGCAGATTGATATTCCGGTGATCTACGGTCCTAAGCTGGCTCTGTCTTTGCTGTCCGGCAAGTTGGAAGAAGCGGGTGTGAGCGATCGCACCGAGCTGCGCACCGTTAGCCCCCGCGACACGGTTCGACTGGGTTCGAACTTCCTAATTGAGTTCATCCGCAACACCCACTCCATGGCGGATAGCTTCACCCTGGCCATTCGCACCCCTGTGGGCGTGGTCATCTTCACCGGTGACTTCAAGGTTGACCACACTCCCGTTGATGGTGAGTTCTTTGACTTCCAGAAGCTGGCTGAATATGGCGAGCAAGGCGTGCAGTTGCTGATCAGTGACTCTACCAACTCAGAAGTTCCTGGCTTTACGCCTTCCGAGCGAGCCGTTTTCCCTGGCTTGGATCGAGAGATTGGGGCTGCAAAAGGTCGCGTCATGGTTACCACCTTTGCGTCCTCAGTTCACCGGGTCAATATGATTTTGGAACTGGCGACAAAGCATAAGCGCAAGGTCGGTGTCATTGGCCGCTCCATGCTCAATGTCATCGCGAAAGCCCGTGAATTGGGCTATGTGCGCTGCGAAGACAACCTATTTGTGCCGCTCAAAGAGATTCGCAACTACAAAGACAGCGAGGTCTTAATTCTGTCTACGGGCTCCCAAGGGGAGACCATGGCGGCCATGACCCGCATTGCTCGCGGTGAGCACCAGCAGGTCAAGGTCCGTGAGGGTGACACCATCATCTTCTCTGCAAACCCCATCCCGGGTAACACCATTTCGGTTGTCAACGTTATTGACATGTTGATGCAGCAAGGCGCTTATGTTGCCTACGGCAAGGGTAAAGGTCTCCACGTTTCCGGCCACGGCTGCCAGGAAGATCAGAAGCTGATGCTGGCTTTGACCCGTCCTAAGTTCTTCTTGCCGGTCCATGGTGAGCACCGCATGTTGGTGAAGCATGCTCAGACAGGTCAGAGCATGGGTATTCCTGAAGAGAATATTCGCATCATTGACAATGGCGATATTGTTGAAATCACGGCGGATTCCATTGACGTTGCCGGTAAGGTGCCTTCTGGTATCGAGCTGGTGGATGGTTCCCGTAAGGGCATGGTTGATGACCGTGCGCTGAAGGAGCGTCAGCAGTTGGCTGAAGACGGCATGATTGTCACGACAGTCATTATTACGAATGAAGGTCAGCTAGTACGCGAGCCTGAGGTTCGTCTGCGCGGCGTCATCAATGCGGCTGACCACCAGCGCTTTAAGGGCTGGATCCTCCGCGAGGTGGATATGGTGCTGAAGGATCGTTGGGCAGACTTCAAGAGTTCCACTAGCAAGGGCGAAGTGGAAATTGATTGGGTTGGCGTCCAGTCTCAAATTGAAACGGGTATTCAGCGTCGTTTACGCCGTGAATTGCAGAGTCGCCCCATGGTTATGGTTGTGGTTCAGCCTGAAGATGCTTCTGAAGTTGTGCCTGAGGCTCCCGCCGGTAGCGATAAGCCTAAGGTGAAGCGTAAAGTGATTACGACCCGCTCTTCTGGTGGTTCTGATAAGCCTGCTTCAACGGGTAAGAAGGTGATTACTCGTAAGAAGGTTGCTGCAGCTGAGCCTGCCGTAGCTGAGGCTGAAGAGAAGGAAGCACCGAAGACGGGTCTTCGCCGTAAGCGTTCTTCTGCCCGGAAGAAGGTGGGTGTTTCCTAGGATGTAGGTTGCTCACTGGAGCAGAAGCTGCCAATTAAATGCAATCTTGTTCTACTCCTGGTTTTTAGCTCCTTGAAAGCCAGGAATAGATTTTGAAAAGAGCCGAGCAGAAATGTCTGCTCGGCTCTTTTTGATTGGAGTGGGTTTAAGTTTGCTGTTAGAGAATGAGTCGCCAAAGGCAGACGGTAATGGCGATCGCCCCCAAATGCTGTGGCCACAGCTGTCCCAAGCGCTGCATGGCAATTTTCTGGGTCAGGACCATGCTGAGAAATAGCCCAACTAGCAAGGTTGCTCCTTGGAGAAACGTAATCACGGCTGGGTCGGCGACCCAAGCTATGGAGGTGCTACCCGATAGGCCAAAGGTGGCTAGGGTAACAGGCCAGATTTGCCCCGCTTCGGTGAGGCCCAGATTTAGATAATGGGCCAGGTTTGCTGCCAGAACCAGGGGTAAGTAGCCGTAAGCCAATTGAGTGAAGCTGCGGGGGCGGCATAGGTTTGGCTGGATTGCTTTGAGCAGGCGGGGCAGGAGTTGGATGATTGCTTGGGCAAGGAGAGCGATCGCTCCCGGCAAGGCCAATGCCCCAACGGACCAGCCCGCATGACCCCAAAATTCCGCCAAGATGTCCTCCGAGAATCCCAATATTTGCACCAGCTCCGGCAAGTGATGCAGTGGCACGGCTCCAAACAGTAAAAACAACAGTGCCACTTCATAGCTGAGCGGCAAATGGCTGGTCCAGAGCTCAATGCCAGGTGGGCGAAGGTTCACGGCGATGGAGCGATGGGGACAAGCCTGGAGGCAGGTCATGCAAAGGACGCAGTTGCGATTGTCATTGAGCTGGGCGGGGTGGGAGTAGAGCGGGCAGCCGCCTGTCTCTTGACCTTCCCCCAGGGCGGGGCCACCTTTGTAGCATTGGTAGGTGTTGCAGCTGGCGACGCAGATGCCCTGTTGGGCCCGGAGTTCGGTCATGGCTAGCTTGGCAAAGAGGCCGTTCATGCCGCCGATGGGGCAGAGGTAGCGACACCAGAAGCGTCGCTCAAACAGGGCGGAGCAGATCATGGCTCCGGCAGTGATGATGACCAAGAGCCAGGCGGAGAGATAGGCCGTGTTTTCGAGATTCCACAGCTCTTCCCAGAGCAGGATGATGGCGAAGCCGCCAAAGAGAATCCAGCCACCCCAGCGGTCGGCCCATTTTCTTGGCCAGGGCAGCAGGGAGCCCGGCCAGAATTTTTGCCTCAGCCATTGGGTGATTTCGCCGTAAATCATAAAGGGGCAAACGGAGCACCAGAGTCGCCCGACGAAGGGGAAGCTGATTAGGATAAGGGGCCACCACCAGGCCCAGAAGAGGTTGAGGGCAAAGTTTTGGTCTCGGGTTTGGGGACCCAAGAAGAGTAGGGCAACGACGATCGTGTAAATCGGTGCCGTGAAGCCGTAGTTGAGGCGATCGGGCCAGGCGGGGCTGCGCAGGAACTTGCGCAAAGCGGGGTAAGCATTGAGTAAGTTGAGGCGAAAGCGCTGCTTTTTACTGCCCGTGGACCAAAAGATATCTTCGGTCAGCGGCGCATTCGCTTCTCGCTGGCGCATGGCCCGTTCGAGCAGGTTGTTGAGTTCTGTGAGGTTGCCGGGAAAGTCGTAGCCTTGAAGGCTACGCAGGGCTTCGGGGGTGACTTGGGGCCGCTGCTCGCCACAGCTGCGGCATTGCAGGGCGAGGTAATAGTTAATCTGGGCTTCAATATCAGCTTTGCGCACCCGCAGAGGGGGCACTTTGATTTGAGTCGGAACAAGGGGAGTGACTTCAGGAAGGCTACGCTCCGCAACGACCATGATCCAAGCGCGGCTGGTGCGAAGCTCGTTTAAATGTTCGCTAGAGTCTGTTTTTGTCGTTGCCTGGTCTTGGCTGCCTGGAGCTTGATTTAGCTGTGCTTGGCTAGCTGAGGCTTGGCTGACTGGAGCTTGGCCAGTTTGGCTGAGTGGTGCCGATGGCTGTTTGGACGGATCAGGTTTGGGCTGTTGAATCGTTGGCTTGGACGGCTTGATTTGAGCTTGGCGTTGATAGGTACCCCTGCCAATGAGCTGGCTGATGTCGTGCAGAAAAGCAGCGGGCAAATCCTGGAGATTGTTGAGTAGCAATGTGCCTTCTCCCAGCCAGTCCAGGAGCCCCGGCTGTTCGCTGCGGCCAAACAGGTCCTGGGGCCGTAGGGTTTGGCAATCAATGCGAATCATGGGATTACGGCGATTACCGGAGCCGAAGTGAATCAGGGCTGCCAGGTTGTCCTTGTTAAGGCCCGGTTCTCCCGTGATCAGCAGGGGAGGACGCCTGTCGTTGTCTGGCTCAACCGCTGCTTGGGAGGCCTCGCGTACGTTCTGCCGGAGTCGCTGGGCGTAGCGGCTGCGGCCAATTACGCCTCGGGTCACGCGGCTGACTTCGTAGGAGCGCAGGGCTTGCTGGCGATCTTTCTCGTAGGCGAGCTGGGCGGAGAGGCTGGCGAGCTCCGCTGCCATGTCCTGGGAGACGAGGTCGTTAAATTCGGGATATTGCTCAGCCAGGGCGAGGAGGCGATCGCCCCTAAGCTGCCAAATCGTGCAATCCGTTTCACTATTGACGGTGCGAGGATTGGGCTGATCGAGGAGGAGCGATCGCAATCCCAAAACTGCCCCTGGCCCTAGCAAACTCACCTCGGCTGGCCCCAGCAGTCGGGTGCGATAGGCCTCCAGTTGCCCCTCGTGGAGAATTATCAGCTGCTCGGGGCTGCTGTCTTCCAAGATGAGACGCCGATTGGCCGCCACCTTGATCTCCGTGAGCGCTGTGGCGAGGGCTTGGCGCGCGGCTGGAGAGAGTGCGGAGAAGAGGCTGTTCTCAGCCAGCCAGCGATCGCGGTCAACCATAGGTCATGGGAGTGGGAGAAATCTGAAGTCTTGGCGATGAGGCCAGTTCAAGCCTACCGCCTGGTTGAGGTTGTCGTTTCGAATGTGTTTTGTAATAAAAAGTCTGGACTGACTGTTTGTGGGTAAAGGGAGAATGCTCCCGAAGCACTGGAGAGGTTTGGATCCATCTTGGGCCTATGATCCCAGCGGATCTGACAATTCTGGGAGCGAGGGCCATAGCTTGCTGAGACTCTGCTTTTGAAGCAAAGCCCTTAACAGTGGGCTTTACATACTGATAGAAAGCCCCGCAAAGCCCAGGATCTTAGTAACAATGATGACGAGACTCAATGGAGTCCATTGCTTACCCGTGAGGATTGGTTGTGAAAGCTGAGCTTATTTTGTTTGGTCTGACTGCTCTGTTTACTGCGACAACGCTGTTCTTTGGGACTAAGAACGGTTACTACGATACCGATAACTACCATGGCAATGGTTCTGCCCATTAGGCAGCCGTGATGGAGCCAGGCTGTTGTGCTTGGAGCGCATCTTTAGCAGCTTCAGACTTTGTTCAAGCTGTTGTGGGTCATTGCTTTGGTAATGGCCCATTTGTTCTGACTGCGCAAGGCATTTTCTGCCGAGCCTTCAGGGGAGCAAGCTAAGCCATGGCTCGGTCGACCCAAAAACGATGGTCTGAATCATCGCTTCCGTCTCAAGATTGGGAAACGGTGAATTCTAGCCGTAAGGTGCCCCTCGCCTTTGAATTGTATGGCGATTCTACGGTTCGAGCCGGAGCTGATGGTTTAGGAATTCGCTTGCAGTTGGGACCTTACCAACTGTTGTTTGATTGTGGCGGCGCGACGGCTGAGGCTTTGTTGGCAGAAGCCTTGGAGCGACAGCAGCCATCGACCGACGGTTTGGATGAGGAGACTGATTTTACAGACAGCACCTTGAAAGACGGGGCTGAGCTTGTCCCGAGTCAGGCAGAATCAACCGTCAATTTTGTTTTTTGTAGCCATGCCCATGGGGACCATGCCCGGGGGCTCCTTGCGCTTCATAGGGCTTGGCCTCGCTTACCGATCTTTGCCAGCCAAGCAACGAGCCATTTGCTGTCGCTGAATTGGCCTGGGCTAGAGATCTCTGATTTTTGCCAAGGACTGCCTTGGGGAGAACCCCAAGTTCTGATGGATGATCTGTCCGTGACGCTATTTCCGGCAGGACATTTGCCGGGGGCAGCATTGATCGTCATCACTTATTCACCGATGCCCCTCCTGCCTGGGGAGCCTTTCGCTAAACCGACTCGGGTTGCTTATTTAGGGGATGGTGCTCTATCACCTACCCGATGTACGACCGGCCTTGACCTAGAGGCTTTGCGGGGGCTTAAGCCAGAGTTACTCATCACTGAGGGGACCTATGGCACAGACCAATATCCCCGCCGTCGCCAGCAGGAAAACGAACTTGTGGAGCAGTTCCTCCAGGCGCTGGACCAGGGACGCTCCGTTCTGATGCCAGTTCCTGCCTTGGGCATTGCTCAGGAAGTGATTGTGTTGCTGCGTAGCCATCATCTCTGTACCGGCCAGGAGTTTGATATTTGGGTGGATGAGCCCGTTGCTCTGGGTTGCGATCGCTACCTAGATCTCCTCGATGAAATGCCGGTCACAACGCAAAATTTTGCTAGCAATCAGTCATTGTTCTGGGACGATCGAGTTCGCCCCTATGTGCATCGTTTAGCCGCTCCACCTTTAGATTTGTCGACTGATGTCGCAGCCCGTCCAGGTCTCTTCTTGGTGCACTTTGAATCCAACTGGGGGCAATTTGTCCAGAATGCCGATATGGCTTGGGATCTGTGGCTAGATCGCACAGACAAGCTCTCCTCTGAGGCCTCTGGCTGGGCAACGCACCGAGCTTTTACCCACCAATCCCCTGAGAGTTTGCAGGTTCTCGCAACCCGTCTACAAACTGGGGACCTCCATCTCAACAGCTACCAGCTCACGGATCATTGCGATGGTCTAGGCACAACCCAGCTCATCCACAATCTTCGACCCCAACATTTATTGCTGGTCCATGGCGGTAGCCCGGATGCAATCCAGCAACTCAGCCGTTTAGACGAGCTTCGCAGTCGCTACAAAGTCCATGTGGCAGAGCCTGGAGTGGAAGTTTCAATCTCGTTGAACGAGCCTGTGCTCCAGATGCCCCTGCCCAAGCAGCGCTACGATGGCGAACTACAGGAAGAGCAGAGTGGGATTTATTTGCGGTTGGCTGATGAGATTGCCCAGGATCCGCGTTGGCAAGCCCTGGCCGAAACGGGGCTCCTGGAGGTGGAGTGGCAGGGAGATGGATTGTTGATTCGGGGGGTCTCGCCGCAAAAGCTGATGGGTCACGGCGATCGCGCCAGGAGTCAGCATCGACGCCCGACTGACTGCTGCCAAACCTGCTGTTTTTATCGCAATCAATACTGTAACAACCCTGACTCTCCCCTAGAGAGCGTGAGGGTTTTGGCGGAGAACTATTGTCAGGAATTCCAGCGCTTAGGGATGACTTAATGGGGATTGCGCATTGCGACTGAGTCTCCGATTAGAACTGATTGAGAAGGCTTTTCGGCAAGCCACATGACGAATAGAGCTTGACATCGCAGATAACCCTGGAGCCTTGGGGCAATTCAGTGGGGCATTGCTGCGTTGAAATCTCCCATGGATTGCTTGGGCTTCTGTAGGTTGGGATATTAGACTTAAATTAATATCGCAATAAGAAACTTCTGCCTGGGAATTGGGTCTACCAACCAACGAAAAGGAGCGTCATCGCGTTCTCACTTCTTTGGTTTTGCCAAGTAGCATCATTCCTGGCCCAGGGGCTTCTAAATTTGCTCTAAGTCTTTTGCAGCCAGCTACAGAACCCCATGATGCGAATTTTTTCTAATCGTTTTTCAAACCTAGGACGCCGTTTCCTGGGTGGCCTATTAGCTATTTCTGTGGCTTGGTTGAGCTGGGGGAATGCCGCTATGGCTGCTCCTGCTTCAAACTTCAGCGATAGCCAAATTGCTCAAATTAGCAAAGCTCGTAACCAGATCACATCTGCCCAAGATCGTTTGGGTGAACTCGGTGACTACATCAATGCCCAAGATTGGACCTATACCGGTAACTTCATTCATGGTCCCTTAGGTGATCTGCGTCGTGAAGCCGCCACCATCAATCGCAATTTACCTGCCAAAGAGCAAAAGGAAGCCCGTAAACAGGCTAAGCAGATGATGTCTTTGGTTGAGCGTATCGATGCAGCATCTAAAGATAAGAATGCTTCTCAGGCTTCTAGAAACTTTGCCAAGCTGGAAGATAGCTTTGAAGGGTTCCTAAGCCTTGTGCCTGCATTTGAGTCTGTGGCAGATGCCGTTGACGAAGTAGAAGCGGACAGCTTTGAGGCTGAATAGTTTCTACCATTAATCGCCAATCGATTGAATTTTCGCTCGTTTGATGTCTCAACCGGTATTCCAAAGAATGCCGGTTTTTTTATTTTCAGCTATTTAGCGGGAAACATTGTTTATAGCAATGGCCTAACCTGTTAGGACGTTTGCGATCCACCTCACTGCCCGTTAAGTAACGGGTTGAGCATTCTTGATGTATAAGTGATGTGGCCACAGCGGCATCATGGCCTAAACCCTAAGACATTTGCGAACCAGATTTCAGCCTACTAAAGGCAGGCTGGAGCGTTAGTGAATGTAATCAGTGTGGTCATCATTGATGATGATCAGCTATGGAAGGTTAACGATAGGGATAGATAAGCGATGAGAAGCACTGCCTGCTTTTTAGGCCTTATATCCCTATTGGAATCCCTACCATAGAGGCTGTTTCGGAGCCCCTGCTCTAGATTCTCTTAAGGGAGTCTAAAAGTACTAGGGATCTAAGATGCGCTTTTAGGGGCTCATGATAAGCTCTTGACAATATGATTTGTATCTTTAAGATACGAAGCAAATTACCTGCGGTTTACGTCGCCTAAAGCGTGTTTATGTCTCTGGGTCTTGAGTTAGCCACAGGGCTTGCTGTAGATACTGGTGACCTCGCTGGATCGCTGACGCAAATGGAAAGTGTGTGAGTACTGGGCTATTGGCTAGAGTCGTGAAATCACGTTGCTAGCGCGAATGGCTACTAGATTTCAGTGAGGAGTGCAATTGAATGCAGCGGTTCATTAAGACCCCGTCGCCCATTTCTGGTGATGGGCTTACAACGTCTGTTCAAAGTGTGGTTGCAGCAGGTTCACCTGAGTCGGCACCCATTGGTTTATTTGACAGTGGCGTTGGGGGAGTGACAGTTCTGCGAGAGCTGTACGAACAGATGCCCAATGAATCTGTTGTTTACTTTGGGGATACTGCTCGACTTCCCTATGGCAAGCGTTCCGCTGAAGAGATCATTGACTATGTCCATGAGATCTTGGAATGGATGCGTCAGCAGGGTACCAAGATGGTCATCATGGCCTGTAACACCAGCTCTGCCCTAGCTTTAGAAGCAGTTCGCGACCAATATGAGTTTCCAGTTCTAGGGCTAATTTTGCCAGGGGCTCGAGCTGCTGTACGCACAGGGCGCCGTATTGGTGTCATTTCTACTGAAGCGACCGCAAAAAGTCAGGCCTATGCCCAAGCGGTGAATGAAGTGAATCCCCAGGCCAAGGTTTGGCAGGTCGGATGTCCTAAGTTTGTTCCGTTGATTGAGGGCAATCGCATTCATGACCCTGAAACAGAGCAGGTCGTGAGGGACTATGTGAATCCTTTATTGGATAACCGCATTGACACGTTGGTTTACGGCTGCACTCACTATCCTTACCTGGAACCTGTTCTTAGAAAGGTTTTACCCGAATCTGTCACCTTAGTAGATCCAGCAGCCCATGTGGTTGCGGCAGCGGCTAAAGAGCTGGATGTCATGGGGTTAAGAAGTCTTTCCCAGCCCCGCCCCACTTTGTTTGGTGTCAGTGGCGAACCTAAGCCGTTTGCCGAGATGGCAACCCAGATGCTGGGCTATCGACCCGAGGTCAACCATGTTGTGTTGCCGACTTTGGCGATTCAGATTGCGGCCAAGACAGAAGCTCAGTTGGGTTAAGTGACCAGTCCTAAGTGAGTAGGGTTCCCTTTTGCACAGATGTGTGGGTAGGTTTTGGAACTATCGAGAGCTGTGCTGCTTAATCCAGAGTCGCACTCATTGTGAGGCAATGGATTGAGCTAGAGATCAGGACATCTGGGCAAGCACTGTTTAGCGATTAGCCTGAGTAATCACTCATGAGATTTCTCTGAGATTGTTAAGGGTGTTTATGAGGGCTGATCCGTCCTACTCTCTGATTTAGCCTTGATCCATTCAGATTCTTTTTCCCTAGATCTGGGGAATGGTTGAATAACAAGAAAATAACTTGAAATCCCCTCTCCGAAAGGTTTCTGGGCTTTTGGAGAAGAAGGGCTTCTTCTTGCCCGAGGCTACATAAACGTCTATGAAATGCTTGAATTCAAGCGGCTTCAGTGCGAGAAGGGGAGGTGTGCCTTAGAATTAATAGTAAGAAACTGTAAAATTTCGTAACGCCCGAGCAGGCTTATCCATGACCTCAACCACCTCCCTTTTTGCTTCGGTCGAGGCAGACCTAGAGTTACTTTCTAAGAACTTGAAAGAACTCATTGGGGCGCGCCATCCGATATTGCATGCGGCGGCAGAGCATTTGTTTGGCGCGGGGGGTAAGCGGTTAAGACCGGCTGTGGTGTTTCTCATTTCCCGAGCCACGATGGATGGCAAGGATGTAACGGCGCGTCATCGTCGTTTAGCCGAAATCACAGAAATGATTCATACGGCTAGTCTCGTTCATGACGATGTTGTGGATGAGTCTGCTCTGCGTCGAGGCGCTCCCACTGTAAATAGCAGTTTTGATAATCGGGTTGCAGTGCTGGCGGGGGATTTCCTCTTTGCTCAGTCCTCCTGGTACTTGGCTAACCTAGATAACCTGCAGGTGGTGAAACTGCTATCTCAGGTCATTATGGACTTGGCGGAAGGCGAAATTCTGCAGGGGCTGAATTGCTTTGGTGCGGATCTCTCCATGGAAGCTTACTTGGAGAAGAGTTACTTCAAAACAGCTTCGCTGATAGCCAATAGCGCCAAGGCCGCAGGCGTTCTGAGCGATATGTCCGAGGAGTTACAGGAAGACCTGTATCAGTACGGTCGTAACTTGGGTCTCGCTTTTCAAATCGTTGACGATATTTTGGACTTCACCGGTTCAGAGGACGTTTTAGGTAAGCCTGCGGCCTCTGATATGCGGAGTGGTAATTTAACTGCTCCAGTGCTCTATGCCATGGAAGAGGAGCCGACGCTTAAGCAGTTTATTGACCGCGAGTTTTCCACGGAGGGTGACTGGGAGAAAGCTTTAGCGCTGGTTCGCAATAGTCAAGGCATTGAGCGGACGCGTGCGCTTGCTTCTCACCATGCCAAGCTGGCTGTAGAGTCTTTGCAAAGTTTGCCTTCTTCCCCTTCACGGCAGTCGCTGATTGATTTGGCTGATTATGTTGTGAGTCGGGTTTATTAGAGCAGTCGTTCAAATCATAATTTAGGGTCTAAAGGTGGCCTGCCCTAGGAACTCTATGCAGAGACTGTGGGGCGGGTCGTTTCTATGTCTGTGGTTTCTGTCCTAATGTTTGTGCCTTGCTCCCTGAATTGTCTGTAGGTAAACAGCCGTTAGGCTCAACTGATTTGAATCGGTTCACTGAATCGAATTGAGGATAAGCTTGACTATCTAGAACAACGAATCCCCAGGCTACTTTCCGCAGCCTGGGGATTTGTTGTTCTGAGTTGATTGACTCAATTTATTCGCTGTCAATGGCAGTAGCGACTTCGACCTTCGTTTCTACTGTCTCCTCGTCGCTAGCGAGGGCTGTTTTCAGTAATCCTAGGCCTTTCTTTACACGGCGGGAGACTGTTACAGTGCTGATTCCCATGCGCTCTGCAGTTTCGCGTTGAGTTAGATCATGCAGGAATACAAACTCCAAGATCTCGCGAGTGCGGTTCTCAACGGTCGAGAGGGCCTGTTGAAGACGAATCTGGTCTTCTTGGGCAAGTTGGAAACTCTTGTAGCGGGGGTCCGCTAAGAGTTGGCCCATGGAGGTTGCACTGTCGTCTGCATCCTGCATGGGAGCATCGAGGCTGAGGGGAGAGCGGTTGCTGTGGGCCAGCTTAACCTCTTGCCATTCCCGCAAGTCTATTCCCAGGTGCTCTGCAATTTCGGAGTCAGCA
This sequence comes from uncultured Pseudanabaenaceae cyanobacterium, assembly GCA_938002085.1. Lineage (GTDB taxonomy): Bacteria > Cyanobacteriota > Cyanobacteriia > PCC-9006 > JAAUQQ01 > JAAUQQ01. The sequence goes on from CALLAT010000042.1 coordinate 19,064, forward strand.
GGAAGGCGATGCTCTAGGCTGTGGACTTTGCGGACGAAGCCAGCAGCTTTCTGGCGAAGCTCTTGCCAGCGACGAGGAATGCGGATGGTCGTACCGCGATCGCGCAAGTAATGTTGAATCTCGCCACGAATGTAGGGAATGGCGAAGGAGCTGAAAGCGCGGCCCCGCTGCACGTCAAAGCGTTCCACAGCACGGATTAAACCTAAACTACCGACCTGAACGAGGTCGTCATAGTTCTCATTACACTGCTGTACCCAGTGAATCGCCTCACGGCGCACAAGGCCGAAGTTCAATTCCACTAGTCTATTTCGCAACGCCGCAGAGGGGGAGTCACGGTAGCGCTGTAGGAGCTCTAAGCTTTGCTGTTTGAGCTGATCGCTGCTGCGAGTCGTTTGCATGCCGAGTCTAAACCTTTCGCAATGTCAAAAACGAACCGTTTCCCAAGTTCCAATGGCTTGGAGCAACCGCATTAGCAATTTGCAAGCAAGTTGACTAGGACGGCTGGTAATGGGAGGTGCAGGGGGCTGGCGTAGTTTTCAATATCGTGGCTAAAAGGCGATGATTCAACCTGGTTTATACCGAACTGCCGCCTGACTCATTGACAGATGTCTGCGAGTGTTTGCTGCAACAGGCCGTTTCCGGAAGATTGAAGCAAACTGACAGACAAACGTCTTGTGGATATTATCAACCGCTCAGAACGAATCGATATTTCCTTCATAAGACATTTATGAATGCTTCCTAATGGATATAAATATCTGAAGTTAAGGAACTCGTTGCAGGTTTGTTCGTCAACGTGCGATCGCACCCGATATTGAGGGGCTGCTTGTTTGGGAGATTTCGGAGATTGTTGATGGCAATGCAATTGAATTTACAAGGGCAATCGCAGTCCAGATCGAGGTTTTTAAGCAGATTCTTGTTGGATGGCGTATTCGCGGAAGCGTTCTAAATCAGCTTGAAGATTGGATTCGACGACTTGCCCGATCGGGAGGTTTCCTAATAGCGGAGCTAGGAAATCCGGGACGCCATAGGCAATGGTGAGTTTAACGATGCTGCTGGTTTTGCGATCGTAAAAGCGGATGGCTCCCCGATTGGGTAAGCCATCCACTGATTCCCACTGAATGATTTGGTTTGTGACGAGCTTGACGATGCGCGATCGCCAGCTAAATTCCAGGCCACTTGCCTTAAGCTTCCACACCGAGAGGCTGGGATCTTCTGGGGAAATGGAGACGGCATTGATCCATTTCATCCACTTGGGCATTTGTTCCAGGTCAGACCACAGGGCCCAGACCTGATCTACAGGGGTGGGCACTTCCACTTGGACGCTATGTTCCAGCCAATCGGTCATGGGATGTCGGGAGGCCTCGTGAGGCTTAGATGAATTGCTGAGTTGGGAATGGGGCTTCCAGTAATTCGGTAAAACTGGTGCAGCTAATCAAAGATGGGGCCACCCCTCGGTCAGGGTAGCCCCATGGAAAGCGTTGGCTCCAATGCTGTTTGGCTTAGCTATCACCCATGATTTGGGGGACGCGAACGAAGTCTCCGTCGCGCTCGGGGGCGCAGTCGAGGATTTCCTCACGGTTGGGAGCGGGCTTGAGTTCGTCCTTGCGAGCCACGTTGCTAACGTCGATCGCACGGGTTGTAGGTTCTACTCCTTCGGTGTCCAGCTCGCTGAGCTGCTCGAAGTAGTCCAGGATGCTGTTCAGTTGACCGGTTAGCTCGGTCTCTTCGGTCTCGGTTAAGGCGAGGCGGGAGAGGTTAGCAACGTGGTGAACTTGCTCGCGATCAATCATGGCGGGGGAAAGAAAGGCTAAAAAACAGTCTTGCAACCATGGAATCCATCGAGGATTTAAGGCCTGCTTGCTGGGGGCAATGGCTCATCCTCATTCCATCGATTACGGTTTAGACCCACTGGATTACGATGTCTCGCCATTGCGATCGCTCTCAATCATTTCAGTGGGTCATACCTTATTTCTATTCTAAGAGACTAAGCCTTAGAAGAAGGCGTCGATCTTGGCACGGCCCGTGGTCTTGAGCCAGTTCTGAGCCTCGATGTAGTTATTGGGGGCAATGCGTAGGGCCCGCAGCCAATAGTCTGCAGCGATATCGAATAGGGCTTCAGCTTCATCATTCTGGCCAGCTTCTTTGGCACGTTCACCTTGATAGTGGTGAATGACGGCGAGATTGTTGAGGGCCTGGGGCATGCGAGGGTTGAGATCGACGGCTTCGTTATAAACCTCTATCGCTCGAGCATGCTCACCGTTGCTGGCGTGGATC
>CALLAT010000043.1 GCA_938002085.1 uncultured Pseudanabaenaceae cyanobacterium
GCCTGTGGGCCCGCAGTTTGCAGTAGCGCTTTGCTCTTCCTTCGGGCGCTACTGCTTCAACAAGGTCCTGTAGCTCAACGGTAGAGCAAGTGTCTTACAAACAAGAGGTTGTAGGTTCGATTCCTACCAGGACTACCAATATTGTCTCGTAGCTCAACTGGCAGAGCAATCGACCGATAATCGATAGGTTGTGGGTTCAAGTCCCACCGAGACAACCAAAGGCCTTTGTAGCTCAATGGACTAGAGCAGCGCCCTTCTAAGGCGACGGTTCCAGGTTCGAGTCCTGGCAGAGGCGTTGCCTAGCACTGTTGCTTAGGCAAATGTGGGAACGTAGCTCAATGGACTAGAGTACTCGGCTTCGAACCGATTGGTTGCAGGTTCGAGTCCTGCCGTTCCCGCTAGAGCCTTAAAGTCTAGCTGACTAAACTTTAAGGCAAGATATGGGTCTATAGCTCCAACTGGGAGAGCGCTTGTTTTGCACACAAGAGGCTGTGGGTTCGAATCCCACTAGATCCACTGTGACTGAAGCCAAAGTGGTCGAGGCGCTGGTTTGTGAACCCAGTATTAGCGAGTTCAAGTCTCGTCAGTCACCCCAAATAGAATCGTTGGCTCCGCTCAGTCGGCGATTCTGCTTATGGAAGGTACCGCTAAGGGATTGGCAACTGGTCTTGAAAACCAGGGTGGGCTTTGGTCCAGGGGTTCGACTCCTCTACTTTCCGCCAATTTGCAACAGGTTTGTCTAATTGTTTTGCATTAGACAAACTCAAATTTTAATCTAGTTAACTAGACTTTATGGAAGCTGCGGCGAATGGTTCGCAACTTGTTTCGAAAGCAGGCGTACGGTGCTGCCGTAGTGGTTCGATTCCACCAGTTTCCGCCAATTTTAGATTTAGTCAACGAGACTATAACAACGATATGGAAGATGCAGCCGATGGACGGCGACCAGTTTGGAAAACTGGGGAATGGCTTTTGCTATTGAGGTTCGACTCCTCCTTCTTCCGCTAATCAACACTTGGGGAGGTGGCTGAGAATGGATAGGCACCGGAAAAACGTTGATAAGACCGGTTCTGACAAGGACGGTTGGGCTAGTTCTTCTGAAGGGCTAGTGGATTGCGGGTTGCAGAAGCACTGAACGGAATTAGTTGTCCAAGGTGGGGGAAGTTCCCGCTTGCTTTGTGGGTGAGAGCCCATTGGGTAGTAAGGAAGCGCGTTTCCTTAAAGCGATCGCCAGCTGCATGCGGGTTCAATTCCCGTCCTCTCCATCATTTGAGCAACTTCGGTGGGATTACACCGTCTGAGTAAACAGATTATTCAAAGGAAGCGTCATGCAGGATTTGAGCACAGTTCTGACTAAAGAGCCTTCTTTTTCTAAGCGTCTCTACTTTCGTCTGGAAGAGGCAGTGCGTCATGAGACTGAGGTGTTGTTTCGCTTTCCTTGGGGAACTGTCTCTGGTGTTCCCATTTATCTAGATCCGAGCTGTGTGGAGATTCGTTATCTCTGTGTTTCGGAGGATGAGTATGACAGTCCCAGTGATGAGATTTCTTGGAAGTCAATTTGGTTGATTCGGTTGGAGGAGATTTCTGCAATTTCCTATCGACGGGAGAGCTGGTCTAAGCAAGGCTTGGCGGAGTTATTGCCCAAAGAAGGCGCTTCAGAAGCAGAAACAAAAGAATAGAGAGAAATGACTTATGAGTGAGCATCGGTTGGATGAAATCTTGATTGAGCGACCTCGGGGTGGCATGCGCATTAGCTCTCGACGGTTGCCGGGGGCAAGGAAGCGTATGGTTCAATTGACGCGGGAGGCAGAGGAGGATGGATTTTTGAGTCCTTATCGCATCAAGGTGCGGGATAAGACGAAGTATCTGTCTGACCATTTGGGGCCGCTGCGACGGTTATTGCGATCGCAGCTAAGCCAACCCTGGGACCAGGTCTACAGTAAGATTCGCAGAGAGGTGAAGGACAATACGATGGCGGGTCAGCATGTGCTGGACCATGTATCTGCCTATGTTTGTACTGCTGTGGAGATGGTTGATGGTCAGCCCTACGCCAAGGGTGGTGTTCCCTGGCATTGGGGAAATGCACGGCTAGGTCGCTGGCGGAATGAGTTTTATGTTCATCCTGAGACAGGCTTACTTTGTCTGGCGGATGTGGAGCGTAAGGCGCAGAAAGGAAAACAGACCAGTGATTCTGTTGTTGTTGTGAGTGACCTGTTTCAATACCGCCTTATTGATGGGATTTGGTATGGCATTGAGTTTGAAGCGATCGCTCGATGTGGGAAAAGCTATGATTTGCTATCTAAACGAGAAATCAGCTGTTTAGAAGCTCGGCAATTCTATGGCAGTTGCATTATCCCAAAGCAAAAACGACAGTGTAATAAGAAAACACTGAAGTGGATTCGTTCTCGTTTGAAATATGGGGTGAATCATAAAAGTCAACGGGGAAGTAAGCAAAAAAGGAGAGGCAATTGCCTCTCCTTTTTTTATGGCTATTTGGTTTGGATTCTTTTTACTGCTGTGCTGCTGCAAAAGGAATAGACTCAACCTTTAAGCGTGATGTCACTGCACCATAAAGCTTGTCTGCTAGCTTCTGATGAGCAGCATCACTAATATGAATTGGATCAAGGAAGACGGGCTCTTTTTCACCGTAGTAAAGATCGGTGAGGGTGAGGGGTAAGACCTTACCGGGGTAGGCATTTTTGACGTTATCTAGGCCTTGGCGAAGCTGAGTATATCCAGTCTCAATCCGTTCGGGGTAGCTGTTGCCTAGCTTGTCGAGGACGGCTTGCTCGTCTTCGGTGATGCCATGGTCAATGCGGCTGGTGATTTCGGGCTGGATTGCAACAATCACAGGAATATTGGCACCACTGGTTACTGCTGCCATCTTGTTGAGGTTGTCTTCGAAGCGTTCTGCTCGTTGCTCTAGTTCACCTGCTTCAGAAGGAAGGTTTAGACTGCTTGATTTGAATTTGGGAGGAAGAACAATCCCCGTCTTTTCATGGGGTTTGAGTACCCAGTAGCGAATGCTCTTTAAGAAGAAGGAGCGGTTGAGAAGATTGCCAATGCCTTGTTTGACTGTGGCGCTGCTGTGGGCGATCGCGCTGTCCTGAAGTTCGGCTAAACCAGGGACTTCAGCTGCTTCCTGGTCGCTGGGCAGTAGCAGGTCATCGTAGCCGTTTAGCAGGATGATCAGGTCCGGTTTATAGGGCAAAACCTCATGGACAAGGTGCGACAGTTGATTGCTGGATACATGTCCAGGCACTGCGGCATTGACGACTCTATATTGTTTAGCTTGAATCGCTGCAGGCTTTGCTTTTGCTTTTGCAGCTTCATCGGCGAAGTAAGGCAGCACTGCGGGGCCATAGTTGTTGGGGTTGTTCTGTTGATCAACAACTTGGTCGTTTAGCTTGGTTTGTAGCTTGCTTGTAAAGGTCTCGGTATTGCTGCTGGTACCTTGCCCAAATGCCGCAGAGCCTCCCATGACGAAGATGCGCATTTCGTTCTCTGCTTTCGCGAGGTCTAGGGAAGCAGAGGCACGAAAGCCTTGGTCGTTAATGGACCAAGCATCACTTTCTTGGCTGGGGAAAAGGGTGTAACCCTGAAGTGGCGTGGCTTTCACCCTTAGGTCGCCGAAGCGGGGTAAGCCATCGTAGGCCCGGCCAGAAGCATCAACGAAGTTGAGACCGTAGGTCGCAGTGTTGAGGGAACGGCCATTGTAGGCTTTGATTTCATCGGTTTTACCCGCTATGCCGACTGCTGCACGGGTGAGGAGTTCTAGGACAAGGAAAGCTAGGGGAACGGAAGCAATGAGTTGCCAGCGCTTGAGGGGCTTGCGCTTCTGGCTATATGACGAGCTGTAGACACTGCGACGGCGAGTGTTGAAGAGGGGTTTGCGTCGAGTTCTAAACATGGGGCTGGCAGTTCCTTGATTCCCTGGAGGCAGTTGTACAACGATGACGATTAGCTGGTCATTGCCTTATTACTGACGGATGCTCCAGGGCTTCGTTTCCGGTAATTTCGTGTCACATCATATCGCTTTGTAGCAATGACTGCCGATGGAAGGGTGATGTTGTTGATTTGAGGTGGCTCTCTCTTCAGTGACATTCATGAAGAAGGGAGTATCAAGACTCTTGCGTCCTCTAAGACTTTTTGGACTCGAATTAAGTTTAATATCGAGTCCAAAAAGAAAATTCAAGACTCTGAGTTGATCTTCCAAGTCTGATATAAGACTTGCATTGAGTCTTTGATTGAGTCTCAATTTTTGATTTGAGACAGAAATTGAGACTCGTGGAAAATTGATGTCAAATCCATGCGCGACATGAGGCGAGTATCGCGCATGGAAAATTCAAGGTCATTGGGGCAATTTTTTATTTGCTTAGGCCTGGTAGCTAAAATTTTGATTGAGCTGGTTCTGAGCAAGTCTCTTTTGAGACTCAAGTTGTATTAACCTGAGTCCAGCAATGATACAATTTGAGTCCAATTTTAAGACTTATTCTAGTGGATTTCAGCAAGCAACTTGTGGGGTGGTATCTCGCTAGAATTCTCGGATAGCTCCATTCATTTTCGGTTCGTCATCATGGCTCAGCTTACTCCCAGCGCCAGTTTTAGTTTTAAGGTCTGCATTAAGGGGCCAAATCGACCTGGGATGTTGGCGGGGGTGGTTGAGGCGATCGCGAAAAACTCCGGCAGTCTGGGTGATATCCGATTAATTGAACAAAACTTGCAGGAATCGGTGCGAGAGCTGGATGTGGATGCGGCTAGTGCAGAACATGCAGGGGAAATTGAACAGGCGATTCGAGAGGTTGCTGATGTTGAAGTCTTGTCGGCGGACGATCGCACCTTTGCCATGCATGTGGGCGGCAAGATTACGGTGGATAGTCGTATCTCGGTGGGGAATCAAGCTGACCTGGCCATGGCCTATACGCCGGGAGTTGGGCGGATTTGCCGAGCGATCGCGGAGCATCCAGAGGAGGTGTATCGCCTGACGGTTAAGCAGAACATGGTGGCGATCGTGACGGATGGCAGTGCAGTCTTGGGTTTAGGCAATTTGGGACCGGAAGCAGCGCTGCCGGTGATGGAGGGAAAGGCGCTGCTGTTTAAAGAGTTTGGAGGGGTGGATGCGTTTCCCATTTGTTTGGCGACGCAGGATACCAATGAGATCGTCAAGACGGTGAAGTATTTGGCTCCGGTGTTTGGTGGGGTGAACTTGGAAGATATTGCTGCGCCGCGCTGTTTTGAGATTGAGCGGCGGTTGCGGGAAGAAACGGATATTCCGATTTTTCACGATGACCAGCATGGGACGGCGATCGTCGTGTTGGCTGCGCTGACGAATGCTTTGCGGGTAGTGGAGAAGTCCATGGCGGAGGTTCGCATTGTGATGAATGGCGCGGGAGCGGCGGGGATTGCGATCGCAAAACTCCTCCAAGCGGCTGGAGCAATGCAGATTATCATCTGTGACTCAAAGGGCATTGTTTCTGTCTCACGGTCTGATTTAAATGATGCAAAGCAAGCTTGGGCAGTAAAAGAATCGGGCCAGCTTGCGGATGCGATGAATCATTCAGATGTGTTTATTGGGGTGAGCGCACCAGGTGTTGTGACACCGGAGATGGTGAAGTCGATGGCAGCGAAACCAATTGTGTTTGCTATGGCAAATCCAGTGCCTGAAATTCAACCAGAGTTAGTGCTAGATGATGTTGCGGTGATTGCGACGGGACGAAGCGATTATCCAAATCAAATCAACAATGTGTTGGCATTTCCAGGCTTGTTTCGTGGGGCGTTGGATTGTCGGGCTTCGACGTTGACACAGAAGATGTATTTGGGAGCAGCAGAGGCGATCGCCTCTCTAGTGGCAGCAGACGAACTCACTCGGGAGCATATAGTACCTTCTGCTTTTGACAAGCGAGTTGCACCGGCTGTTGCTGCTGCAGTGCAAGCTGCAGCAAGGGATGAAGGCATCGCTCGCTGTTGAAGCGTAACAACAATGAGCTAGAACGAGGCATTCTTCTACAAGGCAATTTCTCTCGCTTTTGCACTGATTTAAGCAAAGTCATGTAAAGTAAGTCGTCAACCACTCAAAAAAGGGCTGAAACCACCCACCAGCGAGGACTAAAGGCCAATCAAGTACATCTAGACGGCGGCTTGAGCAATTTAGTCCAAAAAATATTTTTCTGGACTGTTGTACATCTTCTAAGCTTGAGAGAGAGAGGCTTAGAAGAATTTGACCTATTGCTTTTACCGCAGAAGGTCAATATTGGTGCAAGCTAAATTAGTGTTGGTCGAGAGAGAGGCTAATTTTCACCCCAGTAGCTGGCATTCGGGTAACTTTCGACTCCTGAATTAGCCGTAAAAGCACTGGGGTTTTGTCTTGCGCAGCTGCTCTCGTTTGGGTTCACAGAGCTCCCAAAGGCAAGATTTAAACAAGAATGCCTTTGGGAGGATAATCATCAAAACCATTAAGAGTGAAAGCTATTACAAGAACAGTTAATGGGTTGCCATCCCAGCGGAACAGCAACCATTAAAAGCCCAACTGGGATGACGTCGTTATGACTAATCGAAGCTCCTCTGCTAGACATAATTGCAGCGCCGAACACAAAGCCCTCCTAGACAAGACTCAATCACCTCTAAAACTAGACTTAAGTAAAGACTAAAATGAGGTAGTTTACTGCAAAAAGCCTTTGACAGTAAACTATTAATCTAGTCAACTAGACTAATAGTTATGACCGACTCTCTCTACGTCATCGAAAACCGAATCACTCAGCTTCTCCAACAAGATAAATATCGTTGGCAAGAGTTAGCTCAACTCGCCATGGAAGTCCGTCAACAAGAGTTATATCTAGAAAAAGGCCTCCCCTCCTTCACCGCCTGGGTCCGTGCCATTGCCCAAGCCGCCAACCGCCAACCCTCCCTCTTCTGGCGCTACCTCAAAGCCGCTAGCTACTACCTCCGCCAAGTCGACAGCGAAGACCTCGACCTCATCAGCGACATCGAAGCCGCCCCTGAAGCCCTCGATCGCCTCGAAAAAATCGAACGCCAGGCCCCCCGCCCCATCTTCGAAGCCATGCGCGACAAAGTCCTCGCCGGAGAAGCCACCGTCGCCGAATGCCGCGAAGTCGAAAAGCAATACCGCCCCAGCGACCCATTGGGAAACCTAAACAATCGCGGTCGCCCCACCCTCGGCAACGAAGGCAACTACGGCAACTTTGGCAAATGGCGTCAATCCAGAGATCGCCCCCCCGCCCAACAAAAAAAACTAGACGAAGGCCTCAGCCGCGAACGCACAACCGCCGCCCTCAAATCCTCCCTAGAATCCTACGCCGCCATCTGGACCAAAGACGCGATCGAACGACGTTACCCTCCCAGAAATCACCGCACCCACAGCAACCTCATCCTGCGTCTAGGCGACAACAACCATCGACTAGAGCAAATTACCGTCGCCCGCTGGGACATCAAACAACCAAAAATCATCCTCGGAACCGCAACCCGCAGCTGCCTAGCCGACTTCGAAGCCGACTCCCACTGGGAAATCTACCGCTCCTGCTGCCACTACTTCAGCTTCACCATCCCCAAGAAAGACATCGCCCTACGCCAAGCCATCCTCGACACCCTCCCCAGCCACATCGGAATTTTGGCTGTCGACCTCGATGCCACACCCGCACACCATGGTGCGATCGCCTTCCCCGTCAGCGTCATTCGCCAGCCCCGCCGTACCGAGCCCAATCAAATTGGTCAGCTTTACGAGGTCCTCTACGAAGACCTACTCGACTGGAACAATCGCAACGCGAGACAAGAGCATTAGAGATATTTGTGAATCACAATCTCAATTTCCTCCATATCAAATTGCCCTGCTAGTTCCAATAAAGGTGTGACAAAAGCTCCATACTCCGCATTCTCCTCCAGCAACGCTTCCAACTGTTGGCGCACCTGCCTAGCTCGACCCCGTTGAGCCCACTGCAACAGCAACTCCAAACTCTCCGCTGGAGGCAAAAGCCACTCTCCAGCTGTGACTTCCGCCGATAAAGCATCACCCGAGCCACCCTGCTCTTTAATGGGTTCAACCGCCTCATAACACCATTCCAAATCAAGCTGCTGCGCAATCAATCGGAACAACTCATGCACATCCACCGGCTTAGGCAGAAACACATTTCCCCCTGCATCGATCGCCATTTGTTGGTCCAGCTTTGAGACTGATGCCGAAGAAACGATAATTTTCTGCTGTTTACCCTGCTCTAGGCAACGGACCTGCTCCAACATCTCAAATCCATCCATCACCGGCATCACTAGATCAGTAATCAATAAGTCTGGTTGTAGAGAATGGATAGACTCCAGCCCCTGCTGTCCATCCATCGCCTCACTAACCTCAAACCCCAAAGGCTCCAGCAGATTGGTCAGAACAGCTCGATTTTCCCAGCGATCATCCACGACCAAAATGCGCTTTCGTTCGCCCATGTAGCCGATAATTTTGCCGATATCATCCTGAGTACTTCGTTCGATCCAATCCAACGCAATCGGCAAATCAACCTGAAAGTAAAACTCGCTGCCCTTACCCAGCTCACTGCGCACTTGCACCATCCCACCCATCATTTTCACAATTTGCTGACTAATTGTGAGTCCCAGTCCCGTTCCCTGTGCTTGGCGATCGCGATCGCCAACCTGCTCAAAAGCCTGAAACAAGCGCTTCACATCCTGGGGGGCAATCCCAATACCAGTATCCTCTACTTGAAAACAGAGATTGCTCACATTCGGATCGGATTGCTGCTCACTCACCTTCACCAGCAGCCTTACAGAACCGCTATCCGTAAACTTGATCGCATTACCCAGCAGATTAATCAGAACCTGCCGCAACCGCTTTCCATCAACAGAAACCCCCTGGGGAAGCTCAGCATCAGGCTCATACACAAAAGCGACTCCCTTCTCCTGCGCACGGATTTTACAGATTTCAACCACCTCTTGGAGCAGAGAAGGAAGGTGTAAAACAGTGGGCAGTAACTCCAGCTTCCTAGCTTCAATTTTCGCCAGATCCAGCACATCATTAATCAGCGTTAGCAAGTGAGTCCCACATTGATGAATCACACCAACGCCATGCTGTTCACGCTCAGCCAGAACCTTAGAGCGCTCTAGGATTTGCGCATATCCCAAAATTCCATTGAGTGGCGTACGCAACTCATGGCTCATGTTGGCCAAAAAGTCGCTTTTAGCCTGATTGGCCCGGTCCGCCATATCCCGAGCCAGCTCTAACTCTCGGGTTCTCTCCTCAATTCTCGCTTCCAATGAATGATTGAGCCTGTGCAGGGCTTGCTCCGCCTCAGTTCGAGCGATCGCGCCCCCAAAGCAACCCGCCACAGCCCAAAGCGCCGACAGCTCAGTCTCGCTCCAGTCATGGCCTTCATGACAATCATCAAAACCAACAAAGCCCCAAAATTGGTCTTGAATTTGAATCGGGACCACAAGGATTGAAAGAATCCCCTGGGGCACTAAGATTTGGCGCTCTAGGGGGGAAAATTCCTCTACCCGCCCATAAATTGCACGCCCTTCCTTCATTTCCTCATACCAGCGAGGAAAGAACTCCCGATAGGGCAAATTCTGCAACTCAGGATTATCAATCTCAGGTTCAATCCCCTCATTCACCCACTCCCACCGCTGACTCATCGTCGGCTCAGCAGCTTGGCCAGGCTCCTCATTTAGAGAAATAGAACCATTTTGAAAAATATAAATCCGGTCAACCTGGGAAATTGCTTGCCCCAAAACCTCCAGCGCCTGATCCACAGCAGCGCCAAGCTCAGCAATCGTCAGCAATGCATTCGTTGCCAATGCCACGCCACGCAGCAGAGATTCAGCTGCATTCTCCCGAGGCAATTCAGAAGCGAGACCAGCCTGAAAATCGTTAGTCATTTGCCCTGCGAGTAAAAATCAATAGGCTGGCGGCATGGCTCTAGGATTCCCGATCAGTATGATGCGATCGCATGTCCCACCAGCATTATTGGGGTGATGCAAGCGTAGCTGCAACGAAGTGCCATAAGGGCAAAGCCACCTCCTGAATACCCAAAATAGAAGGCGTTTTCATAAGTCTGGCTTATGTTTCTCAAGACAGCTTTTTGGCCATTGCTTTCGTGAAGACGATCG
>CALLAT010000044.1 GCA_938002085.1 uncultured Pseudanabaenaceae cyanobacterium
AAAGACCTCCCCTCCGTCGGCTGCACCCCCGAAGTCAACGAAGCCGACTACCGCGACTACAGCTCCAGCTTCTTCGCCGGACTCACCGGCATTGATCGTATCGGCCAGCCCGTCCCCAGCGCCGACTACAACAACGATGGCCAAATCGCCTACGCCGAAGCCCACGCCTTCGCCAAAATCGACGAAGTCACCAGCGATCGCCCCATCTCAACCCTCGAAGCCTGGCTTCAACGCCAAATCGACCCCGAAATCGGCACCTTTATCCTCAACAAGCCCCTTCAGCAATGGCAAACCAGCGCCAGACCTGAACGCGCCGTTGTCATCAAACAACTCACCCAAAAACTCGGCTTCGCCCCCAGCCAATCCTGGCTTGCCAACATCGACAACTGGCAACCCCAAGATGAAGTCGAAGCCGCCTACGTCGAACGGTTGCGTATGGAACTCATCAACATCGCCGCCGAAAAAATCGTCCAAGCACGACCCGAACAGCAACAAATCATGCAGCGCCTCATGGACTGCGAAGGGCAAATACCCGGCCAAGCTGAGTTGATCACGCAGGCCGAACTAAATCACAAAAGCCACCATCATCACAGGGTAAACTGAAGCCAGCGTGACAAGCTCAGGCTAATGCCCTAAATCCTGACTTTATATGGACGGCCTGCAATTCTCCCCCTCCGCTGAGCGTAACAAGGAGCCTATCCTTGGGGTACTGAAATCAGTCCTCCCTCCCCAGGGCACCGTCTTGGAAATTGCCAGCGGCAGCGGCCAACATTCCGCCTACTTTGCCCCCCAATTGGCTCCTCGCCATTGGCTCCCCAGTGATCCCCAACCCGAACTGCGCCGCAGCATCCTCGCCTGGCGCAGTGACGAGCCCTGTGCAGAATTGCATCCCCCCCTTGATCTAAACGTCCTAGAACCTAGCTGGCCCACCGAAGACGATCGCCTCCGCCGCACTATCGGCTCTGTGGAACTTCCGTCTATTAATGCCATCGTCAACATCAATATGATCCACATTTCCCCCTGGGAAGCTTGCCTGGGGCTAATGGTGGGTGCGGGACGGATTTTGCCTCCTGGTGGCTTGCTCTTCCTCTATGGTCCCTATAAGCGAGACGGCCAGCACACCGCTTCCAGTAATGCAGCCTTTGATGAGAGCTTGCGATCGCGTGATGCCAGCTGGGGCGTTCGGGACTTAGATGACGTTACCCGCGTAGCAGAGCAACAGGGACTGGAACGCTTCAAAGTCATTCCCATGCCTGCCAACAATTTGTCCGTTGTCTTTACCAAAAAGGACATCTAAAACGGCGGAGAAATCGCTAAAAGATACCCATCTCCGCATCTTCCAACTCAGACTCCGTCGCAGCCTGCATCACAGGCTTTTGATATAGCGGCACCGTGAACGTCACCGTCGAGCCCAATTCCTCCCCCATGCTGTAGAAATGCACCTCGCCCCCCATGGCCTCCACCAGCTTTTGGGAAATTACTAGACCCAAACCAGTACCGCCATATTGGCGAGTGCGAGAGCCATCCACCTGGCTAAAGGATTTGAATAGCTTGGCCTGTTGGTCCAACGAAACACCAATGCCCGTATCCGCAACTCGAATTTCCAGCAAGCCCGGCAGTTCTTCGTCATTGACCAAGACCATCTTTTCAATGATGCGGCTGCTAATCGTAATACTGCCAGAATGGGTGAATTTTAAAGCGTTGCCGACCAAGTTCAATAGCACTTGCAGCAGTCGCTGGTAGTCCCCGTAAACAATCACTTCGTCATGGGTTTTAGGCGGCGTAATTTCGTAGAGCAAATTGCGAGCCAGGGCCTGACGGCGAGTTTTCTTACTGACATCCTCAAAGAGTTCGTTGAGCTGGACAACGCTGAGATCCAGCTCCATCTTGCCCGCTTCGATTTTGGCAACATCAAGAATGTCGTTGATGATGTCCAGCAATAGTAGGGCTGAGTTGTGGGCTTCACCGACAAATTCATGTAATTCCTCTTCGGTGTCGGCCATGCCGTCAATGACCAACTTGAGAAAGCCGATCATGCCATTGAGGGGAGTGCGTAGTTCGTGGGAGGTATTGGCTAGAAATTCACTCTTTAGGCGCGAGGCTTCTTCTGCTTCTTGGTAGGCTAGCTCAGCTTCCCGGTGAGCTTCTTCAATTTCCTTGTGCTTGTAGAGGAAATCGTCTTTAACCTGTTGAAATTTTTGGGCCAGTGCATGGTTTTCTCGCTGGGCCGTGCTGTGGGTGATCGCCGCTCCCAAAGAATCGCCGATATCTTCCAACAGCAGCTTCTCGGAGGCAGTCCAAGGCTGGCTAGCGGAGCGATGGAGGAGCAACAACCCCCGTGGTGCGCCAAGGTGCATCACGGGCACCAGCACCGCACTGTGGTCAGCCCAGTCAGGAATGCCAATCTGGGCGTTATGCTCCGAGCCTATGGCTTCTAGCAGCACCTTCGCATCATCCAAAACCACAGGCTGGGGCTGAGCCAACGCCGTTGCCACAGCCGCATGGGCGTCTAACGGTAAGGCAAATGAGTCTTCTGCCTGGGATGCCGCTAACCCATAGGCTGCCACCAGGGGAAGCATAAAGCGATCGGGCTCATAACTGTAGGCTATACAACAGGAGAGCCCTAGGGCTTGCCCTAGCTGCTGAGTGGCCTGGTGCCAAAGAATTGTTGGGTCAAGGGTGCTATTGAAACGACGTTGGAGCTGCCGCATCAAGCAGGCATGAACGGGCAGAATGACAGCCTCACCGTCAATTTCTATACCCTTAGCAGTCTCCTCTGTCGCGACGGTTTCACGAACAGAGTCTAAGGTGCTCACAGAATCCTCCACTGAGACCGAAGGCGCAGCGGTTACGTTCTCGAAATTGGCAGGTTGTCGACTGGACATGGGCTCAACTCACCGACCGTGGAGACATCTTGGGCAACTGGGAGACCAGAGGAACGATCACTTTATCAATGACAGTCGAAATATCCTGCCGGACAGACTGCTTCTAATCCTTCTGTTGCCTACTGCGATGTGAAGCTTGCAGCAGTCAGAACTCAATAACCAACAGCAAAACAGATGCAGTCGGTATTTCAACATAATCACTTTACAGGCTCAAACCTAGATAGACAGGGTAAAACTGCTACAAATATTTAGATGTTGGGCAACCCTCATCCCTAAGCTTGCAACATCGCTGTAACAGCGCAGTAATAAATCCATCGTCTGATTGCGGTGGTGCGACTACAATATAAACGTATGTAAAGTCGCGCGGCTTACCCACCTGAGCATTTGCTGCTCTGCTGCCCGTCCATTTTCCCGGAGTTCCAGGTCAGGTATGACTGACGTTCCTGTTTCTAAGATTCGCAACTTCTCTATCATTGCCCACATCGACCACGGTAAGTCCACCCTGGCCGATCGCCTCTTGCAAGACACCGGCACGGTACAGGCGCGGGAAATGAAAGAGCAGTTTCTCGATGGAATGGACCTAGAGCGGGAGCGGGGCATCACGATTAAGCTCCAAGCCGCTCGCATGAATCACAAGGGTGAGGACGGCGAAGATTATGTTCTCAACTTGATCGATACGCCGGGCCATGTGGACTTTTCCTATGAGGTGTCCCGTTCCCTCATCGCCTGTGAAGGCGCTTTGTTGGTGGTGGATGCCTCCCAGGGCGTTGAGGCCCAAACCCTGGCGAACGTTTACTTGGCCCTAGAAAACGACCTGGAAATCATTCCTGTTCTCAACAAGATCGACCTGCCCGGTGCCGATCCTGAGCGGATCAAGCAGGAAATTGAAGAGGTAATCGGGCTAGATTGCAGCAATGCGATCGAAGCTTCTGCCAAGCAAGGCTTAGGGATCCAAGAGATTCTTGAATCGATCATTCACCTCGTACCGCCCCCTGAAGAAAACACCGAAAAGCCGCTGCGGGCGCTGATTTTCGACAGCTATTACGATGCCTATCGCGGAGTCATCGTGTATTTCCGCGTCATGGATGGCAGCGTCAAGAAAGGCGACAAAGTGCTCTTGATGGCATCCAATAAGGAATACGTCATTGATGAGCTAGGCGTTCTCTCTCCAGATCAGGTTCCTCTAGATGAACTCCATGCCGGAGAGGTCGGCTACTTTGCGGCTTCAATTAAGGCCGTGGCTGATGCCCGTGTCGGCGACACCATCACCCTGGCTGGAAAACCAGCAGAAGAGCCTCTGCCCGGTTATGCCGAAGCTAAGCCCATGGTCTTCTGCGGCATGTTCCCCACCGAAGCGGACCAATATCCCGATCTTCGCGATGCCCTAGATAAGCTTCAGCTTAGCGATGCTGCTCTCAAGTATGAGCCCGAAACTTCCAGCGCCATGGGCTTCGGCTTCCGCTGCGGCTTCTTGGGCCTCTTGCACATGGAGATTGTTCAGGAGCGTTTGGAGCGCGAGTACAATCTTGACCTGATTACGACAGCTCCTTCGGTGATCTACAAAGTCACCACGATCCAGGGTGAAGAGCTGTTTATCGATAACCCCAGTCGCCTGCCCGATCCCCAGTACCGAGAAAAAGTCGAAGAGCCCTACGTGCGCTTAGACATCATTACGCCTGAGGAATATGTCGGCACTTTGATGGAGCTGTGCCAGGACCGCCGAGGCGATTACAAAGATATGCGCTACCTCACCAAAGGGCGCACCACCTTGATTTATGAACTGCCCCTAGCCGAGGTGGTAACTGACTTCTTTGACCAAATGAAGTCTCGTACCAAGGGCTATGCCAGCATGGAATATCACTTGATCGAGTATCGAGTGAATAACTTGGTCAAGCTGGAAATTCAGATTAATAAAGACCCCGTTGATCCCCTGGCGGCGATCGTCCATCGGGATAAGGCCTATGACATGGGTAAGGCCCTCACTGGCAAGCTTAAGGAGTTAATTCCCCGCCACCAGTTCAAGATTCCTATCCAAGCTTGCATTGGTGCGAAGGTCATTGCTAGCTCCCACATTCCAGCCCTGCGGAAGGATGTCTTGGCGAAGTGCTACGGCGGCGATATTTCCCGTAAGAAGAAGCTGCTCAAGAAGCAAGCTAAGGGTAAGAAACGCATGAAGTCTATTGGTACGGTGGATGTGCCTCAGGATGCCTTTATGGCAGTGCTGAAGCTGGACAAGTAAGGTTTCCTGGTTAAGCCCCAAGGAATTATGAGAGCCCCGATGCCCAATACAGGTATCGGGGCTTTTTTCTGGGCTGCTGAAAGGAGAGCCAACTGGAGGAAAGCCGAATAGTTGACAGAAGCCCAGATAAAATGAGATCCCCTCCTGGAGAAGGATATAGGCTTTTTAGGAGAACCGAACATAGGTGCCGTTTACATTCTGTAATTATTGCGTTACATTAAGTAACAAGAAACGAAACACCCAAAGGAGAACAACATGTTCACCGCCTTATTCGCAGTTATCGTGATTGGTTGGGTTGCAGGAGCTGTCCTAGGCACCCAAGCTTATTTCCGTGGCGAGCAGCGTAAGCCCATCCACGCTCGCAACTGGAACTCTGATGGATTTGAAATGGTTGCTGCCAGTGTGACTGGTGAAGCCACAGACTACAGCGATCGCCTTCCTGGCTTTGATGTTGCAGAATCCTTCGCGGCTTAATTATCCCTTGGCTGATAATTGTGCTGGATACAGCCCTAGCTCTTAAGACCAATTGAATAGATGTCATCGATTCGGCCTACTCTCCTCCAAATAGGTCTAATCTTTTGCCCCTGCGACTCTCCTCGCAGGGGTATTTTTTTGAGCAACGCTGAGCAGCTTGAGCCCAAAACTTACGCTTTGTTTCTATCTTTACCGGGGATCAAAAAAGCCAGTCAGTATAGCAAATATGACGTCCTTTTAAGGCAGAAACAAGCTATGGCTCCATCATTACTAGATCAACTGCGCGAGATGACAGTTGTCGTTGCAGATACCGGTGATATTCAAGCCATTGAGAAATTCACTCCCCAGGACGCCACCACAAATCCTTCCTTGATTACTGCGGCGGCACAAATGCCGGAGTACCGCTCCATTGTTGATGAGACTTTGCTTAAGGCAAAGGCTGATGCGGGAGCCGGTGCCAGTAATGATGCAGTGAGCAAGCTGGCTTTTAGTCGCTTAGCTGTGGCTTTTGGCGTCAAGATTTTGGCGATTATTCCAGGTCGCGTATCTACGGAAGTAGATGCTCGACTGTCCTACGACACTGAGGCAACCTTGGCCCAGGCCAGGGATATCATTGCTCAGTATGAGGCGGTGGGGATTGGTCGCGATCGCGTCCTGATTAAAATTGCCTCCACCTGGGAAGGCATCAAAGCCGCCGAGACCCTTGAACAGGAAGGCATCCACTGCAATTTGACCTTGCTCTTTGGCATTCACCAAGCCGTCGCTTGCGCCGAAGCAAAGGTCACGCTGATTTCTCCCTTTGTGGGTCGTATCCTCGACTGGTACAAGAAAGACACCGGTAAAGAGAGCTACCCACCCGCTGAAGATCCTGGCGTACTCTCCGTGACCGAGATCTACAACTACTACAAGAAGCATGGCTATAACACAGAGGTCATGGGGGCTAGCTTCCGCAGCATGGAAGAGATTACTGAGCTAGCGGGTTGCGACCTGTTGACCATTGGTCCCAAGTTTCTGGCCCAGCTCCAAGAAAGCCAAGCTGCACTGCCTCGCAAGCTTGACCCAGCGAAAGCAGCCTCCATGGAGATTGCTGATATTCCCATGGACCAAGCCATCTTTGCGAAGATGCATGGCGAAGATCGTATGGCCAACGAGAAGTTAGATGAAGGCATTTCTGGCTTTACTAAAGCCCTCGAAAACCTCGAATCTTTGCTAACCCAGCGCCTTGCAAAACTCGACAGCGAATCCACAGTGACCCATGCGGCTGAGGATATCTTCCACAGCTACGACTTAGATGGAGATGGCTTCATTACTCGCGAAGAGTGGATGGGCTCAGATGCAGTCTTTGATGCTTTAGACGAGAACCACGATGGAAAAATCACACCGGAGGAACTAGGCACCGGGCTCGGGGCATTGCTCCATTTAGCGAGTGTTTAAGCAAGGCTCGTTGACCCTGGGATTATTTCACTGAAACAATGGCACCTCAAACTTCTCACTCTCAGACGTTATTCCAAACCGGACCCAGCGGCACCAATGCCCACTCGTTGGGCTAGGGGCAAACAGCAGTGCACCCGCCGAGGCTCGAAGAGCACTCTCGGATAGAGTTAGCCCAACCGATCAAAAAAGGGCCCAGCAGATAAAATCTGCTGGGCCCTTAACTTTGGAGCTAAATAGCGTTCATCCCTCAGGAAGCCTAAGCCATGCGGCGACCAGACGAAACGGAGCGCTGACGACTGGGCTGGCTGCTGGCCTGAACCTGGTAAGGATTGATTACAGTAAAGCCACGATTACTGTGACGCTCAGCTTCCCGGCTGGCGACCAATATTTGTTGGGCTTGGCGGCTTTGCTGCTGAAGTTGTGCCTGCACCGCTTGGAGCTGAGATGCTTGGCTTGGTGATAGCTGACGCTGAATCTGAGCAGGTCTCGCTGATTGAGTCGCGACAGTCGAACGCTGCTGCTCCGAGCGGGCGACGACCCTTGATGCAGCAATGCTGTTTACAGGAGCGGTCTGCGAGGCGGGCAATTGCTTTTCAGCAGAGAGCATTTCTGGGAAAAAGTCATCGTCTAAAAAGGCATTGAGCCCAGACTGTTGGAGACGCGCTGGAGCAAGCTGGGCGATCTGCAACTGCTGCTCCCGTTGCTTCACCAAGCTCTCAAGTTCTGCCACAGCCTTTTTCGTCACCTTGAGACGGCTACCCGTTTGACGCCAAGCAGCGAGGGAAAATCCCGTAACTCCCAAACTCATGCTCATCAACCCTGCAACGGCGAGGTAAGCACCAGACAGGTCACGCATCTCTCCAGAAAAGATCTGGGAACGGTTGAGCTGTACATCAACACGCTCATTGGCGAGTTTAACTGCGGGAAGACTAGTCACTGCAAAAGCAGCACCGGATAGGATCAGGGCAACTTTAAGGCATTTGAGAAACTGCATGGGCTAACTTGAGGCTCAATAGGGATGGGGGCTGCTCCGAGGGAGAGCGCTAAGGAGGATTAAGAAAATGCTGCCGTTGAGTGGACCAGCTAAAGTCAAGCGCTTAAACAACGCCGCGTTTGCTTTAGAGCAAAGAGCTGACTTTCTTAAACTCCCTCTAGAGACAAATCTATCAAGACCATCGTTGAAATTTGTATAGATGCGGTGAATATAGTTTTTGAATATGTGAACTTTGCATAAAAAAATCCTGCTCCTTTCGTTCTCGCTTAATCGCTCTAGTCCTTGCCTGGAGGGAACGTGACTGAGATCATGTCTCTTTGTGATCTAAGTCAATTAGGGCTGTTGTCCAGGTCTTTTTGAGTCAATTCCGGGTTGGGGAATTGATATTAGAAATGCTGTTTTTCTAATAGAAATGGCTGAAAAATCAAGTGATATTACTACGTTTTTCTGCGTGGTTTTGCTGATGGTTTACGTTGATTCTCCGTGAGCTCAGGGGATGCTGAGTGTATTTGAAGGGGCGATCGCCAATCCCTTTGCCTCCGAACAAAACGCTCAGCCAGCGTCAACGAGCTTGTTCATCAACCTCTCAAAGTTCCGCTCCATTCTCGACGGTCTGTTGTTCGGCTTTTGAAGGGGTTTCTGCGGCTGATTGGAGCAGGCCTTGAAACTCGTGATTGTTCTTGATCTCTTCAAAGGCTTTGTCGCTGCGTGCTGCCTCTTGGCAACGTTCTGGTTCGATCGCCACGGCCTGAGTCAGGGCAACGATGGCTTGCTCTGCTTCTCCTTGGATTGCGTACAGTCGGGCTTTGCCAAACCAGGCTTGGTAGAAGGACTGCTTGGCAGAAATCGCTTTGTCGTAGGCGGCTAGGGCTTCGGGGTGACGGGCCAGTTTGCCTAGGGCTGAACCTTTGGCAAACCAAGCTTCACCAAAGTCTGGGGTGATTTTGAGGGCTTGGTTGAAGGCGGCGATCGCAGGCTCTTGTTTTTGCAGTTTTGCTAGGGTGACGCCTTTGACAAACCAGGCGCGGCTATTGCTGGGCTCTAGGGCGAGGGCTTGGTCGATGACGGCGATCGCGGCTTCAAAGGCGGCTTCGAAATACAACGCCTTAGCCTGGGCAATGTAGTCATCAGCGCTGAAAGATAGCTCCTTATGCTTTTGCTGAAGGGCCGTTAGCTGTTGAGTTAGGGCCTGGACCTTGCTATGCAGCTCGGGGCTATTGCGATCGGTGCCGTTGTCATCTGACGCAACTCGACTGGCCTCGCGCATCGGAGACGGCAAAATTTTGGATAGCTCTTGGATAATGGCATCTTTCTCGCGCTGAGCATCGGAGAAGAGGGACTGAAGCTGGTCGAGTTGGGCTGCAAACTCCTGGCGCAGGTCTTCCATATCCGCCTGGTAGGCATCGGCCTGGGCCGTCAGTTCCGCCGCCGCCCCCGCCGCAAACTGCTGTTCCACTTCCTGGCGCAGCTGCTGTTGAGTTTCAGTTAGCACCTGATTGATCACACTGCGGCGCAGAAACCAAAAGCCCACTGCAATGACTGCGGGCATGGCCGTCAACACCACTAGCAAGACGTTGAGCAAGGTCGTGGTATGGGAGAAGGTGCGATCTACTTCGTCCTGGATGACCTGGCGAATGACAACGCTGTTTTCGATGTCCTGTTGAACCAGCTGTTCAAGCTGGGGATTGCGGCGAACTTCTTCAAACTTTTCCCAGACGGAGGGGGGGTAGGGATAGAACGGGACAAGCTGCTGGGAACGGGAACTGAGATTACTGTCCTGGGCGGCACTGGCGCCAGAGTTCGCCACTGCTGCTGCGGTAGGGGTGAGGTTGGGCACCGAAACTTCTGCCGCGAGGGCTGCCCTCATCCCCCAACTGAAAATGTTGAAGCAGAGGAATATGGTGACGGCAAGGCTGAGAATGCTCTGGGCCGTGGCGATTGCTTCGAACCTTGCCTTGACCCCTAAGCGTGACAACTGCATCCAGCGCCTTGCAGGGGTTCTTGCCTGACTCAGAGCTTGCCCATTTTGTTGAAAGACCACCTTTGCCTATCCCATGCTTCCTTTCTAAGTTAAGGGTTCCCTAGCCCATTGAGCAGTGCAAATTGGGGTGATCTGGAAATACTGGGTTGAGGGATCTGTTCTAGATAGGGATGGAGGACGGATAGCCCTAGCCATCGGATAGATCGTAAAGCTTTACCCCCTGTAACAAAGCAACGGTCTACCCCTGTCTAGGACTGCGATCGCGGTTCATAATGGGACTCGACTTCGTTCAGCGCTTTAATCTGGCCGAACCGTCCCTTTGTTTCTCTTGTTTTCACTGCCCCAATCAATTGTCACCGCAGTGGAGCTTTAAACTGCCCCAGGTCAGTTGTCCCCATGGTCCAAAACCCCCTGCCAGCCCCCGTTGACTCGTCTCGCCCTCGATCGCAGCCTCAATGGGGCCGATGGACGAAGCGCCTACCTTGGATCTTGCTGTTGGTGGCGGGACTCATTTTTGCCCTGGACTTTGGCTGCTGGCTAGGGGCAGAAAGCCTTTGGTTTAAAGAGTTGGGCCAGGAACAGGTGTTTTGGCTGCGCTGGATGACTCGGGCCGGGACCTGGGCGATCGCCCTCCTAGGATCCGCTGGGTTTATTGGCTTGAACTTTCAGCTCGCTCATCGCTTGGGCAAACCCGAGTCCGATGAGTCGTCCAATCCCCTGCGTTTGCCCATCATTGATCAAGCGCAACTGGGCAAAGCGAAACCGGCGATCGTCTACGGCTTTGGCGCCATGGGCTTGCGCAACCTCATGACGACGGTGATTGGTCTAGGGCTCTTGCTGTCGGTTTTGCTATACCACTACGGCCTAGACCTCTGGTACAGCTGGCACTTGGGAGAGCCGCTGTTGCAACAGCGTTCTCCTTTACCAATTCAGTTTGATATCTACACCCTGGGCCAAGACCTACTGCGGTTGTTTCGCCAACCCTGGCAATGGCTGCCGCTTTTGGGCTCGGTGGCATTACTCATCGCAGCCCCCTGGGCCACCTTGCTAGCTGAAGCTGCAATGCTTTGCATCACCTTTGGCATGGTGCTGTCGAACCAGTGGATCAGCATTTTGCCTGCGTTTGCGCCCACTTCCTTCGGTCTCGCCGATGCTCAGTTTGGGCGAGATATTAGCTTTTATATCTTCACCTTGCCGCTCCTAGAACTGTTGCGGTTTTGGAGCGTTGGCTTGCTGCTATTCACCTTACTCGCCGTGGTGATTCTCTATATTGCGGGCGATGGCAGCTTGACTCGTGGCTGGTTCCGGGGCTTTTCGTCAGATCAGCAGCACCATCTCTACGGGTTGGGTGGCGGCTTTATGGCCACTGTGGCTCTGAGCCATTGGCTGTCTCGCTATGCCCGCCTCTATAGCCAGCGAAACAATAGCTTTTTTGGGGCTGGCTACACCGATGTCACAGTGCAATTGCCTGTGGATCTCGTTCTGACAATCCTCGCTAGCTTGATTGCGGTGGGCCTTCTCTTTCGAGCGGGCGGCTGGACCTTTAAGACCTGGCGCTTTCGCAGTTTGCATCAGCAGCACCCCATCGAACGCCGCCGTCGTCCCCGCTCCAAGGCCCTGGAGTTCTTTGTGGTGCATCCTTTCTTAGACCTTGGCATTGGTTATATTCTTTTGGTCTTAGTCGTTGGCAATGCCTTGCCCGCCGCCGTGCAGCAGTTGGCCGTCTTGCCCAATGAGCTGGAGCGGGAGCGACCCTATATTTCACGGGCGATCGCGGCCAGTCGCCAAGCCTTCGATCTAGAAGACATCGAAGTTAAAACATTTGACCCCACGGACAATCTAACCCCCCAGGATTTGGAGAACAATCGCGGCACCCTAGATAACGTCCGTCTCTGGGATACCCGTCCTTTGCTGTTGGCCAATCGCCAGCTCCAACAAATTCGCCTCTACTACAGCTTCTCCGATGCGGATATTGATCGCTATCCGCTTCAGGATGACAGCAGTGCTAAACAACAGGTGATCGTCGCTGCCCGTGAACTGGACTACGATGCCGTGCCCGCCGCTGCCAAGACCTGGGTGAATAAGCACCTGGTCTACACCCATGGCTATGGCTTTACCCTGAGCCCAGTTAATTCCGTGGGCAGTGGTGGTCTGCCTAACTACTTCGTGCGGGACATTGGTGCGAACATCACCCTCCAGGGAAGCGATGCTCTGGGCATTAGCGACCAAGAGGTCAAGGACAACATTCCCATTGGCTCCCCCCGGATTTATTACGGCGGCCTCACCAATACCTATGTGATGACCTCCACCCGTAATAAGGAGCTGGACTATCCCAGCGGCAATAACAATGCCGAAAATGTTTATGACGGTCGGGGCGGCATTTCCCTAGGCAATACTCTGCGTCGCTGGACCTTTGCGGCTTACCTGCGGGATTGGCAAATGGCCTTAACTCGTAACTTTACCCCGGAGACCAAGCTGCTGTTCCGGCGCAACATTAAGAGTCGCATTCAATCCATTGCACCCTTTTTACGCTATGACGCAGATCCCTATTTGGTGATTGCTGAGCCCAATAGTGACTCAGATGAAGATAATCCCAGCAACTTGTATTGGATTGTAGATGCCTATACCACTAGCGATCGCTATCCCTACTCTGACCCAGGCGAGCATCCCTTCAACTACATCCGTAACTCCGTCAAAGTCGTAATCGATGCCTACAACGGCTCAACCCATCTATACGTTGCTGATGGAGATGACCCCATCATTCAAACCTGGCAGCAACTCTTCCCCGGACTGCTGGAACCCTTGGCCGCCATGCCAGACTCTTTGCAGAACCACATTCGCTATCCGGTCGATTTATTTGATGTGCAATCCGAGCGGCTGCTGACCTACCACATGACCGATGCCAAGCTGTTCTACAACCGTGAGGACCAATGGCAGGTGCCCAAGGAAATCTATGCCAACGAATCCCAGGCCGTAGAGCCCTACTACCTCACCATGCGGTTGCCCACGGAAGATCAAGAAGAATTTGTTCTCCTGCATCCCTTTACCCCCGTCCGCCGCAATAACCTAATTGCTTGGCTAGCTGGTCGCTCCGATGGCGACAATTACGGCAAGCTTCTGCTCTATCAATTCCCCAAGCAACGCTTGGTTTATGGCCCTGAGCAAATCGAAGCTCGCATCAACCAAGATCCTCAAATTTCCCAGCTGATTTCCCTCTGGAATCGCCAGGGCTCTCGTGTGATTCAAGGAAATTTGCTGGTGATTCCCATTGAGCAATCCTTGCTCTATGTTGAGCCCCTATACCTCGAAGCAGAGCGGAACAGTATTCCCACCTTAATTCGTGTCATCGTGGCCTATGGCAATCGCATCGTCATGGAAGAGGATCTCAATCGTGGACTCGAACTTCTCTTCAATACCGATGCCTCTAGCCCAGATGACATCCAGCAGAGTAACAATGCCCAAGCTGATCTTTCTGATATTCCTGGAGCAGCAGCATTGGACCTAAGCCGACCCGTGACAACCGAGATTGGCGATCCAGAGGATCCCAGCCTTGCCTTACCTGAATCTGGGACGCTCCAGTAGCTGACCGCTAAGCGGCTGGCATCGACTCAAAGACAAGACAACATATTTTTCTTCTCTCGCTAACTTCTCTCACTTTATTTACCCTGTTCAGCAAAGCCTCCGTAATTTCAGGGGGCATTTGGCTGGAGTAGTATTATTGATGTGTTCTTTCGTTAGATTTCTCTTGGGAAATTGCGCATAATGCCGTAGAGACGTAGATTGACTTCCCTGGGGAATCACTTGGTACGTGGCTGTAAACCTATGTCTACAGAGACTTTGCTTTACTTTGTAAAATCGTCCTGTTAGACCTTGTAGTTCTAATTCAATGCGCTAGTTCATCGTGCTTATGTAGCAAATGCTGCATTAATTGTTAGTCATGATCCTGTTGAAGAGACAGCATGACAGCCATCGCGATCTGTTCTAGGGCACATAGGCTTGTTCGTCCTGGGAAACTCCATGTTCCGCGATAGTGCGCAGCAACAACTTACAGATAAGGCTCGTTGTAGATCTCAGTTGACCTGGGCGCTGCAACAGCTCGATTCGCAGATGTCCTTGGCGGATGTAGAGCGCTGCTTTCGGCTGATTTGGTCTACCGTGAGCAACCATTCTCGCGTCTTTCACAATGCTCAGCATATTTTGCAATTGAGTGATGGAGGGGATGCCATTCACACTGTCGCTGCACTGTTCCATGATGCAGTGTACGTGCAAGTTGATGGTGGTCTAGCTGCTCCTGTTCTGGAGGTCTTAAAGCCCTACCTTCTCTATCACAAGGGGCAGCTCTGTATTCAAGGATTCGCTGGGCTCCAGCAATGGCGCGGCAGTGCCCTGGTGGCTTATCTCTTTGATTTCCATGAGCAGACGCCTCAACCCGCAACTGAGCACAATGAGCTGCTGAGTGCCCTATTGGCAATGTCTTGCCTGGAGCCGTTTTTGAGTTGGGGAGAGCTTGCCCAAATTACCGTTGCGATTGAAGCTAGCATTCCCTTTCGCTTCAAGCCAGAGAAGTCGGTTGATTGCAGTCCTGCGGAGCAACTCTTAACGCGATTACAGCGGGCGAACGGGGTATTTGAACTGGCTTTAGACGAGCCAACGATGGTTCTGGCCATTCACCGGGCTGTGGCTTTTGCTAACCAAGATGTGGATAGTTTTGCCACGACTGATCCTTCCATCTTTCTGGAGCGCACTTGGCAACTCCTACCCGAATTTAATCCAGCGCTAAGAGACCCGATGCATTACACCGTGCGGGACTATCGCATCGCATTACAGCGCATGGAAATGTTCATTGGGGAATTGGAAGCAGGATCGATTTTTCAACAATTTCGCCAATATCCCGATTCTTCAACTTGTAAAAGTCGAGAACGCTGCGCTCAACACAATATTGATGTAGCTGAGCTCTATTTACAGACCAAGCTTGTGGCGATCGCTCTCTTAGAAGCGCTTGGCCCTTATTACCAAGGCGGGGGAGCCATGGCAGAGTGGATGTCTCCACGCCTGAATGAGCTGCCTTGGGAGGAGAGCTTTAGCCGCTGGAACTTAAGACATCCCCTCAACACAATTGCTCAATCTCAGGTCTTAGAGATTGCTGAACGGGGGCGAAAGGGGTACTGCAATTTTGATCTAAACCGTTCCCCCTTAGCTGCATTTTTAATCCGTTCGATTGGATTTCATCGGATTGTTCAGCTTAGAAAACAGGCCGATGCACTGTTTGCTAAGCGCATCGGCCCTGAGGAGTTCCTTGGTCAATGTGAAGCGAAGGTTGTGCAGTCAGTTACCCAGAGACTTCGGCAGTTGGCATAGATGAAGCCGCTTCTTCTACTGCCGCAACCTGACCTTGCTCTCCATTCAAAGCAGCCATAATCAATCCCTTAAACAGGGGATGGGGCTTGTTGGGACGGGAGAGAAATTCGGGATGAAACTGGCAAGCAATAAAGAAGGGGTGGTTCCGGTATTCCACCATTTCCACTAAGCGCCCGTCGGGTGAAGTGCCACTGACGCGATAGTCCGTCTCCAGAAACAGGGTGCGGTAAGCGTTGTTGAACTCGTAGCGATGACGATGGCGCTCGTAGATCACCTGGTCTTGGTATAGATCGGATGCCAGCGTGTCTGGGGCAACGCGGCAGGGATAGAGACCTAGGCGCATGGTGCCGCCTCGATCCACTACATCCTCCTGTTCCGGGAGTAGGTGAATCACGGGATGAGGTGTGGTGTCGTTAAATTCGGAACTGTTTGCCTCATCTAGCTTGGCGACATTACGAGCCCAATCTAGGACGGCACATTGCATGCCAAGACATAATCCTAGGAAAGGCAGCTTATTTTCCCGAGCATATTGAATCGCCTTGACTTTGCCATTCACGCCACGGGTGACAAAGCCACCGGGAACGACCACTGCAGCGACATCATGGAGGAACTTCTTAGCTCCTTGGGTCTCCACATCCTCGGCATTGACCCAGCGCAGATTAATGCCGCAGCGCTGGCTCGCGGCAGCATGACCCAAGGATTCCACCACGGAGAGGTAGGCATCGTTGAGCTGGACATACTTGCCCACCAGGGCAATCGTCAGTGTTGGGCCAGGTTGCTTGAGGCGGTTGACCCAGTCTTCCCAGCTGGCGAGATCCGGTTCGCGCTGTTCCAGATTCAGCAGGTTGAGCACTTGGTGGGCTAAGCCCTCCTGCTCCACAATCAGCGGTACTTCATAGATGGTGCTGGCATCCTGGGCGGTGATGACGGCTTCCTCAGGAACATCGCAGAAGTCAGAGACTTTCTCCTTGAGGCCGGGCTGGAGGGGGCGATCGCAGCGACAGATCAAAATATCGGGTTGAATACCGATGGACCGTAATTCTTTGACAGAGTGCTGAGTCGGCTTGGTCTTCATTTCCCCTGCAGCCGGAATCCAGGGCAGCAAGGTCACATGCATGAAAATGGCTTCATTGCGACCCACATCCTTACGGAACTGCCGAATGGCCTCCATAAAGGGGAGGGACTCGATATCACCGACGGTGCCGCCAATTTCCACAATCACAACGTCAGGATTCGTATCCCGAGCCACGCGGTGGATGCGTTCCTTGATTTCAGTTGTGATGTGGGGGATGACCTGGACCGTTCGGCCTTCGTAATCTCCCCGCCGTTCTTTATTGATAACCGCTTGATAGATGGAGCCCGTCGTCACGCTATTCAAGCGCGACATAGAGGTGTCGGTGAACCGCTCGTAGTGGCCCAAATCTAGATCCGTTTCAGCACCATCCTCGGTAACAAAAACCTCACCATGCTGGAAGGGGCTCATGGTTCCGGGATCCACATTAATGTAAGGATCCAGCTTCAAAATGGAAACGGAATAGTCTCGGGATTTTAAGAGTCGTCCCAAACTCGCGGCCACAATGCCCTTCCCGATGCTGGATACCACACCACCGGTTACAAAGATAAATTTTGTCATCGCTCGAACTCCTAAGGCTGGGGCTTGGTGCTCCCCAACGCCGCTGAAACTGGCCTACAAACGGGTGAAGAATGGACGTTTTGTGTTGTCAAACTTCTCGATTAATACTGACCCCAAGCCAGCCCCAAGCTAGTTCGTCGCCCATCGAGTTGCTATCTAAGTGACTGTGACGTCAAGCATTTTCTTGCTGTCCCTACCAGGGGATAGGATAACATCATCCCCCTGGCTCCTCCGCTATGTTGCGCTCTATTTTGGAGCACTAAGTAGCGTTGCATTTTGTTCTAGGCTAAGCCGCCTTTTGTTGCAGACTTGAGCCGATGAGAGAATTTGTTAAAGACGATTGATGTGAGGAATGGTTGGCCATGGCCCTGGGCGTGAAGTTGGCGATCGCAGCGGCCTGGCTAGGGTTAGTCGGCTTCCTGGCTTGGCGCTTAGATCAGCGACCCCAGCGCCAAACAGAATTAACGCGTAAAGCGGTTCATATTGGCACCGGGAATGTCATCCTCATCGCCTGGGCGCTACAGATTCCAGCTTGGGTGGGCATTGCGGCCAGCCTGTTTTTTGGAGTGGTCGCCTTGCTCTCCTATATGCTGCCGCTGCTGCCTGGCATCAATAGCGTGGGACGGCGCAGTTTTGGGACCTTTTTCTATGCCGTGACCATTGGTCTATTAGTGGCCTGGTTCTGGCCCCGTTCCCAACCTGAATTTGCAGCCTTAGGGATTTTGATTATGACTTGGGGAGACGGCCTGGCAGGACTTGTGGGTCGAGCCTGGGGTCGTCATGGCTATGAATTGGCGGGCATGACTAAAAGCTGGGAGGGCAGCTTGACTATGGCAGTTGTTAGTGGGGTCATTACCCTGCTTTTGTTAGGGGCAACGGGCGTCGTTGAACCCTGGCCATCACTAATCGGTCTTGCTATGTCAATTGGGGTTGTTGCTGCTCTGCTGGAGTCCTTCTCGCCTTGGGGCCTCGACAATTTGACTGTTCCCTTGGGGACAGCAGGTATGGCCTGGCTAATTTGTGAGCATCTACTGTGAATCATTCTGGCTCAGATCGAGCTATCACCCAGCTTGCGCTTGATCTAGCCGTTAGCCTTTACCAAGTGATGAGGGAGTAACTGCGCTGTTCCCCCAGTGCATTTCGCACCTCAACTTCAAAGTCAAATAGGGAAATAGAGTCTGGCATGGGCAAGCTCACATCAAACCTGCCGTCGTCGTCGACGGGCAACTCCTGGCCAAAGACGATAACGGAGTTAAGCGGGTGAATCGTGCCGCTGACGTAAACTTGGCGATCGTTAATCTCTGTATTTTGGAGTTTGAGCCACAGTTCTCGATCCAGAGGTTGGGGGTCGGACGGGAGCTGATCAGGACGCAAACGTGAGCCAAAATCCGGTTCTAAATAAACGGTCTTGCCTAAAGCAGCAGCAGTCACTAAACCAGATTCGGTCGCCACCACCATGCGGCCATCTCCGCCTACAGAGATGCCATAATCCGTTCCTCTGACAGCAGCTACACCAGCTGGACTTCTGATGTCTAAGCGACTGGATGGGTGGGTGAATTTACGAACATTCAGGCGCACCTGACCTTGATCCAGATCTAGGGTGGTGACCCGGGCGCCACTTCTAAGACGACCCATGCGACGAATGCGTAGGAGCGTGTTTTCTGCAACGTTGACGGTGCCAATCTTGCGGTCCAATCTCAATATGGCTGAAGAGTTAGGACCGGTTTGGAGAGCATCTCCAATTTTGGATAGGCGATCGCCTACTCGGGCAGGCTTGGGAGGGCTTGTTGTGAGAATAACCTTGCCCTGGGCTTGTCTCACCTCAAGCCAGCCAATGGATTGAGACTGGGCTAGCAATCCTGGACTCAAGAGAGCCAACAGGAATGCAGATAAAAAGCCAAGCACAAACGAACGTCGTCCCATGAGACCTTTCTGGGTACCTCTGGCCGAACAATTTTGATTCGTAGATGCGAAAAAAATCACCAGCTTCTGACTCTTGTTAGACCTCTTTATAGGGCCGCGATTACTTTAGGATTCCACTACGGAGAGCATAAGTAAGGGGGCTCAGTTCGAAGACGCAATTATCTCAATAAAGATTCAATCCCAAATCTCACTACTTCGCTAGATTTTGGGTTGAGGTTGCCTTAAATTTTACGCTATATCACCACTGTGGCTCATGATTGTGAATTAAGGGAGTCGCCACAGTACTTAGATTCAGCTTGGTCTTGACTGCGCCATATTGTCTAAACCATTGGGTAAGCTTACTGAACTCGTCACGAACTGAGACTGAAGCCAAATCTTGCGACCCCATCATTAATCCGTTTAGATGTGCCCGATTTACCTTCCAACCCACTGCGGAGCTGGTCGGTTAGGTTTTGGGATCACTGCAATATTTATTGATGAAGCGATGTTCTCAGCCACAGTGCGCTGACTACAAATTGTCCGCTATCTACTTACCCCAGTGCTGAGTTGAATGGGATAGCGCTGGAGATGGAGTTCTAAGCCAGCTCTCATCCATTCTGGACATAGCGACAGTTTGGACCCTTTTAATAGGAATCTCCAAGGGGCGGTAGCGGCACGTTTGATAGGGAGTTGACGATTCGCGATGGCCCAGCGACAAACGCCCGTGAGACCTGAATAGTGGGGACAGAGGTTCCATTTTCGCTCTAGGTAGCCAACGGTTTCTTTGAGACTGCGATCGCTCCAGCGGAATTGGTATAGCGGTAAATCAGTTGGTTCGAAGCTGGGATCGAGTCGAGGGTTGAGGAACGTAACTTGGGCTGCAGGTTCCAGAAGAACCCGGCGCTCCTGCTCTTTCAGCTGCAAGCTGAGGTCAATGTAGCTAAAGGGTTCATCCACCAAGGGGTCAAAGTTAATGGCTTTGAGGATGGCAGCCCGCATCAGGAAGCAGTGGGCTTCGACGCCATCCACGCTTTTGCGATGCAGGGGATGCTTGGGGAGCGGTTGACGGTGGAGTAACTGGCTTTGGCAGAGTTGTTGCCGACCATTGGTCTTGGTGGTCAGGTTCATTTTCAACCCAGCAATATGAATTTGCTTGGCGGGTCCACGGCCATTGCCTTCTAAAACAAGGGGAGTGACGACATCAGCTTGCTTTTTCTCGGCACAGGAGACGAGCTGCTCTAACCAGCCGGGCTCTACCAAGATGTCATTGTCTATAAAAACGACGTAATCGACCTCGGGCAGCATCGCCAGGGCAAAGTTGCGGGCCTCGTTGACACGCAGATGACGTTCCAAGCGAATCAGCTTGAGATTGAGATGGCGCGTGGCCATGCGTTGCAAATACTGATGGATCGGTTTAGGGCTATTGCCATCTACATAGATGAGATGAAATGGATAGCGGGTGGCAGACATCAAGCGAGAGAGAGAGGCCATCGTGGGGCTGTAGCGCTCACGCTGAAGAACCACGATGGCAACGCTGGGAAGGCTCATACAGGGACACCAAGTGAAGACAATGAGTGGCTTCACCCTGACTCGGTCCATAACAAATTCAACTATCTGGGGCTTATTCGACCCTTGGTCTCTCCATAAATCTACGGAGTGACGTTGAGTTGATTGCCTTTGATGTCGTGATTATCACATAGCCTTCTAGGGGAGCGTCGAGTTCAAATGTCTTCTTCGTCATAGACTCAGAAA
The DNA here is from genome assembly GCA_938002085.1 of uncultured Pseudanabaenaceae cyanobacterium. Classification (GTDB taxonomy): domain Bacteria; phylum Cyanobacteriota; class Cyanobacteriia; order PCC-9006; family JAAUQQ01; genus JAAUQQ01. The sequence continues at coordinate 20,653 of CALLAT010000044.1, forward strand.
ATACCCGCAAATATCAGCTAAACATGAGTTTCTTCTGGCCGTAGAACTACGTAGATCGTGAATGGCTAATCATCAGCGACGATGGCTCTGCAAGATTTGGCTTGATTTTTGGCATCAGTCTCTGGGGCAATGAGCTAGGATTACGCGGGGTTGTCCAAGGCATTTGGGGACTTTTCAGGCTTCGTGAGATGCCTCGAAAAATGGAATGATGCACTGTGGCTATCCCCGATGGGACGTGGGTTACGAATTCATCCACCTCTTTTCGAGCATTCGCTGGGTCTGATTGGGAGCAAAGCCCTGTTTTCACAACTCGGACCTTTTGACGGCCCAGCCCTTGCCCCGTCTTTTGACCTAGGCTAAGCTCTGTGGGCGACGATGGTTGGTGAAAACCTTAGCACTGTCTTCGTTGATTCCCTGGGACAGGAATGCCGACTGATTTCTTCAGGCCATGGGTCACTGTTGAACGACAGGCCAGATTGCGTTTCGAATTCTACTGATTGGGATCACTTTTTCCTTTGGCGCTTCCCCTTTACTTAATTTGGGCGGTTGTGGGCTTGCTGTTGACTATCGGTGGCACGCTGCTGGAAGTTGCGATCGCCAGTCCAGGGAGCCTTTGGGGTAGCGGCAGCCTACAGGTTCATAGTTTGGGCGTCACGTTTCAAGTGGGAGCGGTGCTGTTGACGGCCTGCCTGGGGGGTCGCACGGCTGGGGCTTTGGCTCAAGTGTCCTATGTTGCCCTAGGGGTGATGGGGGTGATGGGGCAGGCCATTTTTGGTCAAGGGGGAGGATTAGGCTATGTGCAGCAGCCCACCTTTGGCTATTTACTTGGCTTTATTCCAGGTGCTTGGCTTTGTGGTTTGATCGCGTTTCGCTTACGGCCCCAGGTGGAAATGCTGGCAGCGAGCTGTCTGGCTGGGCTGGCTGTGATTCATGTTTGTGGGGCGTTGTATTTGACGCTGTTTGGTCTATTAGGTCTGTTAGACCTTGGGGCTTTTAGTTTGGGCCAGGCGTTAATTCGCTACTCCCTCGCTGCTTTACCCGCCCATGGCGCGATTGCCTGTGCCACGGCAGTGCTCGCTTTTTGTCTGCGTCGCGTTTTACTTTATTAGGGGTCTATCTGCTGAATTTTCAGCGAACGCTCTGGCGGATCAGAAGTCCAACAGACATTGGTTGATTGTTGAGTAGACCCACCGTCGCGATAGGACAGCCCGTTGAAGTACCCGAGAAATCTATTATTTTGGCTGGCCGCTATTTTTGGCCTACAGCTAGATCGCTGGACCAAGGATTGGGTCCTAGCCACGTTTGAGCTGGGCGAATCTTGGCCCCTATGGCCCGATGTGTTCCATTTCACCTTTGTGGAAAATCCAGGGGCTGCCTTCAGCTGGTTTTCGGGCTATGGCTTGCAGTTGCGCTGGCTGTCTCTGTTAGTCAGTTTGGTTCTGATGCTGGTTGCTTGTTTTGGTCCCCGCATGGTGCGCTTGGACCAGGTGGGATTGGGATTCTTGTTTGCAGGGGCATTTGGTAACGGTATTGATCGTTTTGCGGCAGGTCGAGTGGTGGATTTCCTGGATTTCCGCTTGATTAATTTCGCCGTGTTTAATGTCGCGGATGTGTTTATTAACTTGGGGGTGCTCTGTTTTTTAATCAGCCTGTTTTTGCCGGAGCCCTCCGAGCGAGAGGCGGCTGACTCGGGTTCGGGGGAAGTTGTAGATCAGCCCTCTCAGGAAGATTGACTGAGGCCTGGAGAGGAATAGAATCCGCTAAAATTTGGAGTGAGCCTGGTTCAGGAACAAGGTTTTTGAATCAGACGACGTGATGCTGTCTTTTCCTTGGGATCACCTTCCATGCAACAGGGGTATGACACCCAGGATTTAATTCGAATTTTGGAGAATGAGCGTCAGGCTTGTTTGGAAGGTAAGCGACTTTATGTGAGTGAGTCAGCCTCTTCGGGCCACCCTATCCTGGATCACTTTTTGAAGACGGAAGGGTTACAGAAATACAACGCTTTTCAGGGCTTTAAGGCGGCGGTCCATGCCTATCAACAAGAGGAGAAGGTGTCTGGGTTGATTTGGCAGCAAGTGACTGTGCGCGGTGAGCAGTTACGCTTTCCGGTCATTCATCCTCAGTTAATGGCTTTGCCCGATGATTTGGAACAGTTGGGGGGCTATGTTGCGCCGTTGTTGGAGCTGTGGGGGCGGATGACTGAGGGGTTAGACCTCTATCTGGCTGTGGAGCAGGGAAAGGATTTTGTGCCTGCTCAGACTGCTGATGTGGTGGCGATCGCTCCTCGAACTCATTGGGCGACACTCCAGGCTTGGGAGCGAGATGATTTCTTTGAGATTTTGTTGCAGCTGGGCTGGGGCCAGCCGGGAGAGGCTGCCCATTGGCGAGCTTGGCCAGACTCGGGGAGTGAGTATGTCCATGGGGTTTTGCCGGGGCGGAAGCCGATTTGCTGAGGTGGCTGAGGGGAAGTAGTTTGGCTGGGGCTGGGGCTGGGCGGGTTTTGATTAGGATTCAACGCCTTGGCAGAACATTGCTGCTGAACCCGCCCTTACGGTTTGCAGATTCTTCCTCGGAGTCTAGAAGAGGAGGGGCTTAGCTGAGGTTGGCGGCTTGGAGAATGCCGGGGCTGGTTTGCAGGGGGACGACGTTGAGGGTGTCGAGCTGGGCGCAGTAGTTGATATCGCTATCGCCTTTGAGTCTCAGCAAACGCTGACCGTGGCTCGCATGGTGCATCAGGTCCAACATGTTGTCCTTCCAATGCGCAAACAACGCCACTGCTGCAAAGGCTTCGTCGTTATCAATCAGGTCTAGCAGAGGCTTGCCTGTGGCCTCCATGACCCCGTGGAGCACTGCACCACCGCAAACTGTATCTTCTAAGGAGTAGGTGCCTTCCCAGCCGGAAGAGACCATCCAGACCGTCTCGGGCTGGTGCTTGACCAGGTAGTCTACGACGCTGGCACGGTTGATCAGCGCAGCCGTGAGCACCATGGGGGCGGGACGGATCTTGGCGAGGGCGCGGGTGCCATTGGTCGTGCTCAAGAAGATGCGCTTTCCGCCAACTCGCTCTGGGGTGCAGAGCAGTGGGGAATTGCCCAGGTCATAGCCTTCGATTTGCTGACCACCGCGCTCTCCTGCTCGCAGACGATTTTCTGCGGGCCACTGCTCACTGGTGGTCATGAGCTCGTCCAGGTCGCTGAAGGCTTGAATGCCTTCTGCTCCGGCATGGAGTGCCGTGGCAATGGTCGTTGTGGCGCGCAGCACGTCAATGGCGATCGCACAGGCTGGAACCGGAGATTCCGGAGTTTGTTCTGGGGTATGAAAAATCGAAAATTTCACAGGCTATGCAACGACAGACGGGGTGGACAAGGATCAAACAAACTTCAGTCACGTTAAGTCTTACTCTGGGCTTTTGCCAAGAGCATTGGCTGTCGCTCCCTATGGGCTATTAATTCAGCTCACATAAGTTATCGACCAGAAACCAGCATACCTAAGCAGGTTCCCTTGGGGGAGACTGAGCTGAAACCGAGGCGGTAGACCCAGGAATCTCAGCCTTTTCCATTAGTTACCCTTATGAGTCAAGTGTTAAAAACTTTATTGTGATGAACTCATTGAAACCTGCGAAATGGCGTCCAGATTAAGGGCAACAGGCTCTTCTTCAACTGTTTTCTTCTCTTTTTCTTCTTCTGGTTTCGCTGTTCCAAAATAGGTTTCCATCACTGCTTTCACCATGGGGCCTGCCACACTGCCGCCGCCGCCGCCTAGGTTCTCGCCAAAGGCCACAACCACAATTTCGGGGTCATCATAGGGAGCATAACCGCCAAACCAAACGTGGGATTTACGCGGTGGGTCCTCTGCTGTTCCCGTCTTACCTGCTGCTGCTGGCAAGGTGGGTACATTGATGGCAGGCCCCGTGCCACCTGCCACCACTTGCCGTAATCCCTGCTGAATCACCTGAATGGTCTTAGCATTTTGAAAGGCAACGGGTTTTCGCCAGCGTCTTGCTTCTTCATCCCCCTTGCGCAGATGGGGTTTGACCAGGTCGCCACCGTTGGCTGGCACAGCAAACATGTTGGCCACCTGCAGCGGTGTGGCAAGCATATTGCCCTGGCCAATGGACATGTTGATGGTGTCACCGATGTACCAAGGCTCGTCAAAGAATTTACGTTTCCAGGCCTCCGTAGGAACATGGCCAGGATCCTCTTCATGGGCCAGTTCAATACCGGTCTCCGTGCCAAAACCAAAATTTCTAGTCCACTGAATCAGAGGCTCTTTCCCCATCTTGCGAGCCACTTGATAGAAAAAGGTATCGCTACTCCAAGCTAGAGCGCCTCGGAAGCCCAAAGGGCCAAAACCGGCATTGTTCCAATCCCAGAACAGCCTGCCACTGATAGAAATATTGGGATAGGTCGGTAAAACGACTTCTGGGTCATAGGAGCCCGATTCAATCCCTGCTGAAGTCGTGACGATTTTGAAGGTGCTGGCGGGCGGGAAGGCGCTGATTGCTCGATTCACCAGGGGGGCATCCGGTGCATTGAGTTTGCTCCAAGCTTCTGGTGGCAGCGGCTTAGAAAAGAGGTTGGGATCAAAGGCAGGGCGACTCACCATGGCCAGTACTTCGCCGTTGCGGGGGTCTAGGGCCACGATCGCCCCCATGCGGTTGCCTAAGACCTTCTCAGCTGTTTTTTGGAGTTCGATATCGAGGGTGAGACGAATGTCTTTACCCTGGCGGGATTCCCGCTGGCCCACGACTTTGACAATGTCTCCTGCGGCATTGACCTGGACCTGGGACCCTCCCCAGCTGCCACGCAGTTCGTCCTCTAGGGAATATTCCACCCCAGCTTTACCAATGACATCGCCAGGACGATAGTGGCTTTCTTCCCAGGCTTCTAGTTTGCTGGGGTCAATTGGCTTGGGCTGTTCTAGATTGAGTTTGTCCAGGTCGTCGCGAGTCACTTCTCGGGTGTAGCCGAGGACGTGGGCTGCTAGATCGCCATTCTTGTAATAGCGGATGGTTTCGGGCTCTACTTCGACGCCTTTGAGGCGACGGCTATTTTCTTTAATGGAGACGATTTGAGCTTGGGTTAAATCTCGGGCGATGCGAACGCGATAGGGCTGGTTCTCAGCCGTTTTAATGCGCTGCTCGATCTCTGATTCGGGGAGGTTGATGATCTTGGAGAGTGCTTTTTGGGTTTGGGGCCATTGCTTGGATTCAGTTTCGACGGGCCAAACGTAGAGGGAATGGCTGATGCGACTGGTGGCCAGGAGTTTGCCGTTGCGATCGTAGATGCGGCCTCGCTCTGGGGGCTTGGGAATGAGGCGAATTTGATTTTCCCGAGCTTTGAGGAAGTTTTCTTTGCCGTTGATGAGTTGCAAGAATGCAAGGCGAGACCCCAGGGCTCCTAAGAGCATGAGGGAGAAGACCAGGACCATGACAATGGACTGGGAGGATCGCCCTACGGTGCGGGTTGCGCTTTGTTGGGAGGGAGGGGCGAACAGCGTCATGGATGCCAGGGTGAGAGTGCTATTGCAGGTTGGCGTATCTGTGGGTTGCGAGTTGAGGAGGTGAATCGCAACGAACTCGTTTTAGCCTGGAGTTCGGTTGAACAGGCTTGCAGCTAACCTTCGCTATAAATCTTAGCGTTAGACGTGGGTTGCTTACCCTTGTTGTTGACGCAATATTTGGCCTTAAGTTCATGTTTTGGCAGAGCTACGACAGTTGTTTTCAGCTAAAGCGCGTAACTCAAGCTGGAGAAGGCTTCGGTCGATTGGCGTAGTTCAGGGGCAAGTGGGGGGCATTCTGATTTTCATTGACTTGAGTTTGAGATGTGGATGCTTTGTTTCGTTGTTGTGGGCTAAACCTCGCATTAGCAAAGCTCAAGGCTGTTTTGATGGACTGAACATCTCTTTGTGAGCGTCAGGTTCGTTTGGGAAATTGAGTCACTGTTGCAGCCATACCTCAATGAAATAAAGCGGGCCGAGGTTCAACCTCGGCCCGCTTTATTTCATGATTCAGCTTTTCTTTGCACCATGCGGGCAAGCTTTGCTGTAGATGTGGCCCAGTGCAAAACGTTGAGTTAGAACCTTAACTTTTCACTGCGGCGGGCATGATGCGTTTCCGCATCGATTCGGCGCGCTTTTTGGCCGTGTTGTTGTTGGGATCGATCTCTAGGGCTTGCTCGTAGGACTTGAGAGCCTGGACGGTGAGTTGCTTGCGTTCGTAGGCGAAGCCGAGGTTGTTATATGCCGTTGCATAGTCCCCTTTCTCTGCGATCGCGTCCTTGTAGTGGCGGATGGCAAGGTCGTATTGATCTTTGGCGGCGTAGGCATAACCTAGGGCATTGTGAACCAGTGCTTTGGGCTCACCGTCTCCCAGGTCTTTGGATTTGAGGGCTTGCTTTAGGGCTGCGGCAGCTTGGCCGTAGAGTTGCTTGTCGAGCAAGATACCACCGAGCTCGTAGTAATCCTGGGGGTTGCCTTTGCTGGTGGTGAGGCGACCTTGGAGCTTGGCTAGTTTCATCTCGGTGCTGCGCGTTTTCCAGACCTGTCGAATGACGAGGACGCCGGCGATGGCCAGGAGGCCTACGAGGAGTGACAGGTAGATGAGGGGTAAGTCGGATTTCATGGTGAAAAGCCGCGCGGGCACTAAAAGAAGGTTTCTAAAGTTGGGCTTTAGGGGTTGCAGGAGTGATGGGAGATTGTTGTCTCTGAAGGCTGCGAGTTGGACAGCGTTCTCACTGGTTGCTAAGCCTATGAATTCAGACTAGCAAAGGATGTTTAGGCCTTGGGGGGCTTGTAGCATCTCACAACAGTTGGAGATATTTGGGGATGGAAGTTGGGGGTATTGAGGGGCGGCTAGTTTATGAGCTGCCAGGTTTCGGCGAGGTCGTTGAGGTAGCCGGTTTGTTGCCATTGGCTGACGGTGGTTTGCAGGGCTTGGCGGAGGGTTTCGTGTTGTTGGCCTTTGGGGAAGGCGATCGCCAGTGGTTCGGCTGAGAGGAGGGGGCCTACTTGTTGGAAGGTGGAGTGTTCTTGGAGCCAGCCGCTGAGGACGGTGCTGTCTCCGGCGAATCCGTCGATTTCGCCTTGGCGGATGCCGGTGAGGGCGGCTTGGTATGAGGGGTAGGGGATGAGTTGTGGGCGAGGGAGGCGCGATCGCAGGATGGCGATGCTGCTGGAGTTTTCGATGACGCCGATGGGGCGGTCTTGCCAGTCTGAGCGTTGGGTTAGGTCGGGCTGTTCGGTGATGAGGGCGATGCCGCTGAAGTGGTAAGCGGGGCTGAATTGGATGATGCGGCGGCGGTCGGCGGTGGGGGTGAGGTGGGCGATGGTGAGGTCGACTTGGCCGGTGAGGAGGGCGTGGAGGCGATCGCGGTTGTCTAGTGGGATGAGTTGGATGGCTTGGCGATCGCCGAGGAGGGTTTCGGCGAGTTTGTGGGCGAGGTCGATTTCGAAGCCAATGATGGTGCCGTTAGGGTCGCGGTAGCCGAGGGGGCGGAGGTTGTCTTTGATGCCGACGATGAGGGTGCCGCGTTTTTGGATGGTTTCTAGGGGAGTGGCAGTGGCAGTGGGGCTGGTGAGACCGTGGATGCTTAGG
>CALLAT010000045.1 GCA_938002085.1 uncultured Pseudanabaenaceae cyanobacterium
GTTGCCGAGGATGGCGGAGACGGAGCTTTGCCAGGAGGTGGTGTCAACGTTGGACAGCTCAATTTCGACGAAGCGGTCCTGGAAGTTGAGGCATTTGACGAGCCGCCGCACAAGGTCGGTTTTGCCGACGCCGGTCATGCCCCAGAGGTTGACGATGATGGGGCGGCTGAGGAGGTCTGGCATGAGATACCAGATCTGGATGTAGTCCAGGAGGTCGTCGATGATTTTGTCGATGCCGACGAAGTGGGTTTTGAGTTCGGCTCGAGCGGCTTCGAGGGCGGCTTTGCGAGCTTCGATTTGCTGAATCTCGATTTGCATTCGGGAGACTCTGAGTCTGAAGCTTTTAGTCTAGACAATCTGTGGGGAGATGGGGGAGAGCTGGCTTGCTGGGAGCTTGAGACACCGGGTGTTTAGCGGAATTTTATCGCGATGCAGCAGGATGTGATTAAAACACCCGGTGTCTGGGCATTAGCTAAAGAGCAATGCCAGCAGGACGACAATGCTGAGGCCGATGAGGAACCAGGCCCAGATGGGGAGGTTTAGGTAAGGAGCAATTGGCTTGCTCTCTTTTTCAGAAACTGAGGCTTCAAAGGCCGGTGAGGTGGGGGCTGTGTCTCTAATGGCGGGGGCGCGGCGGGGATATTTGGTGATGATCTGGTTGATTTCGTAGAGGGCTGTATCGCATTTTTCGACCTTGTGGTCGAGCTTGAGACTTTTGAAGATTGCTTTGGCTTGCTCGAAGTTTTGTTTGGCGGACCAAGCGTCATCAAGCTTGGCTTGGGCTTGGGCGAGGTTAAAGTGGGAGGCTGCTTCACCCTGGCGATCACCAATCTCTTGGTAGATTTTGAGGGATTGAGAGTAGAAGGCGATCGCCTTTTGAAAGTCCCTCAGGGAACGGTAGGCAATGCCCAGATTGCCCAGAGAATTTGCAATGCCTTGCTGGTCGCCAATTTCTTGTTTGATTTCGAGGGATTGGGATTGGAAGGCGATCGCCTTTTGATAGTCCCCCAGGGAAAGGTAGGCAATGCCCAGACCCTCCAGTGCAGCAGCAATGTCTTGCTGGTTGCCAATCTCTTGTTGGATTTTGAGGGATTGAGAGTAGAAGGCGATCGCCTTTTGAAAGTCCCCCAAGGAAAAGTAGGTATTGCCCAGATTGCCCAGAGAAGCTGCAATGCCTTGCTGGTCGCCAATTTCTTGTGTGATTTCGAGGCATTGAGAGTAGAAGGCGATCGCCTTTTGAAAGTCCCCCAAGGAATTGTAGGCATTGCCCAGACTGCCCAGAGAAGCTGCAATGCCTTTTCGGTCTGGAATCGCCTGGGCGAGGTCCAAAGACTGCTGGTAATGCTCAATTGACTGTTGAAAACTACTGAGTGACTCCTTTGCATTACCCATGCGCCTAAGAGCAATCATCTCTTCCACAGGATTGCTCGCTTGTCTCGCAGCATCCAATGCCGCCTGAGCAGTGCGCGCTGCCTCGGCAAACTGTGATTGGCCATCATAAAATCCAGCTAAACGATTCAAGGCAGTTGCTGCTGCATCCCAGTTTCCCTGAGCCTGATAGCGCTCAATCCCCGCCTTAAACGCCTCAATTGCCCTTTGCCCTTCTGCTGCCGCCGTCGCCTCACCTTTGCGCACCTGCTGGGCATAGACCTGCCCCAACTTGTGATATAGCGTCGCTAGCCCATAGCTCTCCGGCTCCCTCGCCTCCAGCGCTGCAATCTCCTCCAGCAGGACATCTAGCGGTGGTAAATCTTGGTTATCTTCCAATCCAATCTGAATTTGTGCTGCTTGGTGAATTGTTCCACCCTGCACTGTCGACTGGAAACCTCGCGCATTGTCTTCGTTTAATTGAGCAAATAAGGGCTCTTGCCCAGTTGCCTCCTCCTCAAACCGCAGCACCGCCTTGCGCCAGCTCCAAAAATCCGGAGCCCGCCGACTCATCTCCCGCAAAATCTCCCGGCTCACCCACAGCACCACCGGATACTTAAACGCCCGCAGCGCCTCCCGCGTCCACTGCAAATAGCCAAAAAACTTCTCCAGCTCCGTCTGCGCCTCATCTCCCCGAACCTTCACCCGCAGCAGCAGCTCCGCCCCCGTCACCGACACCACCGCTCGCCCTTCTTCCTTCAGATAAGGATGCTCCTCCTCCAGCGCCGCCCGCGCCGCCCGCAAGCTCGGCTCCTGTCCCAGCCGTATCCGAAAAGGCCGCACTTTCTCCTCTTCCCAAGCATCCGCCTCGTAGCGCTTGATGATGCGATCTCTTTGAGCCATAGAATTGCAGGCGGCAATAATCAGCGCCATCTGCCCCTGGGTGTCTTCGATTAGGCTCAGGAGGTACTCGTAAGAATCTTCGTTTTTGGCTTCGATTTCTTCGGGCGTGAGTTTATTGGGAGCGATCGCCATCAATCATCCCCTCCGCAATTAACAAATCCCGCACAATCGGATTCAGGTCGTACCAAGGTAAACCATTGCGATATTCCAGAACGTAAAGTCCATGGAGCAGATCTAACTCCCGCTGATTTTCAGTATCTTCTAGCTTAAAGTCTCGATAGATCTTCTCCAGAATCCTAAAGTCTTTTAGCCCTAGCGATTCTGCATAGCTGAGCTGTAGGTCAATCAGGATTTCAGTAAGAATGGCGCTATCAATGATCATGTGCGAACCATCCCACTGTCCTGTTCTAATCTGACGGCGAATCCTAGTACGACACTTGGCAGTACAAAGGTCTGTGATGCGGATAAGCTCTCGCAGTACACCACCACTTTTGAGAATCAAGGTTTGTCAAATCTTTGGATCAATTAGCTCTTTGTCCAGGCGTCTTTCCAAAATCTGGTCAAATAATTGCACCGCCTCTAGATTGAGCTTGGGAGCTGCCTTTCGAGCTTCTGCTTTACTAAAAAATTTAGCCACCCGCATGGTGTTAATGCGCTTGAAATAACCTTCAAGTAGGCGTTATAAGTGGTAGATCTCGCAGCGTTGCAATTGGTAGCGTGTAGACCACGCGAAAGGCTGGACCTAAAAGCGGACGAATATTTTTACTGAAAATCGCTTCAGCAACACTCAAATCCAGCTTGTCGAGCTCATCAATGATGACAATCGTGGGTTGACCCGTCGCGTTGTAGATATAGCTCTGAATCAGATTGACTTGGGCGATTAAATCCGCAGTCTTACGTTCAAACTCCGTTGTAATTTCCTCTCGAACAATGGAGTTCACCCGCAATGTCGATTTGATATCAGCCAGAAACTTTAGCAATGTGGGAATGCCACCTTCTAGGCTCGCTTTCCCACTAGCTTCAATCGCAGCCTCAACAGTTTTGGATTCCGTTTGAGTATGCTTGCCAAGCCAGCGATACAGACCCTTCTTCAATTCTGGCTTTAGCTCCACAGATCGGCGCTCAGCTGCTTCCAGTAGCTGCAACGCCATAGAGAACAGAATATTGACGTGATCAACGGCTGAATACTCCGCGATCGTGTCACCAATGGCGAAGGAGACCACAAAGTAGCGCTGGGTCTCTGTTAATCGAAAGCCCAGTTCTGCAAGCAGGGTAGATTTTCCACAGCCTCGATGCCCAGTAAAAATAAATTTATTGTCTTGCTCGGTGCAATCTTCGATATCGCTTTCGAGCTCTGCAACTAAATTCTCTTGATAAGCAACACCCAGGCTGGCAAGCTCCACCTTGGTCACCAGTGGATCAAGCTGGAGTTTTTCTCCTGCGGTTTTGAAAGCCGCTAACTGGGCTTCCAAGGGTGATGCTGGCTTGAAGTTGGATAGCTCAGTCATGCCTGGCTCGAATGGCGGAATCGTGAGTTTATTTTAAGCGGTGTCGCTGGATTTCCCGTCATCCCATGGAATCGTGACGGTTTGAAACTGGGACTTTCCGGGCGATCGCTCAAAACCTAAGCAATAATGTCACAGACAGACTCTCAGTAATCGCGACTCACTCAGCCCCACCATGACCTCTAGCCCCGCCACCCGCCGCATTCTCGACTGCCTCCGCAACGGTCAACCCGACGAAACCGTCACCGTCAAAGGCTGGGTGCGCACCAAACGCGAGCAAAAGAAATTCACCTTCGCTGAAATCAACGACGGCTCCAGTCTCAAAGGCATCCAAGTCGTCATCGACGCCTCCGTCCCCGGCTACGCTGAAGCCGTCGCCGCCATGAACACCGGAGCCTCCGTCGCCATCGACGGCAAGCTGGTCGAATCCCCCGCTAAGGGCCAGCGCATTGAAATGCAGGCCAGCGCCATCGAAGTCTTCGGCAGCGCCGCCGAAGACTACCCTCTACAAAAAAAGCGCCACTCCTTCGAATTCCTCCGCACCATCGCGCACCTGCGCCCCCGCACCAACACTCTTGGTGCAGTTATGCGCGTGCGCAACGCCTGTGCCCAGGCCATCCATGAATTCTTCCGCGAGCGCGAATTCCTCTGGGTCCACAGCCCTATCATCACCGCCAGTGACTGCGAGGGCGCGGGGGAAATGTTCGGCGTCAGCACCTTCGACCCGACTAAAATCCCCACTGATAAAGAGGGCAAGCCCGACTACAGCAAAGACTTCTTCGGTCGCCCCGCCTACCTCACCGTCAGCGGCCAGATGGAAGCGGAAATCATGGCCACGGCCTTCAGCAATGTCTACACCTTTGGCCCCACCTTCCGCGCTGAGAACTCTAATACCTCCCGCCACCTAGCCGAGTTCTGGATGGTGGAACCGGAGATGTCCTTCTGTGACCTGGAAGGCGACATGAACCTGGCTGAGGAATTCCTCAAATACATCTTCAGCTATGTGATGAAGCATTGCCCTGAGGATATGGAGTTCTTTAACCAGCGCATTGATAAGGAGGCGATCGCCCGTGCCGAGAACATTATCAATAATGAGTTTGAACGGCTGACCTATACCAAGGCCGTGGAGCTGCTGGAGAACTGCGATCGCAAATTCGACTACCCCGTGGAATGGGGCATTGACCTCCAATCCGAGCATGAGCGCTACCTAGCCGAAGAAGTCTTCAAAAAGCCCGTCATCCTCACCGACTACCCCACGGAAATCAAAGCCTTCTACATGCGCCTCAGCGATGACGGCAAAACCGTACGGGCCATGGACGTCCTCGCCCCCGGCATTGGCGAAATCATCGGTGGCTCCCAGCGGGAAGAGCGCCTCGACGTGCTGGAGCGCCGCATCGTCGAAGCGGGCCTGCCCAAGGAAGACTACTGGTGGTACCTGGACCTGCGCCGCTACGGCACCGTCCCCCATGCAGGCTTTGGCCTCGGCTTTGAACGCCTCGTGCAGTTTATGACCGGCATGGGCAACATCCGCGATGTGATTCCCTTCCCCAGGACCCCCATGAATGCGGATTTCTAGCGAAATTTTGTGGATTGAATAACAAAGATCCAGGAACGATAATTTGTTCTTGGGTCTTTGTTTGAACCTGAGTTCGACAAATTTAAGGCTGGCTTGGCTCTGCCGCCGTGAACTTTAGCTCACGGCGGCAGAGCTCAAGTCCGTTTTAACGGACTGAACAGCCCACCAGTAAGGGGGGCAGCCCACTTTAGTGGGCTTTCGCTCTTAGGCTGGGAATTTTTATTCCTAGCCTGCTTTGCAATGCTTGTTTGAGCCGTTGAGCTTAGGTTGTTTGAAGGTGTGTACTGATGGAGGCAGCGATCGCTACAAGAAACTCTTGCGACTGGTCCGAGTGCCAAAATTCAAGGATGAGCCCAGATTCATCTTGCAGCTGGAGCCTAAGCTGTCGGAATTGTCCTGCACTTGGCAAACATAGCTCGCTAGGCGACTCCCCTTGGTGTTGTAAATCTCCGTCTGGTAGCCAAAGTCTCTCGCGGCTAGGCCAAAGTTGCTCACGAAGTCGTAGCGCTCAAAGTAATCCATCAGACTCCACATTTGAGGATTCACTACGAGGCGAACCTGCCCTGGTGCATCTGAAGTCTTGAGCTGAGCCGACCAATCATTAACGAGTTTTCCGCTGGTGCGCAATTCTTTCGCCACTTGCTCCTTCGTCCACCATAGGCTGGGAGGCGTCAGGCCTGATTGGCAAACGGTCTCAGAGGTAATGATAATTTGACCTGCGAGGCTTTGGGCTGTGCCATTGCACAGGGCGGCTGCGACTTCTGGACTGGGTGGAGAATCCAAATTTGCTTTGGCTGGCAGCGGAGCTTCCCGCTCCTCCCCCCCATCCAGTGAGCTGGGGGGGAGAAATCTTAGGTCAGCAGGTTCAACGCTTGGAAGACTGTCTAGACCCTGAGGAATTTCCCCTAATTCGTCAGAGGTGACTGAAGAAGTAGGGTCATTGTTTTGAATCTCTCGGCTCTGAGAGAGTTGAGCCCAGGCAGGAGAACCTGCTAGCAGCAACATCCAAGGCAAAAGCCGCAACAAGCCCAGTGAACTGGGTCGGGAGTTCCTATCATGACCCCGATGCCAGGACTGTAATGGCTGCTGTCTAAAGCTTGGAAACAACATGTTGATATCTAAAAGGGTCGTAGAAGCGCGATGACTAATAGCGCGATCGCATTCCCCCCTGGGTCCAATCCAAATGTCGGTGGGCGGATGAGTTCGCGTTGCGAGGCTGCCAAGTGACTTCCCCGTTCGTTGCACCGTTCAAGGCTTCTTCCAGAACGTCCGGAAGGTTATCCCAGTCTAGATCCTTACGCTGCAGGATTTTCTG
>CALLAT010000046.1 GCA_938002085.1 uncultured Pseudanabaenaceae cyanobacterium
GACCTGACGGCCACTGGCGTTGAAACCCTCTACAGCAATGTGGGCGACGACGTTCTCACCGCCACGGATAACAGCAGCTACAGCATCTACGCTGACGCAGACAACGACACCGTTTCCACGGGCAACGGCAACGACACCATCGAAGCCGGTAGCGGAAATGATGTGGTTACAACCACCGGTGGCAAAAACACCCTCAAGGGCGAAGCGGGGGATGACCAACTAACCTCCGGTAGCGGCAAAGACACCTTGGAAGGGGGTAGCGGCAACGACATCCTCGATGCGGGCTCCGGCAACGACACCCTCACAGGTGGTGACGGCGCTGACCAACTGATGGCAGGTGCTGGCAACGACAAGCTCTACTTTGACGCAGCTGACACGGTGGTTGATGGCGGCACCGGCACTGACACCGCGTATTTCCAAAGCACCAGCAGCTTGGTTCTGGACTTGGATGCAGCGAACCTAGAAGTGGTCTATGGCAACAACGGCAACGACCAGCTCACCAGCGCAAGCAGCAGCACCATCAAGCTCTACGGCAACAATGGTGATGACCAACTGACCTCTGGATCTGGCAATGACACCCTCAAGGGTGGCAACGGCAACGACGTTCTGAATGCTGGAGCCGGTAACGACACCTTGGAAGGTGGTTCTGGTAACGACGAGCTCTACGGTGGCGATGGCAATGACACCCTCAAAGCCAACAGCGGTAGCGACTTGCTGGACGGTGGGGCTGGACAGGACAGCCTGTTTGGCAGCAGCAGCGCTAACGAGCTTTACGGCGGCGCCGGTGATGACAGCCTGTTTGCAGGCGGCGGCAATGACCTGCTTGAAGGCGGCGACGGTGCTGACTTGCTGATGGGCCAAGCTGGCTCTGACAGCTTGCTGGGTGGCAATGGCAACGACATCTTGGTGGGTGTAGATGAGAGCAATGGCTATGGCCAAGGCACCATCGATACCTTGACCGGTGGCGCAGGATCTGACTCCTTCGTCCTCGGCACCAGCAGCCAGGTCTATTACGTGGATGGCAATGCCAACCAGGCTGGCCTAAGTGACTACGCGCTGATTACGGACTTCAGCAGTGCAGCGGACAGCATTCAGCTCCAGGGCGATGCCAATCTGTACAGCTTGGGTGCTTCCGCAACTGGCACCAGCGGCGTCGGAATCTATCGCCTGGAGGAAACCACCTCTGAGCTGATTGCGGTGGTGCAGGGTGACACTAGCTTTGCCCTGACTGATTCTGCCTTCCTGTACGTGTAAGGCGATCGCCCCGCAGCAGTGCATCTACTGCTGCTATTGAGTTGCATAACCTTGTGAGTTCTCCCCATGCTGTGAATCCGTTCATGGCATGGGGATTCTTTCTCTTCCAGGATTGAAATCCTTAAGCAAATATTTAGGACAAGGTTTTTGTTGGAAATGTAATCCTGCGCTGTGTAGAACCTAGTACAAATGGCTGGTTGACGCTGTGTCAATTTAGCTTTTTACCTTTGCAATTCACCCGTGTAGCTCTGGGGTGTCTTTGCAATTCCAATCTTTGCCAGCTTAGCCAAATAACCTTGCCCAGCACTGTTCTTGGAGGCCAACCTCCTCCAGGAACATTGCTGTTTCGCAATTCATATTTTGGACGCTAAGCAATGCCCAACATCAAGAAAACGATTTCCTGGATGACCGAAGGCGATGACGTCTGGGGTGGCTGGGAAGCCAATACCGACTACGTTGTTAACGCTGGTGGTGGTAACGACAAGCTCTATGGCTACGACGGTGATGATGAGCTAGACGGTGGAGACGGTGACGATGAAGTCTTCGGTGGCAATGGTAATGACAAGCTGAAAGGCGGAAAAGGCAAAGATAAGCTCTTCGGTGGAGAGGGTGACGACGACATCGAAGGTGGCGAAGGTGATGACGAGCTCTTTGGTGGCAATGGTAATGACAAGCTAAAAGGCGGCAACGGAAAAGATAAGCTCTTTGGCGGTGAAGGCGATGATGAGCTAGACGGCAGCGAAGGAGATGATGAACTCTTTGGCGAGTCGGGAAAAGATAAGCTCTGGGGCCGCTACGGCAAGGACAAGCTGTTTGGTGGCGATGGCGACGATGAGCTGAACGGTGGTGCAGATGATGACCAACTGTTTGGCGATGCGGGGAATGACCTGCTCTACGGCGAAGAAGGGGCAGACTTGCTCTTTGGTAGCTTGGGGGATGACCTGCTAGATGGGGGCATAGGCGCTGACAGTCTTTACGGCGAAGCCGGTAATGACCAACTCTTTGGTGGCGCTGATAACGACTTGCTAGATGGCGCTGCCGGCAATGACCAGCTCCATGGAAATGAAGGTGATGACCAGCTGTTTGGCCAAGCTGGCCTGGATACGTTGAACGGTAACGGCGGAAATGATTACCTCAACGGTGGTGATGACGATGATGTTCTGATTGGTGGAACTGGATTTGACATCCTTCAGGGTGGTGCTGGTAATGACACCTTAGATGGTGTTGATGCAACAGGTCTTGGCCTGGGCACAATGGACATTCTCATTGGTGAATCCGGCGCAGACACCTTTGTCTTGGGCAATAGCACCGCTGCTTATTACAACGATGGCGACAACGCGTTGGATGGTAGCGCTGACTATGCCATCATCAAGGACTTCAACCGTCTCCAAGACAGCATTCAGCTAAATGGTGTAGCGAGTGACTATGTGATTGCTGAGGTGCCTACCAGCATTGCCTCTAGCTTCAGTGGCATGGATGTGGCAGGTATCTATTTGGATACGGATAACAGCGGTGACTTCAGCAGTAGCGATGAACTAATTGCAGCAATTGAGTATATTTCACCCGAAGGCTTGGGCTTAGACTCCAGCTACTTCACCTACACCAATGGCAATGCAACTCCCCTGCATCCCGATGCCGATTCCAGCTGGGAATTGGTTTTTAGCGATGAGTTTGATGGCAGCAGCCTCGACCTGAGCAAGTGGAACACCACTTACTACTATGGCTCTCGCACAAACCTGTGGAATGACGAAGAGCAATACTACGTCGATGATGCCTTTGAGTTCAATGCAGATGGCACCATGAGCATTGTGGCTCAGCAACTAGATACCCCGATAGAAGCCTTTGAAGCCATTGACCAATCGTTGCTTAGTGCAAATGGCAAGTCCACGAGCTTTGACTACACCTCTGGCATGATTTCCGGCGATGACAAGTTTGGCTTCACCAATGGCTATATGGAAATGCGGGCTCAAGTTCCCAACGGACAAGGCCTTTGGTCTGCCTTCTGGATGTTGCCCAGCTCCGGTGAATGGCCCCCTGAGCTAGATATCTTTGAAGCTGTGGGTGACCAAACCGATGCTGTGATTACCACTCAGCATTCCTTGGATGAGAACAATGTTCATAATATGGATGTTGCCCACCAAAGCTTTGCCGGGATTGATTTCTCCAGTGGCTTCCACACCTATGCTGCTGAATGGAATCAAGACACCATCACTTGGTTTGTGGATGACATGGAAATCTTCTCCACGGAGAACAAGATTTCCAACCAGCCCATGTACCTCTTGGCGAACCTTGCAGTAGGTGGTCATCTGCCTGGGGCGACCACGGCTGATACGCCGACCTTGAGCAGTTTTGATATCGACTACATTCGCGTTTACCAAGATGAGTCGGGTATTTTGCATGGCGGTAGCGGTGCAGATCAGCTCAGCCGTGAATTTGGCAGTGTCTCGGGTGAAGTGGGTAACGATACCTTGACGGGTGGCGCTGGCGATAACACCTTGATTGGTGGTTATGACAGCGATGTATTGGTAGCCGGTGCTGGCAATGACACCCTCATTGGTGTCCACGCAACCGCTTGGAATGCGGGTGAAGGCGAAGTTGATCAGCTAACCGGTGGTCTGGGGCAGGACAACTTTATCCTGGGTGAAGCTTCTACGGTGTTCTACCTTGCCGCTAGCGGTGGCGATGGCAGCCAAGATTACGCACAGATTATGGATTTCAACGTGCTTGAAGACCTGATTCACTTGGTGGGTTCTGCTGGGCAGTACAGCCTGCAATCACTGGATAATGGTCAATCCACGGGGATTACTCATAGCGGTGGTGATTTGGTTGCAGTGTTAGACCAAACGGTTGTGACGAGCTTTAGCCAGGGATTTGCCTTTGCTTAGGTAATCGACTAGATGGATTGAGTGAATTGGATTTAGAGAGATCGTTATGCGATCGCAACTTTAAGACCTTTGCTAGCAGCAGATTGCTGGCAAAGGTCTTTTTTTGAATTAAGTGGCTACTCTTACTCCTCTTTTATAATTTCATTTGACTCGCTAGATAGATTCTTAGAATCTATCTAGTACCTCAGTTGAGGCCTGTCTCATTTTCGAAGATTTGAATGTAGAAATCTAAAAGCAGTGATTTTGAGGAATCTCTGGAACCTCTGCTAGATTCCTCTAGACCGTGTGAGTGCTGAGAGTTCATTTAGTATTGTCTTGAGGATTACTGAGTTTCTCGATGATAAATAATTAGAATTTAACTTTGGATCGTTTTGCTCTTGAAAATATTTTTTGATTTTCTAGAGCATATTAATTTCCCTTTCCTCCAGTGATAGACTTACTGCGAGATTTGAACTGAGTTGAATGGAGACGAGTGCCTGTTCTCTCTACAACTCCTTCCTGTAAAGGTTTCTATGCTGTGGTGAACCGCTCAATGCTTTGTGAAGAGTCTGTGCTGCTTTTCTTCGCTGAGCTGCTTCTCTTTATCTGGTATTCAGTGCAGTACACGGAGTTTATCTCTTTTGAAGACTGTGTTTTCGTAGATAGAAAATACTTAAATGTGAGAAGTATTTCTCAGGGCGATCGCCAAATCAATCGCTTCAATAGAGCTATGGGGAATTAATGTGATCGATATCGAATTTCAAATTATTGATTGGGCTGTCATTCACAAGAGAATCCATTCGGTCTGTGCTCTTGATGACGAATATTTGAGACTGCTCTGCCTGTCAATAAAGACTGCACAAAATCACCAAAATTGGAAGTTTAAACGATGGCGAACGCCAAGAAAAATATTACTTGGACGACCGAAGGCGATGACGTCTGGGGTGGCTGGGAAGAAAACACGGACTACGTTGTTAATGCTGGCGGCGGCAACGACAAGCTTTACGGCTATAACGGCAACGATGAGCTTGATGGCGGCGATGGTAACGACGAAGTTTACGGTGGCAACGGCAATGATGTTGTCCGTGGAGGAAGAGGTCAGGACTTCCTCGATGGTGGTGCCGGAGATGATGTTTTGGATGGGGGTGCTGACGCTGACATTCTGTTTGGTGGCTTAGGCCGAGACCAATTATTTGGTGGCAGTGGCAACGATAAGTTGTTTGGTGGTGACGGTAACGACCAACTGTTTGGTGGTGACGGCGATGACGAACTCTTCGGGGAAGCTGGATTAAATACCCTCTGGGGTGGCTATGGCCAAGACAAGCTTTTTGGTGGTGATGAAGCTGACACCCTGTATGGCGGTGACGGCAACGACCTGCTGATTGGTGCGGGTGGCAATGATTCCATGTATGGCGAAGCAGGTGCTGACACTCTGTATGGCGGAGATGGGAATGACCTGTTAGATGGCGGTACTGGCAACGATGGCTTATATGGCGAGAACCACCACGATGTTTTGTATGGTGGTGCCGATAATGACTACCTCGAAGGCGGCACTGGCAACGACTCTCTGAACGGTGGCACGGGCGATGACGTGCTCTTCGGTTATGAAGGCAGCGACCTGCTCCAGGGCAATGAAGGTAATGACTATTTGAGCGGTGGCAATGGCACCGATGCCCTCTACGGTGGTGCTGGCTTTGACGTCCTCCAAGGCGGTGGCGGTAACGACATCTTGGATGGTGTGGGCACAGGAACTGGCCAGGGCACCATGGATATTTTGATTGGCGAGAATGGCTCTGACACTTTTGCCCTGGGCAATACTTCCACGACCTACTACAACGATGGCGACGATAGCCAGGCGGGCATTACTGACTATGCCGTCATTAAAGACTTCAATCGCCTCCAGGACAAAATTCAGCTCAAAGGAGTTGCCAGCGACTATGTGGTGGCTGATGTCCCCACAGAATTGGCAGCGACGTTCGCCAATATGGAAGCCTCTGCCCTCTACCTCGATACCGACAACAGTGGCAGTTGGTCCAGCAACGATGAACTGGTTGCGGTACTAGAGCATGTCGATGCTTCGGGAATTAATCTAGAGAGCAAATACTTCGAATACACGGGCCAGGCTACAGCGCCTTCTCATCCCGAGAGTAAGTCCAACTGGGAGCTTGTCTTTAGTGACGAGTTCGATAGCGGCAGCCTCGACCTGAGCAAGTGGAATACCAGCTACTACTACGGTTCTCGCACCAATACGTGGAATGACGAAGAGCAGTACTACGTGGATGATGCCTTCGAATTTAATGCAGATGGAACCATGAGCATCGTGGCGCAAAAGCTAGATACTCCCCTAGAAGCCTTTGAAGATGTGGACCAGCATTTGCTGACTTCCCAGGGCAAAGACACCAGCTTTGAATACAGCTCTGGCATGCTCTCTGGTGATGACAAATTTGCCTTCACCAACGGCTACATGGAAATTCGTGCCCAGGTTCCCTCGGGCCAAGGACTCTGGCCCGCTTTCTGGATGTTGCCTAGCTCTGGCGAATGGCCTCCTGAGCTGGATGTGATGGAAATGCTGGGCGATAAAACGGACACCGTTTTGACCACGCTCCATTCAGAAGGGGAAGATGGTGCTCACCAGATTGATTACGCTCACCAGAGCTTCACTGGCGTGGACTTTTCCACGGGGTATCACACCTTTGCGGCTGAGTGGAATCAGGACAGCGTGACCTGGTTTGTGGACGATGCAGAAATCTTCTCCACGGTGAACAATATTCCCGATCAGGCCATGTACCTGATTGCCAACTTGGCTGTGGGTGGCTTCTTGCCTGGCGAAACAACGGCTGACACTCCCACGCTGAGCAGCTTCGATATCGACTACATTCGCGTTTTCCAAGATGACTCTGGTATTCTCCATGGCGGCAGTGCTGATGATCAGCTCAATCGTGAATTGGGCAGCTTGTCCGGTGAAGTGGGGAACGATACTCTGACCGGTGGTGCTGGCGATAACACCTTGATTGGTGGTTATGACAGTGATGTTCTGTTCGCAGGGGCTGGCAATGACACTTTGATTGGTGTTCATGCAACCGCTTGGAATGCCGGCGAAGGCGAAGTGGATCAGCTAACGGGGGGCTTGGGCCAGGACAACTTCATCTTGGGTGAAGCTTCCACAGTGTTCTACCTCGCGGCTAGCGGTGGTGATGGCAGCCAGGACTATGCGCGGATTATGGACTTCAATGCTTTAGAAGACATGATTCAGTTGGTGGGCTCTGCGGACCAGTACAGCCTGCGATCGCTGGATAATGGCCAGTCCACTGGGATTACCCATAGCGGTGGTGATTTAGTTGCCGTTCTGGATCAAACCGTGGTGACCAGCTTGGGCCAGGGCTTTGCCTTTGTTTAACCGAGAACGTTCCGTATCGGAACTGCTTGGAGAGGATGTTTGAAGATCCTTTGAGATTGATGATTGGATTCTGAGATTACCTGTCTGTAGGGAATATGGCCTTGAGAAAGCTGTATTCCCTGCAGATTTCCTGTTCGCGTTGGGAAAGGCCAAGGCTGTCCGAGTTTAATGGGTTACTGATATTGCTCGAGATGAGTGCGAGCTTTGATTTTTATGTTGGTTAACGACTTCGCTTTAGGGAGCACTAAGGAATGCACTTCATTTCATGGAACTACGAGGGCCGTCAGCAGGTCGATATTCTGAAAGAGGGAGATCGGGGGGCAGCGATCGCGCAGTTACAAGTCAAGCTACTCAGCCTCAACTTATATTCCAGCCGCGTTGATGGATACTTTGGCTCTGAGACCAAGGCGTCATTGCTGGACTTCCAAGAGAAATATGGATTAACGGAGAGAGGAACCTTCGGTTTAGAGACCTGGCATGCCCTGACCTGCTGGACGAAGGCCGATCGGTTTGATTTGCTCGACTCCCTTCGCTCCAAGCTCAGAGAACTCTTTATTCCAGATGATCTGATGGTCCTAATGAATGATCAGAGCTTTAACCGCTGAATCTAAAGCTGCTAGCTGACCTCTTTTGAGGTCTAATCTTTTTGCCTCAAGGAGGGCTTGCAAACCAGATGGTAAACACGAATAAGATTATTAGTTACTTGACCCAAAAGCATCTATGCGTTGATGAGGCCCCTTCAAACCCTCCAGAGCAGATGCACAATGGATTAACTATCGAGACAACAAGAGCTGGACTGGCAAGGAAAGGAATAGAACAAGCCAACAGCATGAGAGAGGATATTAAAGATGCTTGCCTAGAATTGCATCGCCAAGCGCTAGAGCTTGATTCTTTAATGTCGTCTTCAGAGAATTTCATGCTAGGTCAAAGTGCGACAAGTTTTTATCTCCCCTTAAAGGGATAGAACGATTAAAAGAATTTTTCATGGATTTTTAAGTGCTTGCTATCTCTGGCTAGAGAAGGCAAGCACTTTGCTTTTTGTATGACATAAAATCCCCTTTTTTTGCTGTTAGAGAACTTATGTCTCGCCTCATCTATTTAAAGTAAAGCTGGGTAAGTTGAGGAAAGAGGCTTGATTTGAATACGTATCTATGTGGTTGTTCTAGGACTACGCCTATTGGCTATAAGCTCCATAACCCACGAATCTAAAGGGGTTTAGGCTATGTCTGGTGACCCAGGTGGATGACTTTATATAAAAAACAAAATCTAATCTTTTGACTTGCATATCTTAATAAAAAGGTTGAGATTTATTCGGTTATGAATTCAGTTTTAGCCACCTATATTAGTCATTGTGAACCTCTTAAATCTCTCAAGACTCTCGACTATGAAACTCAAGAATGTCTCCCTGGCGATCGCTGCAACCGTAACTGCTTTGTCTAGCTTCTCCGGCATGACTGAAGCTGCTAATGCTTTCACCATCAACCGCACCTACGCTAGCTGGAACAATGCCTTAATGGGTGATGGAACCGTGGTTGGGCAAGAGGCTTCTAATGATGCTTTCGCTAACTACGAACAAGCTGCTTTTGATAACCGCAACGACAACTACGTTGAGTTCCTGGATAACAACGGTACATCCCAGGTGCGTTGGGGTGATGGTGCTTACACTCAGTACGATGCAGCCAAGGCCGAAGATGGGGGCGACAACTACATCAATGACTACGGCTGGTACAAAAACACCTCCGATGAGAGCAGCTGGAAGAAGGGCTGGCACAAAGATTACACCTCCAACAAAAGCGGTCTAGGCTTTGCCGGTGTCGAAGACCAGACCATGGCGACTGGGCAAATCCTCAACCTAGGTAGCTTGAAGCATTACAACAACACCATCTTCTCTGGTGGAGCGGCCAGCAAGGTTGACTTTAACCTGGGACTCGACTTTGAAGAAATCGGGACTCAAACCTTCAACTTCTCCTTGAACGTCGATGAGACCCGCAATGATTCTGGTTACCACGAAGATGGTGTTTGCCCTTACCAAACCGATGATGGCAAAGGTTGCTCTGACAAGATCACCTGGGATTTTGCTATCGATGAGACGAGTGAATTTGAATATGATGGCGGTCTCTACACCCTAGAGCTGGTTGGCTTCAGCGACAGCATTGATGATTCTGATGACATGATCAGTGACTTCATCTCCCAGGAAAGCGGTACCAGCACTGCAAATCTCTGGGCTCGTATCGTTCAAGTGGCCCAGAATCCTGAAGAGGAGCTCGATACCGTCAAGAAGGTGCCTGAGCCCGGTAGCCTCTTGGGTCTGGCCGCGATCGCTGCTGGTGTGGCTAGCCGTCGCCGCAAGTCCAAGCAAGCGTAATCACAAACGCTGTTATGGTTCGAGTCTGAGCTTGTAAAACCTCCTAACTGAGTTAGGGCATCTACCTTTTTTTCTGTCTTAGGATCGTTCGTGATACGGCGACTGATGTCGAACATACTGTTATTGCACCTGTGACCGTTGGATAGGTATAGCCAATTCTGAAAAAGTTGATGTTACAACTTTTCTGTGGCAGAGCAATTCATAGAGACTCATGGAAAGCGTTACTGGTTTTAGGGTCACATCTTGGTCCTCTTTTTTCCTCAGATATTAAGGGCTTTTGCAGAAGTAAGGGATTGGAGCTGTCGCGCAGTATTAGACCTTGCAAGAAAAGACCTAACCCTTTCCTAGTAGTGATTCTCCGTTGAGTGTTAATGCGGATGACTCATCTAGATCAACATAAAAATCACTCTTTTTGTTGACCTTGGTTAAAGAACAATATTCGCTAACCAACGTAGATCTTTCATCAGTATCGTATGTATATGGACGATTGAGCAGAGGACAATTAAAATCTAATTTGTAAAAAATAGGATTTTAATCAGATGCCTTTGTATCCATTAAGAAGGCTGCATTACTACCACTTTAGTTGTCTTCTCTCAACTTAGGAACATCAATGAAGAACCTACTCCCTGCAGCCGCGATCGCTATCGGTATTGCTATCTCTGCTGCCCCTGCTGCCCATGCCGCTCCTGACTGCGAAGCCGCATCTTTCAGCTTCACCTCCTGTTCTGGCTCCTACACCCTGGGCGGTGGCCAGAATGATGTGACCGATGGTGGTGCTGACAACCTGGCAACCCAGCAGCTCAATGATAACGATCTCTTTGGTGATGGAGATTGGCTCTTTGGTGCCAAATACGATGGCAATACTTCCGGCTCAAATAACGAAGGCTTTAGCGTTGACGGTTTAGGTTCTACTTCCGGCACCTTTAGCTTTGCCAATATGGATTGGGAGACGACTGAAGTTGCAATCAGTTTGAAGTCTGCTAAGGGATATAGCCTTTATTACCTCACTGAAAGCGACCTCGACGACAATGGCGAGCTTGCTTGGGATACTGCGGGTACCAGTACCAATCGTAAAGGTAAGGCCCAGGCTCTTTCTCACATCTCCTACTTCACTCGTATCGAGACCATCGCTCCGGTTGTAGAGAACCAAATCAGGAAAGTACCTGAGCCAGCTGCAATGTCTGGTCTGCTGGCTGTGGGTATGGCAGCTGCACTCCGCAAGAGACGCAATTTGAAAGGTTAACCTTCAGGAATCTGTTGCTGAATCGTTGTAGTTAAAAGAGCAATGCTTGTTGCCTGAGATAATTCCACCTTGCAAAATTGTAAGGTGGAATTTTTTTATTCATTTTTTGCGATTGATAAATTTCTGTTTGATTCTGTTTGATTCTGTTTGATTTTTCTTTCGCAATGCTATGCCTGGCTCGGATGTCGCTGCTCATATCTCTATATGCAATGTTTGGAAGTTTGTGGAACTTCTCATGGGTAAGTGCTCTACTGATATTTGTATGCGTAAAATAAGTATTTTTGAGTGTGTGGATTTGAGGCTTTCTAAATGCTGAGTTTGATTCCTGTGAATTCAAAGTCCTCATGTCGCCAAGGAATTTAATCGATTGAAACAACTGCTCTTGGTATGATTCCGGCTAGAAAATGATTTTTGTTTTTGTTTTAACTGCTCTATATTATCTCGCTTGGTGTTCTGCTGAATTAAGAAAATATTTCCTTGCTTCTAGTTGATGTCTGAATGAGGATTTCGCGTAATTTAATGTCATTCTAAATTGGTGATTGCTCTGGCGGCAAAGGGAATTGGGATTGGCTTTAATAAGGAAGTCGAGAGAGGCTCTAGTTGGCGCTAGTTCTGGAGTAGTTTGAATATCTCTTACTCTTGGAAGATTAGTCTAATGCTTTCTCTGATTGCACTCTCTCGTTGCAGTAATTCATCCTGAAATAGACATCATGGCAAAGAAGATCGGTAGCAACAAGAATATGGAACTGACCTTCGAGGCAGACTTTGATACCGTTGCCTCTTTAGAAGATTGGAATACAACCTACTACTACGGTAGTCGTACTAATACCTTCAATGACGAAGAGCAGTACTACGTTGATGATGCTTTCGTGTTCAACGAAGATGGAACCATGAGCATTGTGGCTCAAAAGCTAGACACTCCAATTGAAGCCTTTGAAGGTGTAGATCAATGGTTGCTAGGCGAACAAGGAAAAGAGACTAGCTTCGACTGGAGCTCTGGCATGCTCTCTGGCCATGACAAGGCTGCCTTCCAGTATGGCTATATTGAAATCAGCGCTCAAATTCCTGTAGGGCAAGGGCTGTGGCCTGCTTTCTGGATGCTGCCAACCTCCGGTGAGTGGCCTCCCGAGCTAGATATCATGGAAGCGCTGGGTAACGACACCACAACGGTTCATCACACGGTTCACCACAAAACTGAAGATGGCGGCCCTTAGTGATGCAGAAAACTTTTGTGAGTCTCAAGCTGAGAAAAGAGTGACCCTGGAGAAGGTAAACATGAGGTCTTGAATCGTGCGTTTATGCTTCGACGCCGAGGCCGGGGGTGGACTTTGATAAGGGAGGGGCCGTA
>CALLAT010000047.1 GCA_938002085.1 uncultured Pseudanabaenaceae cyanobacterium
CTGACCAGTGGGAGTTGTTGTTAAGCCTGCTCCCAGCCTCTAAACCTGGAGGCCGACCCCGCCAAGTCAATTTGGAGTGGGTGATACAAGGAATCCTCTATGTTCTGATGAGTGGCTGTGCCTGGCGGTTGTTACCCAAAGATTATCCTCCCTCCTCTACGGTCTATTACTATTTCAGCCAATGGCGCGATGACGGAACTTGGAAGCGGATTCATGACAAGCTTGTGACTTGGTGTCGGGTTGACCAAGGCCGATATGGAAGTCCGAGTGCTGCGAGCCTCGACTCTCAAACGGTTCCCACCGCAGTGATGATTCACAAACAAGTGGGATATGACGCGGGCAAGAAAACCAAAGGGCGCAAACGCTTCACTCTCGTCGACACCTTAGGACTCTTGATTATGGTCAACGTGGTCGCAGCCAATGTGCAAGAGCGTGAAGGAGCAAAGCAACTGCTCAGTAAGCTTGATGAAGAACGAGAGCGAGTTCCAGGATTAGTTAGAATTTGGGTTGATGGGGGATTCTCCGGCAAAGACTTTCTCCACTGGGTGTTCGATACCTTTCGCTGGATTTTTGAAGTGGTGCTTCGCCCCGATGAAGCCAAGGGCTTTGTTTTACTCCCCAAGAGATGGATGGTGGAGCGAACCTATGGCTGGCTTGGCTGGTGTCGTCGGCTCAATGTCGACTACGAACGCTTGCCTGAATCTTCCGAAGCCTTCATTCACATCGCCATGATCAGGCTCATGCTACGCAGACTTGCATGAGCCTTTTCTTACTTTTCAAACATCCTCTAAACGATTGGACATACTCTCAACTGAGTCCATTGCTAAGCATCTTTCTTTGTTGAAAAGTGAGATAAATCTATAACTATGTTCTCTTTATGATTCTGCTCTCAATCCAGTTATATTCGTGCAACAACAACCTCTTGAGGCTGGTCCTGATATTTACCTCGTCGCTGGTCGTAACTTACTTCGCAAGGTTCGCCGCCCAAGAATAAAAGTTGAACACATCCTTCATTTGCATAGATTTTAGCGTCAGCAGGTGAACTGTTACTAAACTCCAGCGTCAGATGACCACGCCAACCCGCTTCGGCTGGAGTTAAATTAGCTATTATTCCTGCTCTCGCATAAGTGGACTTCCCTATACACAAAACGGTCACATTGTTGGGAATGTTGAGTTTCTCTAGAGCTACACCTAGTCCATAGCTGTGTCCTGGAAGTATAAAGAAAGTCCCAAGTTCATCCTCTTTTAAATGAGCAGATTCTAAATTCTCTGGATTGAAGCGTTTGGGGTCGATAATCGTTCCTGGCACATGACGAAAAATACGAAAGTCTTTCGGAGAGAGACGAATGTCATAGCCGTAGCTGCTTAGTCCAAAGGAAAGTACAGCTAGTTCTCCTTCGGTATGTCGGACTAGGCTGGGCTGGAAGGGCTCGATCATGCCCTGGGCAGCTTGTTCTTTAATCCAGCGATCGTTCTTAATCATGGGGCGGCGGGCGGTTCGGTAATCGGAAAAAACTTGCGATCGCCCATTTCTACGCGATCGTCCAGACCATATTACGACGAGCGGCAGTCAACTTCGCCCAACTCAACTCAAGCTTATTGCAGCAGTTACACAGCGTTATTTTGCCGAATGATTTAGTCAAACCCCGGCAATGAAATCTGCGTCTCGGAGCGACGTTTAGGCCGTTTCCCAGCATATCTAGACTTGCGATTGGCCTTGGCCTGAATGGCATTGGCTTCGGCAATCTCTTGGTCGTGAGCTTCGGAATATTTGACCAGCAGTTCATCCACAGGCGGCATCTCAAGATGCAAATCATGGGGCGTTGCAGCCTCAACCCCAGCGATACCCAGCCCCAACTGCATCAGAGGGGCCTCTGCGGAGGGCGCTAATGTTTCTGGCTCTACAATTTCTGCCGGTTTAGCTACTTCCTCGACTGGCGCGATCGCTTCTACAGGTTCCACTGAAACAATATCTTCAGCGGTTGCCATCGCTTCCCCAGACGCATCAGCCACTGGAGCATCAACCCTGTCAATTGATGCTGGGGGAGGAGCGACAGCAAGCTGGGCAGGAGCTACAGGCTCTGGCAATACCGTGTTGAAGATGTTGCGTAGCTCCGTCACCTGATCTGCCATTTTCAGCAGGCTCTGGGGCATTTTCTGGCCGGTGAGGGTCACCTCAATGTGGGAAGGGCGGGATTCTAAACAGTCCACCACTTCGGCCTCAGGGATGATGCCGTAGGCGATCGCTAAGCTCAGCTCATCCAGCACAACGGAGTCGTACTTGCCGCTGGCGATCGCCTCTCGGGTAAAGGCCCACAGCTCCCGCACCGCGACAAAATCTCCCTCAGCTTGGGGAGCAGAGTTGATGCAATGTTCCAGGCGGCAGCGCACCCAATCCAGAGCCTGGCCAAAGTGCATGGGCTGATCTGGCCCTTGGTTACAGCCGCCTTTGAGAAACTGCACAATTAAGGTCGGTGTGCCTTGCCCCGCATTGCGCAAGGCTTGGGCCATCACACGGGTGAAGTAATTGCGATGAACGCAGGTAAAGACTTGCAGTAGTCCAGCCAGAGCTGGACTATGGCTGGCTCGTTGCTCCTGTTGAGGAGGAGCAGCCACAGCTAAACGAGGAACGCTATTGCGAGGGAAGTCGGACACCGCTGGGGAAACACGAAGGGCTGATTGGGGCTGCGCAATCATAATTCTAGCGACGTCAACAGGGTGGGTTAAGAGCGGAGTGTCACGACTTGCCTGAGCGAGACTAAATATAGCGCAGTTCTTTCCGCTTTCACTGACTAAACCGCTACATGTAACGCTGAAAGCTGATCTTCTCTACAAAATTTGGGACCTAGGTCACAACAGAATGCCCTGATCGCAGCAGAAATACTGAGAAGTGAGTGTCTCAAGCTACGGCTTAAGCTGCAAACTGGCAGGGGCTGGTGATACAGTCCAAGTAGTCAAGACAGGTCAGTTAAGGCCATTGAGAAGCCGATCTCTATTGTGGCGAATTTCTCTTGAACTTGGGTCAAGGGTCAGTTCAAACCCGTGAATTTTTATTGATCAGGATTGAAAGGGGCAAGGTTATGGGGATGAGACTCATTCTTTTAGGCGGCTCGGGTGCTGGGAAGGGAACCCAGGCAACTCGTTTATCTCAGCGGTTATCCTTGCCAACGCTGTCTACGGGAGATCTAATCCGTGAGGCGATGACGACGGATTCCACGGCGCATTCCGGGGCCTCGGAAGCCCTGGCTGAGCTGGCAAATCAGGCCAAGCCCTACGTAGAAAAAGGGGAGCTGGTGCCGGATCCACTGATGATCGGTTTTATTCGTCAACGCTTGCAGCAGCCGGATATGGCCCAGGGCTGGATTTTGGAGGGCTACCCCCGCACAGCATTCCAAGCAGAGGAATTAGATTTCTTACTGGAGGAGCTGGGCCAAGGCGTCGATCAAGCCTTGTGGCTGGATGTGTCTCGGGAGGTCTTGGTGGAGCGCTCTTTGGCTCGCTCGCGCTCCGATGATGATTTGGCAGTGGTTCAGCGGCGCATTGATAATTTGGAAGAGTTTACCAAGCCGCTCCAAGACTACTACGGCTACAAGAAGCGGTTGCTGATGGTAGATGGCAGTCAGTCAGCGGATGTGGTGGAGCAGCAGATTGTGGACCAGTTGACCGCCGTTGCGTCGTAGATCATGTGATTGCACGTAGGGGGCTGGGTTTCCCTGCCCTCTTGTGGTTTGGCGTTCTTGCGGTGGGGTTGGTTCTGGCTTGTGCTGGGTCGGAGGACCCGACCCCTGCCCTTGAATATTGTCTTGGCTTGTTTGCGATCGCAAAGAATCCCTACCTGTATCACCTCGTCCAATCGGCCTGCTGCTAGGCTCATCGTGGAGCAATTGTTCTACTGTGAGCAAACAAGGATTTTCTATGGCTTGGCAGCGTCCCAGCGGTCGGCAACCGGATGAGTTGCGAGCGATTACCTTTCAGCGGCATTTTTCCAAGCATCCGGCGGGCTCCGTCCTGGCGAGCTGCGGTGAGACCAAGGTAATTTGCACCGTGACGATCCAGGACAAGGTACCCCGCTGGATGAAAGATAGCGGCAAGGGCTGGCTTACGGCGGAATATCGCATGATGCCCGGTGCCACCCAGGAGCGTCAGCGGCGGGAGTTTATGAAGCTGTCGGGGCGGACCCAGGAGATTCGGCGGTTGATTGGCCGCAGCTTGCGGGCGTCACTGGATATGGAAGCCCTAGGAGAGCGGATGCTGACGGTGGATTGCGATGTGCTTCAGGCCGATGGTGGCACCCGTACCACTTCGATTACCGGGGGCTATGTTGCTTTGCAGGAGGCGATCGAGACGCTGATTGCCCGAGGAGATTTAGAGAAGTCGCCGCTGAAATGTGGCATTGGGGCCATTTCCGTTGGGCTCATTGAAGGGGAGGCCATGTTGGATTTGGACTATCCCGAGGATGTGGCAGCGGATGTGGATTGCAATGTGGTGATGACCAGTGACCTGGAGCTGATTGAGGTGCAGGGCACAGCAGAAGCTGGGAGCTACACCAGAGCCCAGCTCAATGCCATTCTCGATGTGGCGGAGAAAGGCATTCAGGAAATCACGACGCTGCAACGGGCGGCGTTTGCCTAGATTGGGTTGAGCCTGCCAAAATCCAACAGACGTTATTTGTGCTCATCAAAAATGGGTTGGTGCGACAAACGCACCAACCCATTTTTTGTCTCAATTCACCCAGATGCAGTAGGGACCGAAGTTCCTAGCCCAGAAAGCCAAGCACTTGCAGAATCAAAAATGCAAAGAATGCACCGCCCGCACCACCAATCATGAACCCCTTGGCCAAATCAGCCCAACCTTCATAGGTCATCAGGGGATCATCAGACTTTGCTCCTTTGGGGAAGGTCGCAATGCCATAGAGGCGCATACCGGCCTTAGCGATGAAAACGAGGGCCACAGCGCTGGCCAGTCCGGCTAGGCCACCGATGTTGCTATCCCGCAGGGGACCCAGCGCCGTGAAGGGGCCGAGGAGGAAATATCCATGGGCCATGCCGATTTCACGACCGCGCAGTTTTGGGGTGAGTCCTTCGCGGTAGATGGGCAATTTGCTGAGGTAGTCGCGCACCAGGGCCGAATCACTCACCGGAGTGGAGAGATGGCCGACGAAGGGGTCGCCCTTGTAAGGCTTGATCATGTCTTGTGCCATAGCCGTCTAATTCCGTCTTTGAGTAGCGCGATTTAAAACAAAAACCCTGAATGGGCTGTGCAGACTCTATTTTGCCATTGGCTGGGCTTCACGTAAGTATTTATTCTCTTTGGCTTCGAATTAGAGCTGGGGCCTAGAGGCTATGGGTGAGGATGGCGACTTGGGTGCGATCGCGCACATTCAGCCGCTGCAAAATCTTGGTGATGTGGTTTTTGACGGTGCTTTTGGAGATGCAGAGCTGCTTGGCAATTTCCTCATTGGTCATGCCAGTGCCGATGAGGCGGGCGATTTCCTGTTCGCGCATCGTCAACTTGTCCCATTCGGCAGGGAGGCTAGCTGTTTTTGAGCCGGAGGCTGGGTTGAGCTGGGCCATGAGGCGTTTGCCCAGGCCCGGGCCTAGCTGGGTATAGCCCTTGTGGACGAGGGCGATCGCTTGGATCAAGTCTTCGGTGGGGGTGCTTTTGAGCAGGTAGCCTGCAGCTCCCCCTTGGAGGGCCTCGGCGACTTGGACTTCGTTGTCTTCGCCCGTAAGCATCATGACCTGGACCTGGGGAAACTGGCGATGGATGGAGGCAGAAGCGGTGGCTCCATCCAACAGGGGCATGCGCAAGTCCATCAACACGACATCGGGCATCAAGGCTTCGGTTTGGGCGATCGCTTCAATGCCATTACTAGCTTCACCGACCACCGTAAAGCCGGGCGTTTTGCTGAGGATCATGCGAATTCCCTCACGCAGGAGGCGTTGATCGTCAACGAGGAGAACGCGAATCATAACAGTCCTAATGGGCGGCGGGTGCCGCAATGCACCGAAAATCTGGCTGAGCTGATCTTACAAATCTGACAGTTCTGAACTGAAAGGTTGGATGACCTCTGGTCACTGTGGAATGACTTAGCTGAGAGATCTGGCTTTGGATTGATACAGGGCAGTTGGAGCATTTTCCTGGGGCTCCTGCAATATCCGTAATTCTTGGTAATCTACGTTACAAAAAATGGCTTTATAGGTCTTAGCTCCTACGTAAATTCAGGAGTGTAGGTTCATGGCGATCGCAGGGGAAATTCCTAAGATGGGTTCATCCAGGTGCATCCGCTATCGAAGGATCGAGTGATGGAAACAGTTTTGGTTGTTGATGATAGTTCGACCCAGCGGGAGATGATTGCTGCGTTATTGCAGAGCCACAACTACGCCGTGTGGATGGCGGAAGATGGTGCTGAGGCCTTGGAGCGTGCCCAGCAAACCTGTCCAGATTTGATTGTGTTGGATGTGTTGATGCCTGGGATGAATGGCTATGAGGCTTGCCGCAAGCTGAAGGGCCATCCACTGACGAAGGATATTCCGGTAGTGATTTGTTCCAGTAAGACGACGCCCATTGATCACCATTGGGGCAAGAAGCTGGGAGCGGCGGCCTATGTGGATAAGCCGTCCTATGAGCAGCAGTTGGTCAAAACGCTGAGGCAGGTGTTAGACAGTTGATGAACGGGGGCCGGGCCAGGAAACCTTGCTCGGCCTGAATTTGGCTGCTTTTTGTCTGATCCGGCTTTTGCAAAACACTGTTGCTAAACACATGCTAAGGCGAGTGTTGGG